>NZ_JBQENZ010000048.1:0-27819 GCF_052044935.1 Ensifer sp. 22460
ATGGCAAAGAGCAAATTTGAGCGCAACAAGCCGCACGTTAACATTGGCACGATTGGCCACGTTGACCATGGCAAGACGTCGCTGACCGCAGCGATCACGAAGTACTTCGGCGAGTTCAAGGCGTATGACCAGATCGACGCTGCGCCGGAAGAAAAGGCCCGTGGTATCACCATTTCGACGGCCCACGTTGAGTACGAGACGCCGAACCGTCACTACGCTCACGTTGACTGCCCCGGCCACGCCGACTACGTCAAGAACATGATCACCGGTGCTGCCCAGATGGACGGCGCGATCCTGGTTTGCTCGGCTGCTGACGGCCCGATGCCGCAGACCCGCGAGCACATCCTGCTCGCCCGCCAGGTTGGCGTTCCGGCAATCGTCGTGTTCCTCAACAAGGTCGACCAGGTTGACGACGCCGAGCTTCTCGAGCTCGTCGAACTCGAAGTTCGCGAACTTCTGTCGTCCTACGAATTCCCGGGCGACGACATTCCGATCATCAAGGGCTCGGCTCTTGCTGCTCTGGAAGATTCGGACAAGAAGATCGGCGAAGATGCGATCCGCGAGCTGATGGCCGCTGTTGACGCCTACATCCCGACGCCGGAGCGTCCGATCGACCAGCCGTTCCTGATGCCGATCGAAGACGTGTTCTCGATCTCGGGCCGTGGTACGGTTGTGACCGGTCGCGTTGAGCGCGGTATCGTCAAGGTCGGCGAAGAAGTTGAAATCGTCGGCATCCGCGACACGTCGAAGACGACGGTTACGGGCGTTGAAATGTTCCGCAAGCTGCTCGACCAGGGCCAGGCCGGCGACAACATCGGCGCGCTGATCCGTGGTGTTAACCGTGACGGCGTTGAGCGTGGCCAGATCCTGTGCAAGCCGGGTTCGGTCAAGCCGCACAAGAAGTTCATGGCCGAAGCCTACATCCTGACGAAGGAAGAAGGCGGCCGCCATACGCCGTTCTTCACGAACTACCGTCCGCAGTTCTACTTCCGCACGACGGACGTGACGGGCATCGTGACGCTGCCGGAAGGTACGGAAATGGTCATGCCGGGCGACAACGTCACCGTTGCCGTCGAGCTGATCGTTCCGATCGCGATGGAAGAAAAGCTGCGCTTCGCGATCCGCGAAGGTGGCCGTACCGTCGGCGCAGGCATCGTTGCCTCGATCGTCGAGTAATCGACGAGACTGAGGGCGGAGAAATTCGAGGCGCATGTGCTATGCGCCTCGAACATACCCGCCCCGAAAGAATTAGTTGGTCGCACGGCTTGCCGAAGACGACGAAATAGTGCAAATGGCGCCCACGCGTGATTTGCACGGTGCTTCGACGTTGTGCGCTCACAAAAAGACAGGCCGGCCACGGCCGCTCAAATAGGAAGGGGCAGGGGAAACTCTGTCCCTCCGATCTTTGAAAATTAGCGGACTGGCCGAACATTAAACGAAGTTCAATGCGTGTTTTTCCACGGAAACCGCAGACAACATGAACAAGGATAAGTCGTATGAACGGCCAGAACATCCGCATCCGCCTCAAGGCGTTTGATCACCGGATCCTCGACGCCTCGACGCGCGAAATCGTGTCGACGGCAAAGCGTACCGGTGCAAGCGTGCGCGGTCCCGTACCGCTGCCGACGCGCATTGAAAAGTTTACGGTCAACCGCTCGCCGCACGTCGACAAGAAGAGCCGTGAACAGTTCGAAATGCGCACCCACAAGCGCCTTCTCGATATCGTAGACCCGACCCCGCAGACCGTTGACGCGCTGATGAAGCTCGACCTGGCTGCCGGCGTCGACGTGGAAATCAAGCTTTAATAACAAGGAAGGTACGTGGACCCCGGTCCAACGGCTTCCGAAAACGGGCGACCTCAAGATCGGATGATCTCAAGGAAACCTTAAACCAGAGATGTGAGGGGGCTCGCCCCATCACTAACTCTCAAGAGGAATGAACCGATGCGTTCAGGTGTGATTGCACAGAAAGTGGGAATGACCCGCGTCTATAACGACGCCGGTGAGCATATCCCGGTTACAGTATTGAAGCTGGAGAACTGCCAGGTGGTAGCCCAGCGTACGGAAGAGAAGAACGGCTACGTGGCTGTCCAGCTGGGCGCCGGCCGTTCGAAGGTCAAGAACACGCCGAAGGCGATGCGCGGCCATTTTGCTGCTGCCAACGTCGAGCCGAAGGCGAAGCTCGTCGAGTTCCGCGTTTCCGCGGACAACCTGATCGACATCGGTGCAGAACTGACGGCCAACCATTTCGTTGCCGGCCAGCTCGTTGACGTCACCGGTACCACGATCGGCAAGGGCTTTGCTGGTGCGATCAAGCGCCACAACTTCGGTGGTCTGCGTGCAACGCACGGCGTTTCCGTATCGCACCGTTCGCATGGTTCTACCGGTTCCAACCAGGATCCGGGCCGCGTTTGGAAGGGCAAGCGCATGGCTGGTCACATGGGTCAGACCCGCGTCACCACCCAGAACCTCGAAGTCGTATCGACCGATGAAGACCGCGGTCTGATCCTGGTCAAGGGCGCAGTCCCCGGCTCCAAGGGTGCCTGGATCGTCGTTCGTGACGCCATCAAGTCGGGCACCCCGGAAGGCGCTCCGCGCCCGGCCGCTGTGCGCGCCGAAGCATCGAAGTAAGGGAGCCGAGTAATGGATCTCAACGTCAAAACCCTCGAGGGCAAGGACGCGGGAAAGGTTTCCCTTTCTGACGCCATTTTCGGCCTCGAACCCCGTGAAGACATCATTGCCCGCGTCGTTCGCTGGCAGCTCGCCAAGAAGCAGCAGGGCACGCACAAGGCCAAGGGCCGCGCAGAAGTTTCGCGCACCGGCGCCAAGATGTACAAGCAGAAGGGTACGGGCCGCGCCCGCCACCACTCCGCTCGCGCTCCGCAGTTCCGCGGCGGTGGCAAGGCCCATGGCCCGGTCGTCCGCAGCCACGAGCATGATCTGCCGAAGAAGGTTCGCGCCCTCGGCCTGCGTCATGCACTGTCGGCCAAGCTGAAGGCTGCAGAGATCATCGTCATCGACGATCTCGTTGCCAAGGAAGCCAAGACCAAGGCTCTCGCCGGCGTATTCGCATCGCTCGGCCTCACCAACGCTCTCATCATCGGCGGCGCCGAGATCGAGAACAATTTCAAGCTCGCAGCCCAGAACATCCCGAACGTGGACGTTCTGCCGGTTCAGGGCATCAACGTTTACGACATTCTGCGCCGTGGCAAGCTCGTGCTTTCCAAGGCTGCCGTGGAAGCTCTGGAGGAGCGGTTCAAATGACGGATCTTCGCCACTACGACGTGATCGTGTCTCCCTCGATCACTGAAAAGTCGACGCTGGTTTCCGAACAGAACCAGGTCGTCTTCAACGTCGCCAAGGATGCTTCGAAGCCTGAAATCAAGGCTGCTGTCGAAGCTCTGTTCGGCGTCAAGGTTACGGCCGTGAACACGCTCGTCCGCAAAGGCAAGACGAAGCGTTTCCGCGGCTTTGCCGGAAAGCAGAAGGACGTGAAGAAGGCGATCATTACGCTCGCCGACGGTCAGTCCATCGACGTCTCCACCGGTCTCTAACGGATAGGCCCATTAGGGTAAAAACCCAAAAGGGAACAAGAAAATGGCATTGAAAAGTTTCAATCCGACGACCCCGAGCCAGCGCCAGCTGGTCATCGTTGACCGGGCTGGCCTCTACAAGGGCAAGCCGGTCAAGGCGCTGACCGAGGGCCTGTCCTCCAAGGGCGGTCGCAACAACCTCGGTCGCATCACCGTTCGCTTCCAGGGAGGCGGTCACAAGCGTACCTACCGCCTGGTCGACTTCAAGCGTCGCAAGTTCGACGTTGAAGGCACGGTCGAGCGTCTGGAATACGACCCGAACCGCACCGCCTTCATCGCGCTCGTCAACTATGCCGACGGCGAAAAGGCCTACATCCTCGCTCCGCAGCGTCTCGCTGCCGGCGACAAGGTCATCGCTTCGGAGAAGGCCGTTGACGTCAAGCCCGGCAACACGATGCCGCTGCAGTACATCCCGGTCGGCTCCATCATCCACAACGTGGAAATGAAGCCGGGCAAGGGCGGCCAGATGGCCCGCTCGGCCGGTACCTACGCGCAGCTCGTCGGTCGTGACCAGGGCATGGCGATCCTTCGTCTGAACTCGGGCGAACAGCGTCTCGTGCACGGTTCCTGCCTCGCATCGATCGGCGCCGTATCGAACCCCGATCACGGCAACATCAATGACGGTAAGGCTGGTCGTTCGCGTTGGCGCGGCAAGCGTCCGCACGTTCGCGGCGTCGTCATGAACCCGGTTGACCACCCGCACGGCGGTGGTGAAGGCCGTACCTCGGGTGGTCGTCACCCGGTTACCCCGTGGGGCAAGCCCACGAAGGGCAAGCGTACGCGCTCGAACAAGTCGACCGACAAGTTCATCATGCGCTCGCGGCACCAGAAGAAGAAGTAAGAGAGGAAGTCTCGAATGACTCGTTCAGTATGGAAAGGTCCGTTCGTTGACGGTTATCTTCTCAAGAAGGCTGAGAAGGTCCGCGAAGGCGGTCGTAACGAAGTGATCAAGATTTGGAGCCGCCGCTCCACGATCCTTCCGCAGTTTGTCGGCCTCACCTTCGGCGTCTACAACGGCAGCAAGCACGTTCCGGTCAGCGTCAATGAAGACATGGTCGGTCACAAGTTTGGCGAATTCTCTCCGACCCGGACCTACTACGGTCATGGCGCGGACAAGAAGGCAAAGAGGAAGTAACAATGGGCAAGGCAAAAGCCGAACGCCGGCTGAAGGATAATGAGGCGCAGGCAATTGCGCGCACGATCCGCGTCAGCCCCCAGAAGCTCAACCTGGTTGCCGCGATGATCCGCGGCAAGAAGGTCGACCGCGCTCTGGCCGAACTGGAGTTCTCCCGCAAGCGCATTGCAGAAACGGTCAAGAAGACCCTTGAATCTGCCATCGCAAACGCAGAGAACAACCACGATCTCGACGTCGATTCGCTCGTCGTTGCAGAAGCTTACGTTGGCAAGTCGATCGTCATGAAGCGCTTCCACGCCCGTGGTCGCGGCCGTGCATCGCGCGTCGAAAAGCCGTTCTCGCACTTGACGATCGTCGTTCGCGAAGTGGAAGCCAAAGGGGAGGCCGCATAATGGGTCAGAAGATTAATCCGATCGGTTTCCGTCTCGGTATCAACCGGACCTGGGATAGCCGTTGGTTTGCAGACAACGCCGAATACGGCCAGCTGCTTCATGAAGACCTGAAGATCCGCGCTTACCTGATGGAAGAGCTGAAGGCTGCCGGCATCGCCAAGGTGGTCATCGAGCGTCCGCACAAGAAGTGCCGCGTCACGATCCACTCGGCTCGCCCGGGTCTCATCATCGGCAAGAAGGGCGCCGACATCGAAAAGCTCCGCAAGAAGCTTTCCGAGATGACCAACTCCGAAACGCACCTCAACATCGTTGAAGTGCGCAAGCCGGAAGTTGACGCAACGCTCGTTGCCCAGTCGATCGCCCAGCAGCTCGAGCGCCGCGTGGCTTTCCGCCGTGCGATGAAGCGCGCTGTTCAGTCGGCCATGCGTCTTGGCGCCGAAGGCATCAAGATCACCTGCGCCGGTCGTCTCGGTGGCGCCGAAATCGCTCGTACCGAATGGTACCGCGAAGGTCGCGTTCCGCTGCACACCCTGCGTGCGGACATCGACTACGGCACGGCCGAAGCGGAAACCGCTTTCGGTATCTGCGGCATCAAGGTCTGGATCTTCAAGGGCGAAATCCTTGAGCACGATCCGATGGCTTCCGAGCGCCGTGCGATCGAAAGTGACAACCAGGGCCCTGGCAGCCGTGATCGCGACCGTGGCGATCGTGACCGCCGTCGTGAAAACGCGTAACATTCGCGTTTGGCAGCCAATATCGGAGAAGTAAAAAAATGTTGCAGCCAAAGCGTACGAAGTATCGCAAGCAGTTCAAGGGCCGCATCAAGGGCGTAGCCAAGGGCGGTTCTGATCTTGCCTTCGGCGAATTCGGCCTGAAGGCTCAAGAGCCGAACCGCGTCAATGCGCGCGAGATCGAAGCGGCCCGCCGCGCGATCACGCGTCACATGAAGCGCGCCGGCCGCGTGTGGATCCGTGTGTTCCCCGACGTTCCCGTAACCGCCAAGCCGACGGAAGTCCGCATGGGTAAGGGTAAGGGTTCGGTCGAATACTGGGCATGCAAGGTCAAGCCCGGCCGTATGATGTTTGAGATCGATGGTGTCAGCGAAGAACTTGCCCGTGAGGCACTTCGTCTTGGCGCTGCCAAGCTCTCTGTCAAGACGCGCTTCGTGCAGCGTATCGCAGAGTAAGGAGTGAACTCATGAAAGCCGTAGAAGTTCGCGCTCTGAGCGCCGATCAACTCAACGAAGAGCTTGCCAAGCTGAAGAAGGAGCAGTTCAACCTGCGCTTCCAGAAGGCAACCGGCCAGCTCGAGAAGTCTTCGCGTATCAACGAAGTCCGCAAGGACATCGCACGCGTCAAAACCATTGCCCGCCAGAAGGCGGCAGAAGCCAAGGCCTAAGGACCAGAAAATATGCCGAAACGCATTCTGCAGGGCACTGTTGTCAGCGACAAGAACGACAAGACCGTCGTCGTCCGGGTCGAGCGCCGTTTTGCGCACCCGATCCTCCAGAAGACTGTCCGTCGCTCGAAGAAGTACAAGGCGCACGACGAAAACAACCAGTTCAGGGTTGGTGACGTCGTTTCCATTGAGGAATGTGCGCCGATCTCGAAGGATAAGCGCTGGACGGTTGTAGCCGTCCACGCTTGATTTCTGCAGGTTTTGACCTGAAGACCCTTGCGTCTTGGGCAAATACCTGTATGAAGCACGCAATTGAAGCAGGGGAACGCTCGAGTCCGGGCGTTCTTTTGCTTTGAGATGAGCACTATAAGCCAGGCGAGGGGGTTTCGACCCAACCGGCCGGGTAACAACAAGAAGGCGACCTGACATGATTCAGATGCAAACAAACCTCGACGTGGCGGATAATTCCGGCGCACGTCGTGTCATGTGCATCAAGGTGCTGGGCGGCTCCAAGCGCAAGTATGCGTCGGTCGGCGACATCATTGTCGTTTCGATCAAGGAAGCCATTCCGCGCGGCCGCGTAAAGAAGGGTGATGTCATGAAGGCTGTTGTCGTTCGCACTGCGAAGGACATCCGCCGTCCGGATGGCTCTGTCATCCGCTTTGACACCAACGCAGCCGTTCTTATCGATAACAAGAAAGAGCCGATCGGCACCCGTATCTTCGGACCGGTTCCGCGCGAACTTCGCGCCAAGAACCACATGAAGATCATCTCGCTGGCTCCAGAAGTACTCTAAAGGAGCGTAGAGAGATGCAAAAGATTCGCAAAGGCGACAAGGTTGTCGTTCTCACCGGTAAGGACAAGGGCCGTACCGGCGAAGTCGTCCAGGTTATGCCGAAGGAAGACCGGGCTGTTGTGCGTGGCGTCAACATGGTGAAGCGTCACCAGCGCCAGACCCAGAGCCAGGAAGCCGGCATCATCAACAAGGAAGCCTCGATCCATCTTTCGAACATCGCGATTGCCGATCCGAAGGACGGCAAGCCGACTCGCGTCGGTTTCAAGATCGACGGTGACAAGAAGGTCCGCGTGGCCAAGCGTTCGGGAGTAGTGATCGATGGCTAAGTCCGCTTACGAGCCGCGGCTCAAGAAGGAATACGTAGAGCGCATCCGCAAGGCGATGCAGGAGAAGTTCTCCTACGCCAACGAAATGCAGATCCCGCGCCTCGACAAGATCGTCATCAACATGGGTGTTGGCGAATCGACGGGCGACTCGAAGAAGCCGACCGTTGCTGCTGCCGACCTCGCTGCGATTGCTGGTCAGAAGCCGGTAATCACCCGCGCTCGCAACTCCATCGCAGGCTTCAAGCTTCGCGAAGGCATGCCGATTGGTGCCAAGGTTACCCTGCGCGGCGTTCGGATGTATGAGTTCCTGGATCGTCTCGTGAACATCGCTCTTCCGCGCGTTCGCGACTTCCGTGGCCTCAATCCGAAGTCCTTCGATGGCCGTGGCAACTTCGCCATGGGCGTCAAGGAGCACATTGTGTTCCCTGAGATCAACTACGACAAGGTTGATCAGATGTGGGGCATGGACATCATCGTTTGCACGACGGCTACTAACGACGACGAAGCACGCGCTCTGCTCACAGAGTTCAACTTCCCGTTCCGTCAGTAATCCGTAACGACAAGCGTAAAGAAGGATAACTGTTATGGCGAAAACGAGCGCAGTTGAAAAGAACAAGCGCCGCCGCAAACTGGTTGCCGGGCAAGCTTCAAAGCGTGCCGCGCTGAAGGCAATCATCATGAACCAGTCTCTGCCGATCGAAGAGCGGTTCAAGGCAACCATCAAGCTGGCAGGTCTGCCGCGCGATGGATCCAAGACCCGCATTCGCAACCGCTGCGAAGTCACCGGCCGTCCGCGCGCCTACTATCGTAAACTTCGTATGTCGCGTATTGCGCTTCGCGAACTGGGCAATCTCGGCAAGGTGCCGGGCATCGTCAAGTCGAGCTGGTAAGGAGACGGGCACATGGCAATGACTGATCCGCTGGGCGATATGCTCACCCGTATCCGTAACGGCGCGGCTCGCCGCAAGTCGAGCGTTTCCACGCCGGCTTCGAAGCTCCGCGCACGCGTTCTGGATGTCCTTCAGGCTGAAGGCTACATCCGTGGATACTCTGAAGTCGTGTTTGGCAACGGCAAGGCCGAGCTGAACATCGAACTGAAGTACTACGAAGGCGCTTCCGTAATCCGTGAGATCGGACGCGTTTCCAAGCCGGGCCGCCGAGTTTATGTCTCGGTTAAGTCCATTCCGCAGGTCGCGAACGGCCTCGGCATCACCATCCTTTCGACCCCGAAGGGTGTGATGGCCGATCACCAGGCACGCGAACAGAATGTTGGTGGCGAGATTCTTTGCTCCGTCTTCTAAGGCGTAGCAAGTTCTCCATAGCGAACAGACAGGTATAAAAATGTCTCGTATCGGTAAGAAGCCCGTTCAGGTTCCGGCAGGCGTCACGGCAAGCGTTGATGGCCAGAAGGTAACGGCGAAGGGCCCGAAGGGCGAACTGTTCTTTGTTGCAAACGACGAAGTTTCGGTAAAGCTCGAAGATAATGCGGTTGTCGTACAGCCGCTCAGCCAGAGCAAGGATGCTCGTTCGAAGTGGGGCATGTCCCGCACGATGATCGAGAACATCTTGAAGGGCGTCAAGGACGGTTACGAGCGCAAGCTCGAAATCAACGGCGTTGGTTATCGTGCGTCGCTGCAGGGCAAGAACCTGCAACTGGCGCTCGGTTTCAGCCACGACGTCGTCTACCAGACGCCGGAAGGCATCACGATTGCTGTTCCGAAGCCGACCGAAATCATCGTGTCCGGCATCAACAAGCAGCAGGTCGGCCAGGTTGCCGCGGAAATCCGCGAATACCGTGGCCCCGAGCCCTACAAGGGCAAGGGCGTCAAGTATGCCGAAGAGCGGATTGTCCGCAAAGAAGGCAAGAAGAAGTAAGGATCACGCGAAATGGCTAGCAGGAAAGATACTCTTGTGCGTCGCGCCAACCGCGTGCGCCGTCAAATCAAGGCGGTCGCCAATGGCCGTCCGCGCCTGTCGGTTCATCGCTCGTCGAAGAACATCTACGTACAGGTTATCGATGACGTTGCCGGCAAGACGCTTGCGTCTGCCTCCACGCTCGATACCGATCTGCGTTCGTCTTTGAAGACGGGCGCTGACGCGGCAGCTGCTGCTGCCGTCGGCAAGCTCATCGCTGAGCGCGCCGTAAAGGCTGGCGTCAAGGACGTTGTCTTTGATCGTGGCGCCTTCATCTATCACGGCCGCATCAAGGCTTTGGCCGAAGCTGCACGTGAAGGTGGTCTGAACTTCTGATCGATCACAGGGCGGGCCTCGAGTCCGCCCTGGACGATCAGTGGTTTCCGGTCGCTTCCAGTCGGAAAGACGGAGGCGACTTTTGTCAATCTGCCGATTGCACCCGGAAAAGAAAAAGGAAAAGGACAATGGCACAAGAAAGAAAGGGTTCTCGCGAAGATCGCCAGAACCGCGAAGAGCGCGACAGCGAATTTGTCGACAAGCTCGTAGCAATCAACCGCGTCGCCAAGGTGGTGAAGGGCGGTCGTCGTTTCGGTTTCGCCGCTCTCGTCGTCGTTGGCGACCAGAAGGGCCGCGTCGGCTTCGGCCATGGCAAGGCACGCGAAGTGCCGGAAGCCATCCGCAAGGCGACGGAAGCTGCCAAGCGCGACCTGATTTTCGTCCCGCTGCGTGGTGGTCGTACCCTGCATCACGACGTTCATGGCCGTCACGGCGCCGGCAAGGTGCTGCTGCGTTCGGCCAAGGCCGGTACCGGTATCATCGCCGGTGGCCCGATGCGCGCCGTCTTCGAAACGCTCGGCGTTCATGACGTCGTCGCCAAGTCGACCGGTTCGTCGAACCCCTACAACATGGTTCGCGCAACCTTCGACGCCCTCAAGAACCAGATGCACCCGAAGGACATCGCAGCTCAGCGCGGCATCAAGTACGCCACGCTCCAGGCTCGTCGTGTTTCCTCCGGCGCTGCTTCCGAAGAATAAGGGAGCTGACAGATGGCTAAGAAAGAACTTGCCAAGAAGACGGTTACCGTCGAGCAGATCGGTAGCCCCATTCGCCGTCCGGCCGTGCAGCGTCAGACGCTCATCGGTCTGGGCCTCAACAAGATGCACCGGGTTCGCACGCTCGAAGACACTCCGTCTGTTCGCGGCATGATCCGGACCGTCCAGCACCTCGTTCGCGTCGTCGACGAGAAGTGAGGGGGATAAGCTCATGAAACTGAATGAAATCAAGGACAACGAAGGCTCTACCCACAGCCGTAAGCGTCTCGGCCGTGGTATCGGTTCGGGTTCCGGCAAGACGGCCGGCCGCGGTGTCAAGGGTCAGAAGGCTCGTTCGGGCGTTGCTATCAACGGCTTCGAAGGCGGCCAGATGCCGATCTACCGTCGTCTGCCGAAGCGCGGCTTCAACAACATCTTCGCTTCGGAGTTTGTTGTCGTGTCGCTCGGCCGTATCCAGACGGCAATCGACGCCAAGAAGCTCGACGCTTCGAAGACCGTCGATGCGGCTGCCCTCAAGGCTGCCGGCGTCATCCGTCGCGAAAAGGACGGCGTCCGCGTTCTCGCTGACGGCGAACTGAAGGCGAAGGTTTCGATCGAAGTCGCTGGCGCTTCCAAGTCGGCGATCGAAAAGATCGAAAAGGCCGGCGGTTCGGTCAAGCTGCTCGCAGCCGCTGCTGAATAATATTATTGATGAACCGCCCGGGGTGCTTCACTCCGGGCGGTTTTGCTCCCATATGTGAGCCTCACGTCCGCAGCCGGCGAATCGCTTGCCGCAAGCGGACATAGCGGAAACCACGGTGAGGCATCCGATTGCAGACACAATCGCCTCGCGTCCGGTTTTCAATACGAAAAGTTACTCCTTCCGGAACGGACCGGGTGTTCCCGCTGATTCCGAGATTTGGTACGCGGAGAATTGCATGGCTTCTGCAGCGGAACAGCTCGCCTCGAACCTGAATTTCTCGACTTTCGCCAAGGCGGAAGATCTGAAGAAACGGCTTTGGTTCACGCTTGGTGCGCTTCTGGTTTACCGTCTTGGCACCTATATTCCGCTGCCCGGTCTTAACCCGGAAGCGTTTGCCCAGGCATTCCGCGGCCAGAGCGGCGGCATTCTCGGCCTCTTCAACATGTTTTCGGGCGGTGCAGTTGAGCGCATGGCGATCTTCGCGCTCGGCATCATGCCCTATATCTCTGCCTCGATCATTGTTCAGCTGATGACCTCGGTCGTTCCGGCTCTGGAACAGCTGAAGAAGGAAGGTGAGCAGGGACGCAAGATCATCAACCAGTACACCCGCTACGGCACGGTGCTTCTCGGCACGGCGCAGGCTTACGCCATCGCCGTCGGCCTCGAGAGCGGCAATGGCCTTGTGAACGATCCGGGCTGGTTCTTCCGCATTTCGACTGTCATTTCCCTGCTCGGCGGCACCATGTTCCTGATGTGGCTCGGTGAGCAGATCACCTCGCGCGGTATCGGCAACGGTATTTCGCTGATCATCTTCGCTGGTATTGTCGCGCACCTGCCGACGGCTCTCGCCGGTACGCTCGAACTCGGCCGCACCGGCGCGCTTTCGACGCCGCTGATCCTTGCGATCATCATCATGGTCGTTGCCGTCATCGCCCTTATCGTCTTTGTCGAACGGGCGCAGCGCCGACTTCTGATCCAGTATCCGAAGCGCCAGGTCGGCAACCGCATGTTCCAGGGCGACACCTCGCACCTACCGTTGAAGCTCAACACTTCGGGCGTCATCCCGGCAATCTTCGCATCCTCACTGCTGCTCTTGCCGGCAACGCTCGCGGGCTTTGCCAACACGGCGGCGCTGCCGGGCTGGGCCACCACCATCGTTGGCGCACTTGCTCACGGCAAGCCGCTCTACATGGTCCTCTACGGTGCGATGATTGCCTTCTTCGCCTTCTTCTACACGGCAATCGTCTTCAATCCGAAGGACACGGCCGACAATCTCAAGAAGCACGGCGGCTTCATTCCGGGCATTCGTCCGGGTGAGCGCACCGCGGAATACATCGATTACGTCCTGACGCGCATCACCGTCATCGGTGCGGTCTACCTGATCTTCGTCTGCATTCTGCCGGAAGTTCTGATTTCGCAGACCGGCGTGCCGTTCTACCTTGGTGGTACGTCGCTTTTGATTGTTGTCAGCGTGACCCTTGATACGGTAGCACAGATCCAGGGCCACCTCATCGCACAGCAATATGAGGGGCTGATCAAGAAGTCGAAGCTGCGCGGAGGAAAGAGGGGACGATGAGACTGATTTTTTTGGGACCGCCGGGCGCTGGCAAGGGGACGCAAGCCAAGCTTCTGACGGAGAGATACGGCATTCCGCAGCTTTCCACAGGCGATATGCTGCGGGCAGCCGTTGCCCAGGCGACTGAGGTCGGCAAGCGTGCCAAGGCCGTCATGGATGCCGGTCAGCTGGTATCCGATGAGATCGTCAACGAAATCGTGTCGGATCGCATCGACCAGCCGGATTGTGCAAAGGGTTTCATCCTTGATGGTTACCCGCGTACCGTTCCGCAGGCGATTGCGCTCGGCAAGATGCTCGAGGGCAAAGGTCTGAAGCTCGACGCAGTCATCGAGCTGAAGGTCGACGAGGCAGCCCTTGTAAAGCGGATGGAGAATCGCGTAGCGGAAACCATCGCTGCGGGAGGCACGGTCCGTTCGGACGACAATCCGGAGGCGTTCAAGCGCCGGCTGACCGAGTATCGTGAAAAGACCGCACCGTTGTCGGAGCATTATGCCGGTACGGGGCAGCTGAGAACGGTGGATGGCATGGCGGATGTGAACACCGTTACTGCCGAGATCGAGAAGATTCTGGCTTAGACACTGGTCTTTGCCGAAAAGGAACCGCCGGGGAGTTGACTTTTCCGGCCGATTCCGCCAAAGACAGCGCCAACTCGCGACATGAGAGCGATCGGCGCGGTCTTCAAAGAAAATGAAGTCCGAGTACGGTCGTTTTTGACGTGTCTCGAACCTCAATCAACGTGCGGCTCTTCGAGGTCGCGTAACGAAGCACCTATTGCCGGATGGCAACTGGAACGCAAGGAGAATAGACGTGGCACGTATCGCTGGCGTCAACATCCCGACGGCGAAGCGCGTAGTTATCGCGCTGACCTACATTCACGGGATCGGCCCGAAATTCGCACAGGAAATCATCGAGAAGGTCGGTATTCCGGCTGATCGTCGCGTGCATCAGCTGACGGACGCTGAAGTCCTGCAGATCCGCGAAGCGATCGACCGTGACTACCAGGTCGAAGGTGACCTGCGTCGCGAGACCTCGATGAACATCAAGCGCCTGATGGACCTCGGCTGCTACCGCGGCCTGCGTCACCGTCGTGGCCTGCCGGTTCGCGGTCAGCGCACCCACACCAACGCTCGCACCCGCAAGGGTCCGGCGAAGGCGATTGCCGGTAAGAAGAAGTAATTTCCCGAAAAGGGAGATTGGGAGGCTGGCGTCAAGCGCCGGCCTCCTTTTGCAGTTTGGAAAGGCGCTTGCCTGACCGCCGTCCGGTCCAATGACCGGGTGTGAAGTCCGCGGAGTGGATATCCTCTCGGCGGGAGAATGAAGATGCAGGGCAGGGGACGACAAATCCTTTTCCCGGTGGAGCCGCTGGAATTACGGCGGTGCAGAGATCTAAGAAAGGGATCCTATGGCCAAGGAAGCCACCCGCGTTCGCCGTCGCGAACGCAAGAACATCACGTCTGGCGTTGCTCACGTCAATTCGTCGTTCAACAACACCATGATCACCATCACCGACGCACAGGGCAACGCGATTGCCTGGTCGTCTGCCGGTGCCAAGGGTTTCAAGGGTTCGCGTAAGTCGACCCCGTTTGCCGCTCAGATCGCCGCTGAAGACTGCGCCAAGAAGGCTCAGGAACACGGCATGAAGTCGCTGGAAGTCGAAGTTTGCGGCCCGGGTTCCGGCCGTGAATCCGCTCTTCGCGCGCTGCAGGCTGCGGGCTTCATGATCACCTCGATCCGCGATGTGACCCCGATCCCGCACAACGGTTGCCGCCCGCGCAAGAAGCGCCGCGTCTGATCATTTGCGTTCAACATGCCGGTGAGGGGGCATCCGCTCTCTCCCGGTCTTCGGGGCTCGGTTGTCACGATTGGATGGTGGCAACGAACGGAAGGCAGAAAACATGATCCAGAAGAATTGGCAGGAACTGATCAAGCCGAACAAGGTGGAGTTCGTCTCCTCCGGCCGCACCAAGGCAACGCTGGTTGCGGAACCGCTTGAGCGCGGCTTCGGTCTGACCCTCGGCAACGCGCTTCGCCGCGTGCTTCTGTCGTCGCTGCGTGGTGCTGCTGTCACCGCAGTGCAGATCGACGGCGTCCTGCACGAGTTCTCCTCTATCCCGGGCGTCCGGGAAGATGTGACGGACATCGTGCTCAACATCAAGGAAATCGCCATCAAGATGGATGGCGACGACGCAAAGCGCATGGTTGTGCGCAAGCAGGGTCCGGGCGTTGTAACCGCCGGTGACATCCAGACGGTTGGCGATATCGAAATCCTCAACCCGAACCATGTGATCTGCACCCTCGACGAGGGCGCCGAGATCCGCATGGAGTTCACCGTCAACAACGGCAAGGGCTACGTGCCGGCTGATCGCAACCGTTCGGAAGATGCTCCGATCGGCCTGATCCCGGTCGACAGCCTGTACTCGCCGGTCAAGAAGGTGTCCTACAAGGTGGAAAACACCCGTGAAGGCCAGGTTCTTGACTACGACAAGCTGACGATGTCCATCGAGACGGACGGTTCCGTCACCGGTGAAGATGCGATCGCTTTTGCGGCCCGCATCCTTCAGGACCAGCTGTCGGTTTTCGTCAACTTCGACGAGCCGCAGAAGGAAGCAGAGGAAGAGGCAGTCACCGAACTCGCCTTCAACCCGGCGCTTCTCAAGAAGGTCGACGAACTGGAACTTTCGGTCCGTTCGGCCAACTGCCTGAAGAACGACAACATCGTCTACATCGGCGACCTCATTCAGAAGACCGAAGCAGAAATGCTCCGCACGCCGAATTTTGGTCGCAAGTCGCTGAACGAAATCAAGGAAGTTCTCGCTTCCATGGGCCTGCACCTCGGCATGGAAGTGCCGTCCTGGCCGCCTGAGAACATCGAAGATCTCGCCAAGCGTTACGAAGACCAATACTAACCATTAGACTGCGGGCGGATGCCTGCAAGTGAAGGAGAATAGCCATGCGCCACGGTAAAGCCGGCCGCAAGCTGAATAGAACCGCCAGCCACCGCAAGGCGATGTTTGCCAACATGGCAGCTTCGCTGATCGAACACGAGCAGATCGTTACGACCCTGCCGAAGGCCAAGGAAATCCGCCCGATCGTCGAGAAGCTCGTCACGCTCGGCAAGCGCGGTGACCTGCACGCTCGCCGCCAGGCGATCTCGCAGATCCGCGACGCCGCTGTCGTTTCGAAGCTGTTCGACACGATCGCGTCGCGCTACGCCACCCGCAACGGCGGCTACCTGCGCATCATGAAGGCCGGCTTCCGTCACGGCGACAACGCCGCGCTCGCCGTCATCGAATTCGTTGACCGCGACGTCTCGGCAAAGGGTGCGAAGGATCTCGCCCGCGTTGCCGCTGAAGCTGAAGCTGCTGAAGCAGCCTAAGCCGATCGAAGGCAGTGAAATCGAAATGGCCGGGTGTTCATCACCCGGCCATTTTTCTATGGGCGGTGCTTTGCACCATTTCAATGCTTGGTCGAGCGCTTGAGCGACCGAGTATCCGGCTGCTCCGAGCGAATGGGAAAATTACACTTTTCCTGGGATCGCCCTGGCCGGCGCGCTCGCCGTCTGACGTTTGCGACGGAGATAGGGTTTGCGCGCCAACCGCCAGAGAAGCAACGCGGCGACCAAGCCGAGATAGAGCATCTGCTCGGGGCCAACGACCTTCACCGACATGGCAAAATGCAGGGCGCCGGCGGCAGCAATCACGTAGGCGAGCCTGTGCAACGTGTTCCAGCGGGTGCCAAGCCTGCGGATCGACCAGGTGTTGGACGTCAACGCCAGCGGGATCAGCATGACGAGGGCCGCCATGCCGATGGTGATGAACGGACGGCGCGCGATGTCGGCGAGGATCGCCGGGACGTTCAGCACCTGATCGAGCAGCATGTAGGCCAGGAAGTGCATCAGCACGTAGTAGAATGCCAGCAGCCCGAGCGCCCGGCGGTAGCGTAGCCAGTTGATGCCGAAGAGATCGCGAATCGGGGTGATTGCCAACGTGGCCACGAGAAAGCGCAGCGCCCAGATCCCGAGCAGATGCTCGAATCCCTTGACCGGATTGCCGGGCAGTTGCCCGGTAGCGCCGAGATAGAAGGCAAACGCCGCCGGCACCAGGCCAAAGCCATAGAGCGCCCAGACCGAGGCCGAATGAAAGCGTTTCGGGAGTGTGGGCAGGCCGGCCATCGTCAGTAGTTCGCTCTCAGATCCATGCTGGCATAGAGGCTGGCAACCTCGTCGGCATAGCCGTTGAAGGGCAGGGTGTCGCGACGGTTGGAGCCGAAGAAGCCTCCGCCCCCGATGCGGTTCTCCGTCGCCTGGCTCCAGCGCGGGTGATCGACGGCCGGGTTGACGTTGGCATAGAAGCCGTACTCGTTGGGGGCCGAGAGGTTCCAGGTGGAGGGCGGCTGCGCCTCGGTGAGTGAGATCCGCACGATCGACTTGATCCCCTTGAAGCCGTACTTCCAGGGGGTGACGAGCCGAATCGGTGCGCCATTCTGGTTGGGAAGCGTTTTGCCGTAGACGCCGATAGACAGCAGAGTGAGCGGGTGACGGGCTTCATCGAGCCTCAGTCCTTCGCGATAGGGCCAGGGCAACGGCTGAAAGAAGCCGGATTGGCCCGACATCTCCGCCGGGCGAACGACCGTTTCGAACGAGACATATTTGGCGCTGCCCAGCGGCTCCACCTTGTCGAGCAGGGTCGAAAGTTGGAAGCCGGTCCAGGGGATCACCATCGACCACGCCTCGACGCAGCGCATGCGATAGACGCGTTCCTCGATGGGGAACTTCAGCAGTTCCTCCAGCCCGAACTCCTTCGGTTTGCCGACGAGGCCATCGACCTTCACTGTCCAGGGGGTCGGCTTGAAGCCGCTCGAATTGGCGGCCGGATCGCCCTTGCCGGTCCCGAATTCATAGAAGTTGTTGTAGCCCGTGACGTCAGCTTCGGGGGTCAGGTCCTCGTCGACGACGTATTTGCCTTTTGGTGCGCTAAGCGCCGCCGCCATACCTGTGCCGCTTCCGGCAAGAAGGACGCCGCCGACCGCGGCGCCCAGGAATGCGCGGCGATTGATGAAGATGTTCTCCGGCGTGATTTCGGAGGAAACGATTCGTGGTGGACGGTAGGATGGCATGGTCTTATCCGAGAGTGGTTTATGAGCCTTGTCTTGTACGAACTCAGCAGACTTTCGATCACCGTGAAAGGGGTGCGGAACCACGTTTTCGTGCGTAGCGCGTGAAGCCGGCAACTTTGCGTATCCTGCGCCAACATTTGCCTTTTTTCGCGCGAAATCCTATCTGAACGTAGCCGTGACGAATAGGAGAATGCTTCACATGATCGTTGGTCAAAGAGCGCTTGTTGCGCTCGTCATTGCTGTGTCTCTTGCCTGTCCGGCATGGGCTGAGGAGGCCAAGACGGTTCCGCAGTCGCGCACCGAAATGCAGCTTTCCTTCGCGCCGCTCGTCAAGCAGACGGCAAATGCGGTCGTCAACGTCTACGCCGAACGCGTGGTCGAGCGCCGCTCGATCTTTTCCGGCGATCCCTTCTTTGAGGAGTTCTTTGGCCAACGCATGCCGAACCGCTCGGAAAAGCAATCGTCGCTCGGCTCCGGCGTGATCGTCGGCAAGAACGGGATCGTCGTGACCAACAATCACGTCATCGAGGGCGCCGACGACATCAAGGTGGCGCTGGCGGACGGGCGCGAGTTTCCCTGCAAGATCGTGCTCAAGGATGACCGACTCGACCTGGCGGTGCTGAAGATCCAGTCGGAAGGCCCGTTCGAGATCGTCCCGCTCGGCGACTCGGATGCGGTCGAAGTCGGCGACCTCGTGCTGGCGATCGGCAACCCGTTCGGCGTCGGCCAGACGGTCACGAGCGGCATCGTCTCGGCTCTCGCGCGCAACCAGGTTTCTTCAGGGGATTTCGGCTTCTTCATCCAGACGGATGCGGCGATCAATCCGGGCAATTCCGGCGGCGGCCTCATCGACATGAACGGTCAATTGATCGGCATCAACACCGCGATCTTCTCCAAGGGTGGCGGCTCGAACGGCGTCGGCTTTGCTATCCCCGCCAATCTGGTAAAGGTCTTCGTCGCGTCCGCTGACGGCGGCAATGGCGCCTTCGTCCGTCCCTTCATCGGCGCAAGCTTCGAACCGGTGACCTCGGAAGTGGCCGAAGCCCTTGGCCTCAACCGCGCCCGCGGTGCGCTGGTGACGGCTGTCGTGGCGGGTGGCCCGGCCGAACTGGCAGGCATCAAGCCGGGGCAAGTGATCACCGCCGTCAACGGCATTGAAGTCGAACATCCTGATGCGCTCGGCTACCGCTTGACGACGGTCGGCATCGGCCACGAGGCGCGCGTTACCGTGTCGGAAAACGGAAAGCCGCGTGAGGTGATGCTCAAGCTCGATCGGGCGCCGGAGACCTCGCCGCGTGACGAACGGCTGATCGAAGGTCGCAATCCCTTCGCCGGCGCGGTCGTCGCCAATCTGTCGCCACGTCTAGCCGAGGAACTGCGCGTGTCGACTTCGCTCCAGGGCGTCGTCGTCATGCAGGTCAACCGCGGTTCGCCGGCAGCACGCATCGGCCTTGAGCCGAAGGACATCGTGCGCTCTGTCAATGGCACGGCGATCGACACGTCCAAGACGCTGGAGCATGTGATGGCCGACGACGCCTCCTTCTGGCGTGTCGAGATCGAGCGGGACGGCCAACTTATCCGTCAGTTCTTCCGATGAGCGATCTGTTTACAGCACACGAACCACCTGAGATGGCGTCCGCAAGACCGCTTGCCGACCGGCTTCGCCCGCGGACGCTCGCCGAAGTCACCGGCCAGGAGCACCTGACCGGGGATGATGGCGTGCTGTCGCGCATGATCGCGTCGGGTTCTCTCGGGTCGATGATCTTCTGGGGACCACCAGGCACCGGCAAGACGACCGTCGCGCGTCTGCTTTCGGGGGAGGCGGGGCTCGCCTTCGAGCAGATCTCGGCCATCTTCTCCGGTGTCGCCGATCTCAAGAAGGTGTTCGAATCGGCCCGTGCGCGGCGCATGTCCGGCCGGCAGACCCTGCTGTTTGTCGATGAGATCCACCGCTTCAATCGCGCCCAGCAGGACAGCTTCCTGCCCGTGATGGAGGATGGCACCGTCATCCTCGTTGGTGCGACGACGGAGAACCCGTCCTTCGAGCTCAACGCCGCTCTGTTGTCCCGCGCTCGCGTGCTAACGTTCAAGCCACACGGTGAGGACAGCATCCAGGAGCTTCTGTCCCGCGCCGAGCAGGCAGAAGGCAAGGCGTTGCCGCTTGATGCGGATGCACGCGCGAGCCTGATCCGCATGGCCGATGGCGATGGCCGGGCGGCGCTGACGCTGGCGGAAGAAGTCTGGCGGGCCGCGCGGCGCGACGAGATCTTCGATGCGGCAGCACTTCAGAATATCGTCCAGCGCCGAGCGCCGGTCTACGACAAGGGCCAGGACGGCCACTACAATCTGATCTCGGCGCTGCATAAGTCGGTACGCGGTTCCGATCCGGATGCCGCGCTCTATTATCTCTGCCGCATGTTCGATGCGGGCGAGGACCCACTTTATCTCGGGCGACGGCTTGTGCGCATGGCGGTGGAGGATATCGGCCTTGCCGATCCTCAGGCGCTGGTGATCTGCAATGCCGCCAAGGATGCCTACGACTATCTGGGCTCGCCCGAAGGCGAACTGGCGCTGGCGCAGGCCTGCGTCTATCTGGCCACCGCGCCGAAGTCGAACGGCGTCTACACCGCTTACAAGGCGGCGATGCGGTCGGCCAAGGAGAACGGCTCGCTGCTGCCGCCGAAGCATATTCTCAACGCTCCGACCAAGCTGATGAAGGGCGAAGGCTACGGCGACGGCTATCGCTACGATCACGACGAGCCGGATGCCTTTTCCGGCCAGGACTATTTTCCGGAAAAGATGGGGCGCCAGACTTACTATGATCCGCCGGAGCGTGGTTTCGAGCGAGAAATCCGCAAGCGGCTGGAATGGTGGGCGAAACTCCGCCGGGAGCGCAATGCTCCCTAGAATGCCCAGGAATCTGTAAGACGGCCCTTCCTTGTGCTTGGCCCAGAGGGCACCCCGTCGTTTTCTCGGTTTCAAGGAATGCGGGATGTGGCCTAGCCTTGCCACCGGTGCAAGGCTGATCTGCCCGTGGCTGCCTTGCCGTCGGCACGGGAGTGTGAGATAGAACCGGCATTGCAGACGGCTGCACGGTTCGCGAAGTCGAAACCGAACATCCGCGGGGACGGCCTCGCTCCAGTATTAGGAGTTTGACATGGCCTGGTTCCTTCTTTTGCTTGCCGGTATCCTCGAAATCGGCTGGGCAATCGGTCTCAAATACACGGATGGCTTCACGCGCGTTACGCCGACGATCCTGACCGTCGGGTCGATGATCCTCAGCATCGCGCTGCTCGGCCTTGCCGTGCGCACCCTGCCGCTCGGCACGGCCTATGCGGTCTGGACGGGTATCGGTACGGTCGGTACCGTCATCCTCGGCATCTTCCTGTTTGCAGAGCCGGCGACCTTCGTCCGCCTCGGCTGCATCGCGCTCATCGTCAGCGGCATTGCCGGGCTGAAACTCGCCGCCTAACGCAGCGTAATACACTAACGTGGCGTTAGGTAAGCAGGGCGATCTTGCTCTGAAGCCGTAACCATAATTGCAAACGAAGCGGGCTGCTCGTCATGAAGGACGCGCAGCCCGCAATCGTATTCAGAGATGTTTCGCTGTCTCCGTTTACCGCAAGGCGTCCAGAACCGCAGCAGTCGCCAGCATTTCCTGCCAGCGGTTTTCGCGGCGGCGGAAGGCTTCCTCGTCGGTTCCCCAATGCTCGATCTGCCAGTCTTCGTCGACATGCGCGGCCGTCCAGGCCTCTTCGGCCGTGAACCTGCCGGAGGCGAAGGCAAGCGCCAGCAGGGCCGAACCCGTCAGGCTGGTCACCGTATGAACGCAGGTGAGCCCGAGCGGAGTGGCGAAAGCGCGCAGGCCCTCGGCATAGGCCGAAAGGGCTTCCTCCGGCTGCTCCTGATGGATCACGCCTTCGGCGAGGATGAAGCGGGCGCCGAGCGTTTGCCGCGCCCAGTCGAGCACCGGGTTCCAGATCTCGTTCTGGCGTGCGACCAGGCCTTCCGGGCTGTCGGCGCGATAGCAGATCATGTCGGTTCCGGCGAAGCGCAGGATGTCGTCGAACACCGAGCGCTGGTCTTTCGCAACACCATCGAGCGCCGTGTTGACGATGCGGGTGACCGGCATTCGGGCGGGATCGATGACCTCGGCCTGTGCCTCCCATTCGGCGGCCAGCATATCGGCAAGCTTGCGTGTCGGCACGGCAAGCGGTTGCTTTGCTGGCGTGCGCACCGTGCGGCCGTCGAGCAGCACGGCGTGGGTGTCGCCTTCCGCCGCAGCGACGCTGACCGCCTTGTAGAAGCGCTTCGGCAGCGGCTTCAGCATCTGAATCTGTGCGCGGCGGACCGGATCCTCGTGGCTCATCGCACCGCTGAGCTCGTCGCGAATGTCAGGCATGATTGTGTTCCATCCATTCAATGATGTCTGCCGGCGTCTGCGCAACGAAATCGGCACCCGCCTCGATGAGATCGGGAACGGACGCATAGCCCCAGGCTACGCCGATGGCGGCGGCTCCCGCGGCCTTGGCCATTTGCATGTCGTAGATCGCGTCGCCGATGACGACCGTATCCTTCGCATCGATGCCCGCTTCCGAACAGCACTCCGTCACCATCGCCGGGTGCGGCTTGGAAGGGCAGTCGTCGGCGGTGCGCGAAACGAAGAAGATATTGTCGAAACCGTGGGTTTCGGAGATGTGAGTGAGGCCGCGCCGAGACTTGCCGGTGACGGCGCCGATCAGCAGCGCGTCCCGCGACGAGAGCGTCTGCATCATGTCGGCGATGCCCGGAAACAAAAGCTCCTGGAAGCCGGCTTCGCTGCGCACGCCTGCGAAGATCGACTTGTAGTGCGCAGTCATCGCCAGTGCCAGGTCGTCGACGTGCTCGCGGCCAAGCAGGCGGGCAATGGCGATGTCGAGTGTCAGGCCGATGATGCCCTTGGTTGCTGAAAGCGGCGGGCGCTCGCGATCGAATGCCTCGAAGGTGCGCGCCATCACCTCATGGATCAGCCCGCCGCTATCGACCAGCGTCCCGTCGCAATCGAAAAGCGCCAGTTTCATCAGTCGTCCTCGCCCGGCTCGTTCTCTTCAAAGCCCAGTAGGTTCCAGCTTTGGACCATGTGCGGCGGCAGCGGCGCGGTCACGCGCAGGCGACCGCCGTCCGGATGCGGGATATCGATATGGCGCGCGTGCAGATGCAGACGGTTCTGCATGCCGCCGGGCAGGCTCCAGTTGATATCGGCGTCGAAATACTTCGGGTCGCCGAGGATCGGGTGACCGATATGCAAGGCATGCACGCGCAACTGATGGGTACGGCCGGTATAGGGCTCCATCTCGAGCCAGGCGAGGTTCTGTGCCGCTTGCTCACGAATTCGGTAGTAGGAAATCGCGTGGTCGGCACCGTCCTCGCCATGCTTGGCGATGCGCATGCGGTCGCCGTCCGGCGTCTGTTCTTTGACCAGCCAGGTCGAGATCCGGTCTTCGCGCTTGCGCGGCACGCCTTTCACCAGCGCCCAATAGGTCTTCTTGGTGTCGCGCTCTCGGAAGGCGGCCGTCAGCTTCTGGGCGGCGCCACGCGTACGGGCAATGACCAGAACACCTGAGGTGTCACGGTCGAGGCGGTGCACCAGACGGGGCTTTTCGCCACGCTGATTGGTCCAGGCCTCGAGCATCTTGTCGATGTGACGGTTGACGCCGGAGCCGCCTTGCACGGCAAGCCCGGCCGGCTTGTTCAGCACGATCACCTTCGCGTCCTCATGCAGCACCATCCGCGACAGCAATTCTCCGTCGGGCGAGTGGCGAAGGTCGCGGCCGGCGATCGGGCCTGTCTTCGTCTCCTTCGCATCGACGCCAAGGGGAGGGATGCGCACCGTCTGGCCCGGCTGTAGGCGCGTGTCGGACTTGACGCGGCCGCCGTCGACACGGATCTGGCCCGAACGCAAAAGCTTCTGCAGCGGACCGAAACCCAGCCCCGGAAAATGCACTTTGAACCAGCGGTCAAGGCGCATGCCTGCCTCGTCACCGTCCACTTGCCTGTGTTCTATGCCTGCCATTTGAGCGAACCTGCTTTCTGTTCCTGCAGCGTCGCGCGTCAATCTGAAGCTCTTACGTTGCGATGGACGTAAGAAAACGCTTCAGGTGCGCAAGGGCTGCCGCAATCCTTTAACGGCTGCATGACAATGCCCCTGAAGCGATGACGGTTGAAGAGCAATGCAGCAACGCACCGCGTTTCCCTCAGGCTACGCAGCGCTCGTAGAAGCAGCCTTTAGACTATTGCGCGCATCAGAGCCAGCCCGCTGAAGACCGCAAGGAGCGAAAGCGCGACGCTGGCAACGACATAGATGACGGAAAGCATGACATCACCACGCTCGAAGAGCGTGATCGCATCCAGCGAAAAGGCGGAAAAGGTGGTGTAGCCGCCGAGAACCCCGGTGATGAGGAACACGCGCATTTCCGGCGACGCGCCAAACTTGCGCATGATCGCCTCTGCCAGCACGCCGATCAGGAACGAGCCGGTGATATTGACGCCGAGTGTGCCCCACGGGAAGCCCGCCCCGAGGCGATGGACGGTCCAGAGGCCGACAAGGTAGCGCAAGATCGAGCCGATCGCGCCGCCGGCTCCAACGAGAAGGAGGTGGGTCATCAGTCGCTCCGGGACAAAATCGGCCTAGGCCAGCCGTACGGCATGCCACTTCAGGTGATCGTCCATGAAGGTGGAGATGAAGTAGTAGGAGTGGTCGTAGCGCTCATGCATGCGCAGCGTCAGATCGATGCCGGTTCCCTTGACCGCATCCTCGAACAGCCACGGGCGCAGGCCGTTTTCGAGAAAGCTGTCCGCCTTGCCCTGGTCGATCAGAAATTCCGGGAAGCGCGCACCGTCCTTGACGAGGGCGCAGGCATCATATTGGCGCCAGGCGGCGCGGTCTGTGCCGAGATACTTTTCGAAGGCGCCGACCGACCAGTCGGCGGTCGAGGGCTCGACGATCGGCGCGAAAGCCGAGCAGCTCTTGAAGCGATCCGGGTGTTTGAGCGCAATGGTCATGGCGCCGTGGCCGCCCATGGAATGGCCGAAAATGCCCTGGCGGCTCATGTCCATGCGGAAGTGCTGGCTGACGAAAGCGGGCAGTTCTTCGGTGATGTAGCTGTACATCTGGTAGTGCTCGGCCCAGGGCTTCTCGGTGGCGTCGACATAGAAACCCGCGCCCTTGCCCATCTGCCAGTTCGTCAGTTCGTCTGGCACGTCGGCGCCGCGCGGGCTGGTGTCGGGGCAAACGATGATAAGCCCGAGTTCGGCGGCCATGCGCCGGTATTCGCCTTTCTCCATGACGTTCGCGTGCGTGCAGGTGAGGCCGGACAAGTACCAGAGCACTGGTCTCGGTTCCTTGATCGCCTGCGGCGGCACGAAGACGGCAAAGGTCATCTCGCCCTTGCAAGCCTCGGAATCGTGCGAAAAGACGCCCTGCATGCCGCCGAAAGCGGTGTTTTGCGAGAGGACCTTCATGAAATGCTCCTTGGGTAATGATGCTCAGCCGGCAAGCTGCACGGCCGCGTTGACGGCGGCGGCGACGAGCACGGTGTTGAAGAAGAAAGAAACGACGGCATGCATCAGATTGATGCGCCGCATGGCTGTTGTGGTGATGGCGACGTCTGAGGTCTGCGCGGTCATACCGATGACGAAGGAAAAGTAGAGGAAATCAAAACCGCCGGGCTCGGGTGTCTCGGGAAAGTCGAGGCCACGTGCAGGCTCCGGCGTCTTCGCATCCGCGGAAGGCACCCAGTATATGTGCGCATAATGCATCGCGGCCATCATATGGATCGTCGCCCAGCCGAGCACGACCGAGGCAAAGGCGAGGCCGAGCGCGAGTGCGGATCCTGTTTGCTGGGCGTTGAGCGCAAAGAACAGAGAGATGAGCGAGCTCGCAGCCGCACCGAATGTCACGAGGAGGATAACGAACTCGGGCTCGTCGGTGTTTCTGGCATGGGTCTTCAGGTGCCGCCCGGTCATCATCCGCAATCGCCGCCAGCACATGACGAGATAGACGCAGAAGAAGGTGATCGCAGCGCCTTCAAGTGCGAAGCGTCGCGCAACGAACCAGAGGACGGGCACGCTTGCGAGCGCGCATAGAATGGCGGTGTAGAAGGGCCAGTGCCTGAGCTTCGTCGTCGTCGCTGTCATCCAGATACCCCTGCGATCTGCAGCGGAAGCGGCTGCCGCACCGTCACTTTTTCGCCTGCCGTGCGAGTCGGTCAAGCGTTTCGAGGAAGGCGGATCGATCGCGCGGCGTGAAGGCGGCGTTGTAGCCCTTGCTCTCGCCGGTTTCACGCAAATGCTGCCCAAGATCGCGCATCGCCGAAGCCATGCCGATATTGCCCTTGTCGAAGATGCGTCCGGAAGGGCCGGTAACCAACGCGCCGGCAGCAACGCAACGCACGGCCAGCGGTACATCGGCGGTGACGACAACATCGCCCTCCTGCGCCCGTTCCGCGATCCAGTTGTCGGCCGCATCGAAACCCGCCGAGACGATGACGTTGTGTACCGTCGGGTCGCGCGAGGGGCGCAGGCCGGAATTGGCGACGAAAGTCACCTCTATTCCATGGCGT
Organism: Ensifer sp. 22460; assembly: GCF_052044935.1. Taxonomy (NCBI): domain Bacteria; kingdom Pseudomonadati; phylum Pseudomonadota; class Alphaproteobacteria; order Hyphomicrobiales; family Rhizobiaceae; genus Ensifer; species Ensifer sp. 22460. The sequence goes on from NZ_JBQENZ010000048.1 coordinate 26,579, forward strand.
TCGGCCACCTTCAGGATTTCCGCCTTCACCGGGCAGGCATCGGCATCGACATAGATCATCTTGAATCAGTTTCTCAACGGGACTGAAAAGGCGCCGGAAATCAATCGACTCCGACGCCGTTCTGAATCGGATTGTGAAGCAATTCCAGGAAAAGTGCGAAGCGGTTTTCCGTCCGGAATTGCGTCGTTCAGGTTGTGAAGCAATTCCAGGAAAAGTGCGAAGCGATTTTCCCGGAATTGCGCCATTGCCAGCTTAGCTTAGTAAAGAACGACCGAACGGATGCTTTCGCCGGAATGCATCAGCTCGAAGCCCTTGTTGATGTCTTCGAGGGCCATGGTGTGGGTGATCATCGGATCGATCTCGATCTTGCCCTCCATGTACCAGTCGACGATCTTCGGCACGTCGGTGCGGCCACGCGCGCCGCCGAAGGCGGTGCCCATCCAACTGCGGCCGGTGACGAGCTGGAACGGCCGGGTGGAAATCTCCTGGCCCGCGCCGGCGACGCCGATGACGACCGACTTGCCCCAGCCGCGATGCGAGGCCTCGAGCGCCTGGCGCATCACCTTGGTGTTGCCGGTGCAGTCGAAGGTGTAGTCGGCGCCGCCGATCTGGTCGGCACCACGCTTGGTCATGTTGACGAGGTAGGGAACGATGTCGTCGCCGACCTCCTTCGGATTGACGAAGTGGGTCATGCCGAAGCGTTCGCCCCAGGCCTTCTTGTCGTTGTTGAGGTCGACGCCGATGATCATGTCGGCGCCGGCAAGACGCAGGCCCTGGATGACGTTGAGGCCGATGCCGCCGAGACCGAAGACGATCGCGGTCGCGCCCATCTCGACCTTGGCCGTGTTGATGACCGCACCGATGCCGGTGGTGACGCCGCAGCCGATGTAGCAGATCTTGTCGAACGGCGCGTCCGGGTTGACCTTGGCAACGGCGATCTCCGGCAGCACCGTGTAGTTGGCGAAGGTCGAGCAGCCCATGTAGTGATGGATCTTGTCCTTGCCGATCGAGAAGCGCGAGGTGCCGTCGGGCATCAGGCCCTGGCCCTGGGTCGAGCGGATCGCGGTGCAGAGATTGGTCTTGCGCGACAGGCACGACGGGCAGGAGCGGCACTCGGGCGTGTAGAGCGGAATGACGTGATCGCCCTTCTTCACCGAGGTGACGCCCGGGCCGACGTCGACGACGATGCCGGCGCCCTCATGGCCGAGGATGGCCGGGAACAGGCCTTCCGGATCGGCGCC
>NZ_JBQENZ010000049.1:0-27328 GCF_052044935.1 Ensifer sp. 22460
GCCCGCGGCATGGCGCTGCTCGGCAAATACACGCTGATCGGCGAGGGCGTGCGCGGCTCGCTCGCCAAGCAGCTGATTTCGAAGTTCGATCTGTCGAAAGACCGCGACGTCCAGAAGTTCGGCATCGGCCTGAAAGAGCTCTGGCAGGTTAAGCCCGAGAACCACCGTCCGGGCCTGGTGCAGCACTCGTTCGGCTGGCCGCTCGGCATGAAGACCGGTGGTGGTTCGTTCCTGTACCATCTGGAAGACAACCTCGTCGCGGTCGGCTTCGTCGTGCACCTCAACTACAAGAACCCATACCTCTTCCCTTTCGAGGAGTTCCAGCGGTTCAAGACCCATCCGGCCATCCGCGGCACCTTTGAAGGCGGCAAGCGGCTGTCCTATGGTGCTCGCGCCATCACCGAGGGCGGCTACCAGTCGGTACCGAAGCTGTCGTTCCCCGGTGGCGCGCTGATCGGCTGTTCGGCCGGCCTCGTGAACGTGCCGCGCATCAAGGGCAGCCACAATGCGGTGCTGTCTGGCATGCTGGCGGCTGACAAACTGGCAGAAGCGATCGCGTCGGGCAGGGCCAATGACGAGCCGGTCGAGATCGAGAACGAATGGCGCCAGACCGATATCGGCAAGGACCTGAAGCGGGTCAGGAACGTCAAGCCGCTGTGGTCGAAATTCGGCACGGCGATCGGCGTGGCACTCGGCGGTCTCGACATGTGGACCAACCAGTTGTTCGGTCTGTCGCTGTTCGGCACGCTGAAGCACGGCAAGAGCGATGCGCAGAGCCTCGAGCCGGCAGCAAAGCACACGAAGATCGATTACCCGAAACCCGATGGCGTGTTGACCTTCGATCGTCTGTCCTCGGTGTTCCTGTCGAACACCAACCACGAGGAGGATCAGCCGGTGCATCTGCAGGTCAAGGACATGAGCCTGCAGAAGCGCTCCGAGCACGACATCTATGCCGGCCCGTCGACGCGCTACTGTCCGGCTGGCGTCTACGAGTGGGTGGAGAAGGACGGCAAGCCGGTCTTCGTCATCAACGCGCAGAACTGCGTGCACTGCAAGACCTGCGACATCAAGGACCCGAACCAGAACATCAACTGGGTGCCGCCGCAGGGCGGCGAAGGCCCGGTCTATCCGAACATGTGAATCCGTGCTGAAATCCTTCAATCGAGCCGCCGACTGTGTGCCTTTGGCAAATCGCGTGGTTGCAGTTTGCGGAGCAGTCTCGTAGCACTCAACTGTGAGATTTCGAGCAAGGAAAGCCATGAGCAAACAGTATAAGGTTTCAGAGTTGTCTGCTGCGACCGGTGTGCCGCCGGCGACGCTTCGGCTTTGGGAGCAACATGGGCTCATCGTTCCAACACGGACGGCCAGTGGCTACCGGATGTACTCCGAGGATGACTTCGCCCGCGTACATCAGATCGTTCGCTTGAGATCCGTCCAAGGCCTGAATCTTGCAGCGATCAAATCTTCACTGGACGGAACGGATCTGGTCTCCCAGGAAACAGGAAGCGAAAACCTTCCGCCTCCGAGGCTCGGGTATGAGATCCGGCGGCTGCGTCGCGAAAAGGGTCTGACGATAACGGCGCTTGCGAAGGTGTTGGCCGTGTCCTCGTCGGTGATAAGCACACTTGAGCGCACGTCTCGAGGCGCCAGTGTCCCGCTGTTGCGCGCTATAGCCGAAACATTGGGCGTTACCGTGACGCAGCTCACTGCCAGCCCAGAGGAAACACCGAAAGCCGTCATAAGGAGCGGGGAGGGGCGACAGCTTCCTTCACTCGGCAAGGGCATTCAGATCAGAGAGTTAGCTTCTGGTCCGCGGATGATGGACTGTCAGGAGTGGACGCTTGAACCGGGTGCCGGAAGTGAGGGTTTCTACCGGCATGAAGGCGAGGAGTTCATCCGGGTGTTAGAGGGTAGCTTTGAGATCGAAGTGGATGGGCTAGGTCTCGCTACCTTGAACCCAGGCGATGCCATGTATTTCGAAAGTCACCGCGCGCACTCCTGGCGCTCTGTTGGCTCGAAGGCTTGTAAACTGATCTGGGTGAACACCCCCCCGACTTTCTAAAGCGATTGCCGGCGATGAACCTTCGTCCCTTGCCGGAAGGTGGGCCGAGAGATTTTTATAAACTCGGCATGATTTCTGTAGAGTTTCAGCCCTGATATGATATGAATCCTTTTCAGACGGACCGATCCCGAATGCGGGCGAGCCGGCGAGATTAAGATCTGCCATCAATGCCTCTGATCGCCGGATAGAACCATGTCCGCCAGCAGGAGCTACGAGGGCAGGGCAGGCTCCAAATCTAAAGGACACAGGAATGGATATTCCATCACAGGCCGATGTCGTCATCATCGGCGGCGGTATCGCGGGCTGCTCGATTGCCTATCATCTGACGAAGCTCGGCATCAAGGACGTTGTTCTTTGTGAGCGTCGACAGCTCACGAGTGGAACGACTTGGCACGCCGCCGGTCTTGTGACGCAGCTCCGTGCAACGCAGCGTATGACGGAACTTGCGCAATATACCGGAGAGCTCTTTGGGCGGCTCGAGGAAGAGACTGGGCAGGCGACCGGTTTCAAGCAGAACGGTTCTTTGCGCCTTGCGAAGACGCAGGCTCGCTATGAGGAATTGGCACGTGGTGCGTCGATGGGGAGAAATTTCGGCCTGCCCGTCGAGGCCATGACCGTTGATCAGATCAAGGAGCGTTGGTCTCCGATCAGCACTGAAGGGCTCGTGGGTGGTTTCTGGTTCCCCAATGACGGCCAGGTTAATCCTGCCGACGTGACGATGGCCTACGTAAAGGGAGCTCGCCAGGGCGGCGCCAAGATCCTCGAGAATATTAAGGTTACACAAATCCTCACCGAGAGCGGCAAGGCTGTCGGCGCAATGACCGAGCAGGGGCGGATTTCTGCCAAGAAAGTGGTCATCGCAGGTGGGATGTGGTCCCGTGACCTCGCAGCTCAAATCGGCGTGACCATTCCCTTGCATGCCGCAGAACACTTCTATGTGGTGACCGAGGCTATCCCAGAGCTGCCGCGCAATCTTCCGGTTATGTTCACAGCCGATGAGTGGGCTTATTACAAGGAAGATGCCGGCAAGCTGCTAATTGGCTTCTTTGAACCCGGAGCGAAACCGTGGGGTCAGAACGGCATATCCGAGAGCTTTTGCTTCGATACGATCCCCGAGGACTTGGAGCACATCAGTCCATACCTTGAGATGGCCATGGAGCGCGTTCCTGTCCTGCAGGAGACTGGCATCCAGCTCTTCTTCAACGGTCCCGAAAGTTTCACTCCGGACAATCGCTACCATCTTGGTGAGACATCGGAAATCGACGGCCTTTTCGCCGCGACCGGCTTCAATTCCATCGGGATCCTTTCATCAGGTGGTGTCGGGAAGGCAATGGCATCATGGATCGCTGAAGGTCGTCCGCCGGTCGAACTGCTGGATGTCGACGTTCGCCGAACGCAATCGTTTCAGCGAAACAAGAAGTATCTTGCCGACCGCTCCGTCGAGACCATCGGCACGCTGTTCGACATGCATTGGCCGGGGAAGCAATTCGAAACCGCGCGAGGCGTTCGCCGCTCGCCGTTCCACGACCGCCTGTTGGCATCAGGTGCGTTCATGACCGAACTCGCAGGATGGGAGCGCCCTGGCTTCTATGGCACAGAGGACGAGCTTGCCAACATCGAATATTCGTATTCAAAGCCGAGCTGGTTCGACAATGTCGCGGCTGAGTGCGCCAACACAGCCGAGAATGTCTCACTCTTCGACCATAGCTGCTTTGTCAAATATATAGTCGAAGGCCCTGACGCTTTAAAGTCCCTGAACTGGATCAGCGCGGCTGAATGTGATGTGCCGATTGGGAAGGTTGTTTACACTCAGTGGCTGAATGAGAACGGCGGTATCGAGGCCGACGTAACGATCACCCGACTGGCGGAACAGTCCTATCTGGTCGTCACGGTGGCTGTTTCTCAGCGACGCGATATTGCTTGGTTCAAGCGACGCGTGCCTGTAGGCGCCCAAGTATACATTACAGACGTTACCTCGGGGCTTGCGATGCTCGCGCTGTGGGGACCGAAGTCCCGCGACCTGCTCGCGAGTGTCTCCTCCGATGATTTCTCGAACGAGTTCTTCCCGTTTGGCACGAGCCGCGAGGTCGATCTTGGCTACGCGCGCGTCCGTGCCAGCCGGTTGACGTTCGTCGGCGAATTGGGCTTCGAACTCTACATCCCGAGCGAAATGGCGGCACATGTCTATGATGTTCTGATGGAAGCCGGACAAGATTTTGGGCTTAAGAACGCTGGGTTCTTCGCACTCAATTCGATGCGAATGGAGAAAGGGTATCGCCATTGGGGCCACGATATCGGTGAGGAGGATACGCCGTTCCAGGGGGGCGTTGCTTTCACCGTTGCGCTGGATAAGCCAGGCGGGTTTATCGGCCGAGACGTTTTGGTACGCCAGAAGGCCGAGGGCACTTTGAAAAGGCGGCTTGTGCAGGTGAAAGTCTCTAATGAGACCGGGGGCACACATCCGATGTTGTTTCACTACGAGCCGCTTATTCGTGACGGCATCATTGTAGGGTCGATTATGTCGGGAGCGTACGGACACCGCGTCAAGGCTTCGCTTGGTCTTGGATATGTCTCGTCCAACGAGGGCGTGACCAAGGAATGGCTGGCAAGTGGCAAATGGGAGGTGGAGGTCGCGATGAAACGCTACCCAATCGAGGTCCAACTCGGCGCTTGGTACGATTCACGCAGCGAGAAGGTGAAAAGCTAGTAGACGGTTGTGGCTGGAACTTACATGTTCCAGCCACACCTATTGACCACGACCTGAACGGACACCTCGATGACGAAGGTTTTAGTTCTGGGAGCCACCGGTCAAACCGGTCGTAAAGTTACGGAATGTCTCCAAGCAAGGTCGGCAGTAGACGTAATCGGCGCGTCTAGGCGACCCCATGGTTCCGGCGGACGGGCGTTCGATTGGAATGTTCCTGAAACCTGGAAAGCAGTTCTTGCGAACGTTGTCTGCGTCTACCTTGTCAAACCGAACGCCTATGGTGCTGTGGACGTTGAAGCCACGGTGGCAAGCTTTCTGGACGACGCAAAATCGGTCCGGCGCATCGTGCTTTTGTCAGGCATCGCGGCTGAAACTCGGAATGAAAATCTCGACGAACGGCGCGTCGAGCGGCTGATCGAAACCTCGAGATTCGAGTGGACGATTTTGCGCCCCATTGGTTTATACAGAACTTCTCCGCCCCCGAGTACTTCCTTCCGAAGTTACGCGACGAGGGCGAGGTTGGGGTGCCTACTAAGGGTTGGCCAACTGCGTTTGTCGATACCCGCGACATAGCAGACACGGCGGCGACGGTCCCTAGAGGCAGGGCATACCGGCAGATCCTACACTCTACCGGTCCAATCGCCCACACATGGCACGAGGCGATACAAGCGATCGTGAAGGCGGCGGGTCATGAAATGTGGTACGTTGACGTCGATATCGAGGAGCATCTGTCCGGCCCCGCCTATTCAGGTTTGCCGAACCAGGCCATGGAGCATCACCGTGCTGTGCATGAGTTCATGTGCAGCAAGAATTCCTCGGATATATCTGGTGCGATTGAAACTATTCTAAGCCCGCCCTCTCGTGCGCTACACCAATATAACCGCGAAAGCGTCCATCTGCGGCGACGTGAAACAACCCGATCCAAATTCCCAATGCGACCATCAGACCGTTGAGGTTGATGGTCGCATTGGGATGCATTTCAATTCAAAGAGCAGAGCCGCCGTTCACGCCCAGTACCTGGCCTGTCACGTAGCTAGCGTCGTCGGAGAGAAGGAAAACAATCGCCGAGGCGATTTCCGCCGGACTGGCCTCGCGCCGCAGGGGGATGCTCTCAAGCCATCCTTGGCGGATTTGCTCCGGAACAGCTTCAACCATCGGGGTTGTAGTTGTTCCCGGAGCGACAGCATTTACCCGAATACCGTTACGTGCTTGCTCGATTGCAACGGTCCGCGTCAGGCCGACCAGACCCGACTTCGCCGACGAATAGTTCGACTGGCCAAACGCGCCCCACCGAGCTTCGGACGACAGGTTTACAATCGAGCCACCGCGACCAACCATCAAGGGCACGATGGCCTGGCACCCGAGCCACGCCCCTTTCAGGTTGACGTTCAGGACCACATCCCAATCGTCCTCGCCCATCTTTAGCAAGGACTTGTCACGTGTCAGGCCGGCGTTGTTCACAAGGCCGTCTGCTCCGTCAAAGGTTTCCTTGATCTTGATCGCGGCTTGGGCCCAGCTTTCGCGATCCGAAACATCGAGCGAGACGGCCAACGCACGGGCGCCGGATGCGTCGATTTCCCTGGTCGTCGCTGCTGCGCCATCAAGGTTACGGTCCGCAATCACCAAGATCGCACCTTCCTCGGCCAGGCGGATAGCGGTCGCTTTACCGATCCCTTGCGCGCCGCCCGTTACGACCACGACTTTGTCCTTTAAGCCACGCATCAGCCTCCACCTCCGATAAGATATCTGTTGTATCCGTCCTGCACGATCTCGCCCCGTTGGTTGCGGATCGCGACCTCCACTTCGACCACACCGCGCGACGGGTCCTTCGAGCTTGGGCGTTTCGATTTCACGACGTAACGCTGGCAAATCCGGTCGCCCGGTAGCACCGGAAGAAGCATCCGCCGTTGTGTTTCCAGGAAGCCGAGAATTTTCCACGCCGAAAGCTCTGTGCAGTTCAGGCCCTCGCCGATCGAATGAACGAGTAGTCCGTGCGCGATGCGGGAAGGGTATTTGGTATTTTCGCGAACCCATTCTTCATCCATGTGGAGCGGGTTGAAGTCCCCGCTCAAGCCGGCGAAATTCACGATGTCAGCTTCCGTTATGGTCCGGCCGGCGGACTCGTATTCCGCGCCTTCTTGGATGTCGTTGAACACGGTTTCCATTCGTCAGCCCTCCACGAAGCAGGGCATTTTTACGCCGGGATGAATTTCACGGAACACGACCTTGAGGGCCATATCGCACTGGATTCTTTCGATCGGTGTATCGACGACCCAGCTTGTGATACGGGCACCCTCTTCCAGATCGACAATCGCGATAACGAACGGCGTTATCGCCGCAAATTCCTTGTGGATTGATCGCTCGACGACGGTGAAGGAATAGAGAGTGCCGCGGCCCGTGGCTTCGGCCCACTCCGGCTCTCGCTCTGGAAAGCCCGCCACGCGGGCGCGAGGGTACATCTGTGCCGCGCCGGTAAGCGGATCCCTTTGAATGAGCAGGACATCCCTGCTAGCCGCCTCGAACCAATGCTTTGAGAGAGCATTGTGGACAGGATGGACAGAGGTCATTTCAATCATTGTTTGCCTCCAAGAATGAGAGTGGCCGTGGCTGAAAGCCAGCCGCCGGTACCGTTGATGAGGCACAGATCTGGGGAAGCAAGTTGAAGGCCGGGGCTTTCGCCTCGGAGCTGGCGTACTGCCTCGATTGTCGCAAACATGCCGCGTCTTCCCGCGTGGTTCGATGAAAGGCCCCCACCATCCGTATTGATTGGGAGCCGTCCGCCAGGCGCGATCCCACCTTCGGAGATAAAGTCGCCCACTTCACCCTTGGGAACAAAGCCGAGGGCCTCGAGCGTGAGAGCGACCGTGATCGTGAAAGAATCGTAGATCTGCGCAACATGGATTTCTTCGGGTGTTAATCCAGCGGTCTGGAACGCCCGCCGGCCCGAATGTTCAGCGACAGTGGTGGTCATGTCGCACATCTGGTTCATCTGGCCGTGGCTGATCGCTTCTCCGAAGCCCAACACAGAAGGCCCGCCTCGGCGCGTGTCGCGTGCACGGTCCTTAGACGTGACGACGATTGCACCGCCCGAGTCGCTGACGACGCAACAATCGAGTTTGTGAAGCGGCGACGAGATCATCGGAGAGGAGAGGACGTCATCGATCGTGATAAGATCGCGGTACATCGCCTCCGGATTCAAATGTGCGTACCGGCGCGCTTGAACGGCGATTTCGGCGAGGTGTTCCGACTTGAGTCCGTACTGGTGCATGTATCGCGTCGCGGCCAACGCATAAGCGGAAATTGTCGAAACTCCGTACGGTACCTCGAACTCGCCCGGTCCGGTCTGCCCGGTATTGAAGTCGCTTGCGCTCAGAGGCCATGAGCGGCCGGATGAGGCGTATGAAACGACGACTGTGTTGCAGAGACCGGCCTTGATCGCCGCGACGGCGTTGCCGACATGGCTCAGAGCTGCGGCTCCTCCGATATCGGTGCTGCACACCCAAGAGGGGTTGATACCCACGTATTCGGCGATCTCGACGGCATTCAGCTGCCAGCCCGCTTCGGAGGGAAACGAGGCTGCCGTAGCGAAACCGTCGACGTCAGCAATCGTCAGACCGGCATCGGCAAGCGCCCCGGCGATCACCTCAGAGTGGATTTGGTAGGGATGGACGCCAGGCGCCTTTCGACGCGGGGACTCAAAGGCTCCCACGATTGACGCGGAGCCGCTTGGAAAACGTTCGGTTGCCATGAGCTAGGATCTCACTTTTGTAGCACTTCGACTTGTAGTGAAAGATTTTGCGGCGACGATGATTGTGCCGATCAAGACCGGTGCGATGATGATTGTCGCGACAGCTGAGACCGCCGGAGTGATGCCGCTTCGAAGGAAGGAATAGATCGTGACTGGCAGTGTTTTATCGAGTTCCGTCTGGAACATCGCCAGCACAGCCTCGTCCCAAGACGTCACGAAGGAGATGAGGAACGCGCCAACGAGCGCCGGCATGGCGAGCGGCACGACCATATCCCAGAAGGCCCTGGTACTGCTCGCACCCATCGACCAGGCCGCTTGCTCGATCGAGATATCGACGGCAGCAAGTGCATTGGCCAGCACGAGGAACACAAGTGGCAAGCAAAGTACGGCATGAGCGACGACTAGTCCGAAGTCGCTGCCCAGCATGCCCAGCCGACCTTGGACGTCATAGATTCCGATACCGAGTAAAATGACCGGAACGATCAGAGGCATAATGGCGGCCATCTGAATGGCTGACTTGAGCGCCGCAGACTTTGAACGCGTCCCGACCCTGGCGAGCGCGAGGCCGCAGAGGGAAGCGAAAACTGCCGTCATGACGCCAACCCTGATGCTCTTGAGGAACGCATCGATCCAGATCGATGACGTCAGAGCCTCGATGAACCACTTGGTACTGAAGCCAACCGGTGGGAATTGAATCTGCGTGGTCGGAGTGACCGACGTCGGGATGACGACAAGGAGCGGTAGGATCAGCAGAATGAGATCGAAGACGAGCACCACGACGCAAATACTGGTCACCGGAGTTGGTCGAAGGGGGGCGCGGGCTGAAGCGCCGCGCGAGCCTTGCTGGACCGGCGAAAGCATTCCCTTACCCCCTACCTTAAGTGCCACGGCATATCCAACGATCGAGACCGCCAGCAGGACGATGCCCATCGCCGCTGCCTTGCCCCACTGGTAGTTCTGGACCTGCTGCTGGATGAAGATCGGGATGGTCAGATTGTGCGGACCGCCGAGGATTGCCGGTGTCAGGAAGAAGCCAAGCCCCAGGACGAAGACCAGCACGCTTCCACCCAGCAGCGCCGGGCGGACCTGCGGGAAATAGATGTCGAGGAAGACACGACTTTCAGATGCGCCCATTGTTCGAGCGGCGGTGAGAAGCGAGGTATCGATCGACATCATCGCCGAAACGAGGATGAGAATTAGATATGGCAGCAGGTAGGCGACCATGCCGACGATCGTCGCGAACGTGTTGTACAGCAGGGGAAACGGGCCAAGCCCGAGCGCTCCAGCAGCGGAATTGATGATGCCTTGCGTACCGAGGATGGTGGTGAAGGCAAATAATCTCACGATGATCGATACCCAGAACGGCATAAGCACGAGGACCATCATCAGCGATGACAAACGCCGGGAGAGGCGCGAAATCACGTATGCGGCCGGAAATGCCAAAAGCACCGTTGCGATCATCGACACGAATGCGAGCATCACGCTGTGCAGCGCTACCTGACGCAACAAATCGTCCTGGACGATCGCTGCGTAGTGGCCAAAGTAAAGCGGCTCCGAAAAGCTCGATCGGCCCTTTTCGTTCAGGCTGCGCATGATGATCGTCAAGAGCGGCCAGCCCAACGATAAGGAGAGGACGAAGATTGCTGGCAGTAGCAAGGCGAACTTCGTTGCGGCGACGCCGACATGACGTCTTTGCCCGGCAAGGGAGGTAACTGAAACGTACCTCATCCACTTCGACCTTCCTGCGGCATGCGATATGCGAGCCTGAGGAGTCGCGCGAGATATTTGCGCGTGTCTCGGGGATCGATCATTTCTTCCGCGCCGAAGTTTTCGACAGCCTTCCAGATCGATGTCTGTTCTTCGAACCGTTTCGTCAGCTGCGCCTTTAAAGCCGCTCGTTCCTCAGGCGGTGCAGCTTCCAGTTCTGCTCGGAACGCCGCTTCGACGCCGCCTTCTATCGGCATGTCGCCCCAAGCCGCGCTTGGCCACACGAGCCGCAAGCTCAAAGGATTGCGGCTTCCTGTCGCCACGCCGCCGAGGCCAAAGGACCGACGGACCTGTACCGTTATCACGGGCACCTTCGCTTGCTGGATTGCCCGAAGCGCCATTGCGCCAAACGTCAGGACACCTGCTTCCTCCGCCTTCGGCCCTACGAGGAAGCCCGGAACATCGACGAGATATGCGATCGGAATATGAAATCGGTCACAGAGCTCGACGAACTTGGCCTGCTTCAGAGAAGACTGCACATCCAGAGATCCGGCGACGAACCGCGCGTCCGAAGCCAGGATCCCAATCGTGTGACCTTCGATCCGGGCCAGGCCAGTGCGAAGCGAACGACCGTAGTCCGGCGCGATTTCGAAGAACGTGTCCTGGTCTGCGATGCACCGTATCAGCTTGTGAACGTCGTAGGCGCGTCTCAAACTCGGAGACACGATCGAAAAGAGCTCGTTCTGATCATTTTCGGCCCAAGTCTCAATGACTGCCGGCCGGCGGCTGACATTGTCTGGCAGGTATGAGAGGACCTGACGGACTTGAGCAAGCGCCACATCCTCGTTTTCGGCAGCGTTGTCAATCAGACCAGATGAACGGGTATGGATCGCGACGCCACCAAGGGCGAACTTGTCGATCTCCAAACCAAGGGCCTGCTTAACCACGGGAGGGCCTCCGGCGAATAGACACCCGTTGTCCGAGGTCATGACGGAGAAGTGCGATATGTGCGCTCGGGCCGCAGAGCTGCCGGCGGTAGGGCCTAGCACGGCAGCCAGAACGGGGACTTGTTGCAGCAACTCGAACATAGGATAGGTGGGGTTGGCGGACTGCAGTTCCGGATAGCCGATCTGATCCTGCAGAAGGATGGAGCCACCGACCCCGTTGATCAGCATGACGAACGGGATTTTGTAACCGATCGCAAATTCTTCGATGAACCCGCCCCAACCGCCCTTGTAGCGCACAAGGTGCACGCCCGCGCCGCCGCCTTCAACACTGAAATCTTCCGCGCCGATTGCCACCGGGCGACCGTCGATTTCGCAGAGGCCGCAAACGAACGTAGGTGCGAGGAGAGAGCCATCCTCGGTAGGTGTGGTCACGAAAGTCCCGATCTCGAGAAAGCTGTCGGGATCCGCGATTTTGGCAATCCGTTCGCGTGCCGTGGAGCGACCGTAGCGATGCTCGCGTGCAATCCGGTCTGGTCCGCTCGATGCGAGCGCGATTTCGCGACGACGATCCAGTTCTTCCAGCAAAGCCTGCCATTCAGGACTAATGTTCTGGGTCATCCCATTCCTCCTCAGATTGCTAGGATCTTGGCGCAGATGCTCGCCAGTTCCTTCTTGTCGACCTTTGTTGCATTTCGGATAGGGAAGCTGTCGACGAAGACGATGTGTCGCGGCTTCTTGTAGGATGCGAGCTTCGTAAGAAGAAACGCCATGATCTCTTCCTTGGAGATGGTCCCTTCCTTCCGTGGCACGATCGCGGCGCAAACCACCTCTGTGAACTCCTCGTCGGGAAGGCCGACCACAGCGACGTCGATGACCGCGGGATGCTGGCGTATGACGTTCTCGATCTCCGCAGGGTAGATGTTCTGTCCCTTCGAGATAATGAGGTCCTTGCTACGTCCGACGATGCGGATCCAGCCCTCGTCGTCGATGGTCGCGAGGTCGCCGATCCTGAGCCAGCCGTCACGCACCGTTTCCGCATCGAGCTGGGGAGCGTTCCAATAGTTGTTCATGACCGCCGGTCCAGCTGTCCACACGTCCCCTACGCCTCCGGGAGGAACCAAGTTTCCGTCGGCGTCGAGGAGCCGGATTGACTGGCCGGGAACGCACCGACCGACCGATCCAGGGTGAAGATCGATATCGTCGCCATCAATTAGCGTTGGGAGACCGCATTCCGTGGAGCCGTAGGCGATCGCCAGATGGATGTGGGGCCAGCGTCGACGCGCTTCAGCGATGAGCGCGGGGGGGCAATTTTCACCACCCGTGTACCACCATTTCATGGACTGGAGGGGCAAGGGCTCGCGATCGTCTGCTTCGATCATATTGCGGAACATGGACGGGAAGATAAGGGCGTGCGACACGTTCCACTTCTGGATAAACTCGCCTAGTCGCTCCGCGCTCCATCCGCGGCTCGGCATTATGGCGACGGTTCCGCCGACGAGGAACGTCGGGATGGAGCTCTCATTCAACGCAGCCGTGTTGTACATCGGCGCATTGAGAAGCATGACCGTCTCTTGGTTCATCTGCTTGAAGATGCTGGCCTGCTGCATGGCACACCATATGACTGCGAGCGAACGCATCACGACGCCCTTCGGCTTTCCCGTCGTCCCAGAGGTGTACAAGATCATTTGTACGTCATGTGGGATCGCAGAGGCCAGGGACGGACAAGCATCGGCGAAGGCCTCATACGCAGATCCGCCTGCATTGGCCTCAAGCACGACTAGTTTTGGGCCGTTTGCTATAGCCCTCGACGCGTCCTCGGCTACGGGCGAGGTCTCAGTTTCCACGAAGAAGAGCTTAGCGCCGCTGTCATCGAGAATTGAGGCCACTTCGCTGGCGGTTAGCCGGAAACTCACGGGTACGAACACAAGACCGGCGAAAGCGCAGGCGAAATAGAGCTCGAAGATTTCGCCCCGGTTATAGAGCATCGAGGCAACGCGGTCGCCAGTCTGAAGCCCAGCCGCTCGAAACGCGCCGGCCAGCTTCAGCGCTCTGGACCGTAATTGCCCGTAGGTAAGCGCACCGTGCTCCCAGACGAGAGCGAGCTTTTCCGGCTGGTGCAAAACCTGAGGACCCGTATCGCCGAGAATAGAAGATACTGTCCACCCGAGGGTAGAGGAAATAACATTCGACATGTGCGTTCCCGTTTATGTGTACTGTTGCCCGCTATGCGGAGGCATACCGGGTAGGCGGCGCTGGCTCGCCTTTGTCACTCGACGACACTTCGGTTCCCAGTCGACGTATCCAGTATCTGATAGGCGACTGTTCCCGAAGTTGACTCATCACCCGCGGATCAAGAAGCGAGTGAATGCTCAACCCGTCCGCGAGACCGACAAGGTCGGCCGCCACTCTTTTCGGCTCCAGGTCCGGGGGCAGATCACCGTGCGCTTGCGCCTGACGAATGGCCCGTGTCGCGGACTTTCTCCATCCCACGAGATAGCTCTCAAGCTCCTGCCTCAAATCAGCTTCAGTCATGCCTTCGGCATAGAAAAAGAAGAAGATTCGGCACAGCGCAAGCCGACGCTTGTCCAGGGGAATGCTGCCTTCGAGGATTTGCTCGAGGGCAGCGATGCCCTCCAGCGTATTTATAACGCGCGTATTATGTTCGCCAAGGATTTCGGCGGCTCGGCGCAATCCGCCAAGGAGAAGATCCTGACGATTTTTGAAGTAGTGGCCGATGACGCCGGTGGACCATCCCGAACGATCCGCAACCTCCCGGATGGTGGCCGCCGCTATGCCGGCCTCCGAGACGACATCCAATAGAACGTCGCAAATCTGCTTTCGTCGTTCGTTGTGATCCACCAGGCGAGGCATGTCATTCTTTCTTTAATTGAGGGCGACCCAACGATTGAAACGATCAACTACTTCCGTGATATTTTTCGCGTAGTAGTCGGCGTTTTCCTCGATCGCTTTCTTAGCATTATCGCCTGCTACGATCCACGGTCCAAGATCGTCACCGTACGCAGTGCTGTCGAGGCCGACAATATCCGTTGCATAAGTGATCTGCTTGACAAGCGCCTTCTGCCCTTCCTGGTCGGCGATGAAATGGGCAATCATCGCTTGGCCGGCGTTGGCATTCGGTGCGCCTTTAGGAATGGCATATACGGCCTGGGAGTAGAGCGAATTCTCCCATTTCGCGGCGAGCGGCGCGTTGTCGTTCTTCACTGCGCTGTAGACGCGGCCGCTCCAGGCGATGCCCATTGAGCACTCGCCGCTTGAAAGAAGGCGGATCGCGTCATCGCCGTTGGACCACCAGAGGATGTCAGACTTGATGGTGTCAAGCTTCGCGAAGGCCTTGTCTAAGTCCAGGGGGTAGAGATTGTCGCGCGTCGCGCCGTCGGCAAGAAGCGCGGCCTCCAGCACGCCGCCGAACTGGGGATACTTAAACAGGCAGCGCTTGCCGGGGAAACGTTTTACGTCAAAAAGATCGACGACGCTGGCCGGCGCGTTATCGGTCGCGAATTTGCTGGTGTTATACGTGAAGACGATGCCATAGCGCAAAACATCCACGCCATATTCGTCGTGCGCCGTAGGGCCGAGTTTGCTCAGATCGACGATGCTGGGATCGAGCTTCTGAACGTAGCCGGCGTCACGGGCCTTGATAAAGTCGCCCTTTGTCGGGAACTCGATCATGCTCCAAGGAATCGAGGCGCCGCTGTCCATCGCCGCGAAGTACTTAGTCATGTCGGAGTTGAAGTCGCCTTTGACTTCGACCCCGGTCTCGGCCGCGAAGTCCTTGATTACCGTTTCCTCACGGGCCCGCGTCGTGGCACCACCGGAGCCATCGTGCCAGACGAGCTCTCCCGATATTTTTGCTTTCACGTCGGCCGGCAGAATGTCGGCGGCGTACGAAGCCACCGACGACAGCGTGAGCGCTGCGCCTGCGACGATAAACGTGGCCTTGCTGGTCAATTTCCTCATTTGCATTCCCCTTCCTCTGGTTTGCCTTTGCTAAGACAAATGTAACAAAAAGAATCCGTAGCGCAAGCTTCAACAGGCTTTTTTTATCACAAGCGTCTTGATAAAAAATGAGGTAGCCCGCTATGATGGGCAAATAGCAGTCCGATGAGCGATGTCGGTCGCCGTCCCGGGCTAGCGGAGGAGGGTAGCAATATGATCAGCCAAGACGCCACCACGACGAAATCCCGCTCGGAAAAAAACGAAGCGGAGCGGGCGAACGGTATCGAGGTGAGAGACGTCGAAATTCGGTTCGCCAACGGCTACTTAGGGCTAAAAAAAACAGCTCTTAGTATCGAGCCTGGCTCGTTCTGCACCTTGCTCGGTCCTTCGGGCTCTGGAAAGACGACACTTCTACGAACGATCGCCGGACTTCTCACCCCGAGCTCAGGCGTAATCATGATCGGCGCGAAAGATGTCACCCGTCTTCCGGTTCAGGCGCGTAACATCGGGTTCGTCTTCCAAAACTACGCGCTATTTCCGCATATGACCGTCGCGCAGAACATCGAATATCCCTTGAAGCTGCACAAATGGCCGCAAGCCGATCGGCGGCGTCGTGTACACGAAATTCTTGAGCTTATCGAGCTCCCCAATGCGGGCGATCGTGCGGTGGGCGAACTCAGCGGTGGTCAACAACAGCGTGTCGCGATCGGACGCGCGCTGGTCTATCGCCCCGCGCTGCTCCTGCTCGATGAGCCCATGGGTGCGCTCGACCGTAGGCTCCGGCAGCAACTGGGCGCCGATCTGCGGGAAATCCAACAGCGCACCGGCATTACCGCGGTCTATGTAACGCACGATCAGGAAGAGGCGTTCATCCTATCGGACAAGGTCGCGATCATGGATGGTGGGGAAATCCTGCAATACGACACCCCATCCGAACTCTATTTCCGACCGAAGTCTCGTTTCGTTGCCCGCTTTTTGGGGGAGGCGAACCTGATTGACGTGACGAGCTTGGAACAGGGTGGCGATGGACGGACCCTTATACGGACAGGCCGCGCTACCTTCTCATTGCCTCTTCCGCGCGCGATCCTCAAACAGCACTCGTCGCTGTCGATCGTTCTGCGCCCTGAAGATCTGATCCTGCTCGGCTCAGACACAGTCGATGAGATGCAAGCCCCTGCTATCCCCGTTCGTATCGAGAAAGAACTCTTTCTTGGAAGCCGCTGCATCGTTACCGTTTCTGACAACTCCGGTGCAACGTATTTGGTGGAATGCTCAAAGTCGCAAATTCCTGCCTCCGGCGCGGAGGTGTGGCTGACTTGGAATCCCGCGTCGATGGTTCTTGTCGATCACTAAGAGCTTGAGGAATGAAAATGAAGAAGATCCTTATTGCGAACCGTGGCGAGATTGCCTTGCGTATCGTCAGGGCATGCCGCGATGCAGGCTACGTGTCAGTGGCCATCGCCTCCGAGGCGGACCGGGACGCCCTGCATGTTCGAGCAGCGGATGAAGCATTCACGCTCAAAGGCCACTCGCCCCTGGAGACGTATCTCAATCAATCGGCCATCCTCGACATTGCCAAACGTAGCGGCGCCGACGCGGTCCATCCTGGATATGGCTTGTTGTCCGAGAACGAGACCTTCGCCGCGGCCGTACAGGCGGCCGGGCTCGTGTGGATCGGTCCTCCGCCAGAGGCTATCGCCCAGCTTGGCGACAAGGTGAAGGCTCGTGCCATCGCGCGGAAGGTCGGAGCGCCGCTTCTTCCATCTCTGGACGAGGGAGCAGTTACCCAGGAACAGGTTCGGGCATTCGCCGAAACTCATGGCCTGCCGGTTATCATAAAAGCACAGAATGGTGGTGGCGGACGCGGCATGCGGATCGTCCGGACAATGGAAGAAATCGTACCGCTCATGGCGGCTGCGGAGCGCGAAGCAGGCCTCGCGTTCGGAAGGCCGGAGTGCTTCGTCGAGGTGTATGCCGAGCATGCACGTCATGTCGAAACCCAGTGCCTCGCCGATCAGCACGGTATCGTTGCGGTCATTTCGACACGTGATTGCACTCTGCAGCGCCGACAGCAGAAGCTCGTGGAAGAGGCACCGGCACCATTCTTGAGCAACGACCAGATTGACGTTTTAAGGAAAGTGTCGATCGGCATCCTTAAGGAGGTTGGCTACTGCGGGGCTGCGACCTGCGAGTTCCTGGTAACGAATGCGGGGAACATCTATTTTCTCGAGGTGAATACCCGTATTCAGGTCGAGCATCCTGTGACTGAAGAGGTGACAGGCATTGATATCATACGGGAGATGTTCAGCATCGCCGAGGGCAGCCCATTGCCATTCACCGACGCGCCGGTTCGGGGACATTCGATTGAGTTCCGGATCAACGCTGAGGACCCATGGGCCGATTTCCGACCCGTGCCCGGCAAGATCAAGCGAATGCGGCTTCCTGGCGGACCGGGCGTGAGAGTGGATTTCGGTTATGCCGAGGGTGACACCATTCCTCCATACTATGACTCTCTTGTCGGAAAACTGATCGTAACCGGCCGCGATCGGGAACAGGCAATCGAACGCGCGGCACGCGCGCTTGACGAATTGGTGATCGAAGGCGTGAGCACAGTGACACCGCTCCATCGCGCTATCGTAAAGCGCGGCGAGTTTGTCGCTGAGTATCGTCAGGAATTTGCCATCTACACACGGTGGATCGACGTCGAGATGCCCCAGCTTGCCC
This sequence comes from Ensifer sp. 22460, assembly GCF_052044935.1. Classification (NCBI taxonomy): domain Bacteria; kingdom Pseudomonadati; phylum Pseudomonadota; class Alphaproteobacteria; order Hyphomicrobiales; family Rhizobiaceae; genus Ensifer; species Ensifer sp. 22460. The sequence continues at coordinate 17,853 of NZ_JBQENZ010000049.1, forward strand.
AAGAGGCACTGGCGTTACACAAAGCCGATGCACCGCAAGAAGAGACCACAGAAATGTCGATGCTCGAGCAGCCGCAACATGTTGATGAGGCTCCCATCTACCGCATCGGCGTAAAGGCTCCGCTCTCGGGGATGGTAATGGAGCTTTGCGTGAAGACGGGGGACAGAATCTCCCGGGGCGATGTAGTTGCGATCATGGAATCCATGAAAATGGAACAGTCGATCCTCGCCGAAAACGAAGGTGTGGTGGCCAAGATCAATGTTGAGATTGGCGCCTTTATTGAAACGGGCGACGACCTAATGGGGCTCGACTGAGATGCCGGCAGCAATGTTTGAATTCGAGGCTGTAGATGATCGCCCTCAAGAGAATGCACTCTTGACACTTGAGGCAACGGTGGATGATCAATGGATTGATTACAACGGCCACATGACGGAGTGGCAATATTATAAGTTGTTAGCTGATGCAGGTGAAAACTATCTGCGGGCGATTGGCTTCACGGAAGAGTATCGCCTCCAGGGGTTCAGTTTTTTTTCAGTAGAAGGGCATCAGCGAAATCTCCGAGAGTGCCGGCTAGGCACGCCGTTACGCGTGTTCACCGAGACGATCGGTTACGACGAAACGAGGCTCCATATCTACCAGTACGTCGTAGATGCCGCCCGAGACATTGTGCTTGCTACGGGTGAGCACATGATGGTTCATGTGGACACTGTTAAGCGGCGGTCCGCACCCATCAACGACTATATGCGCAGCTGCCTGCAGCGGGCGTTGGATTCCTGGCGGCCGGTGAAAGCTCCCAAAGGGCTCGCTGCAGCGATAAAGGCACCGAGAAGGTCCTGATCTCCTGGCCATCGTAGGCAAACGCAACGGGTTTTGCTTAGGGAAGCGGACGGCTGACCGTGTCACCGGAGTGAAGCCTCATGCGATTACCGGCGGCCAGGCGCTCTCGCCACGCAAACCACACCCGAAGGCGATGGTAGCTTGGAATTATATTATAAATTGATGCTCAAGCGGCGCGGCACCGGCTACATAATCGCAGCCTCCGGCGCCACAAATTTGCCCGCGGTCACCACATCGGCAACTCCTCGACCTTCCCGATCATGAAGCTGCACATATACGTCGAGGCTGGACCCGCGACGGCGGCTTTGAGCCGCGCCGTCTGTTCTCCGATCTTCGCTCGAGCATCCAGAGGATCCGCTCGAAACTGCGACTCCGAACCGGGCCGCCGCCAGGCCGCCGCCTGACGGGCCGATGCCCCGTCATCTTCAGCTTTAAAAACACGTAGCCGCGAATCTTCGCCCAGCGCTCTGGCCATCATCACCACCGTCAAAGCGGACGCTGTCCAGAACGTCTGAAGCAAGTGATGTCAAAATCATCCATCGACCCATCGCCGTGCTCTAGTTCGTCAGCTCGCTGAGGAGAGGCAATTGCTTCGCTTGCCAAACCTACGACCGGAACGCTGCGAGCCAGATCCGGCCGTGATCCATGATAGAAGGCACCAAATAAATGTGTGCGGGATTCCTACGAGACCGAGAGAGATGATTTAAAAGAGACCTAACGACCGGTACCGCAAAATTCAATGCCGGCCTTTCGTCCATCTTTAGTGGCCTGAGCGATTTGGCCCGGCCCAAGACAGTCCCCTATGCGTTCGACCGACGCAATCTTTCCTGCTTCTTTCTTTGCAACTAACTCATGATAAAGAATATCATCGGATACTTGGCCGGTTACCAGAACGACGGCGTCCACTTTTCTACTGGATTCCACACCAGTAAGAATACGACTCGTCGTAATGTTGCCCGACGAGATACTAGTTACGGAGGTTCCGACAACGATTTCAATACCCATCTCGTTCATTGAGTTGATTACGTGGACAAGTTCCAGCGTGTTGATCGTCCAAGGTGCCGGATCGCTCGCAGTCGTGATGTAAGTTACTTTACAGCCCGCCCGGGCAAGGCGCTCAGCCACTACCGTTGCCATGTAGAAGTAGTCTTCATCATAAACGACGACCTCACCGCTTGGTAAGTTGCCATCCAAGATTTCTTCCGGGCTGTACACGTGGGGGAGATCGGCGCCGGGTATCGGTTCATCGTGATTGCGACCGATCCCGTCCTTGCGCCATTTTGCTCCGGTCGCCACGATCACATGATCAGCTTCGAAGCCGATCACGTCGTTAGCAGTCAGGGCACTGTTGAGATACATGTTTGCATTGGGCATCGTCTGCAATTGCCCAACACGGTAATCCACCACGCGCCCCCAGGCACTCAAGCGAGGCATTTTACGCTCTCGCACCAGACGGCCCCCCCACTCCGATCCTCCATCTGCGATAGAAACCTGGTAACCGCGTTTCGCAAGTGTGTGGGCCGCTTCGAGACCCGCGGGACCACCACCCACAACAAGAATCGTCTTGGATGGGTCATCGGCAGGAGGCACATTTTCTGGATGCCAGCCTAAAGTATGCTCTTCTCCTGCTGACGGGTTCTGAGTACAGCGAATACGGACGTATGTCATAACCTCTGCTGTGCAAGCATTACATCCTATGCACTCACGGATATCATCATGGCGTCCTTCGTCTATCTTGTTTGGCAAGAAGGGGTCGGCTATTGAAGGTCGGGCGGCCCCGATTAAATCCAGAACGCCCCGCTTAATCTGGCTGACCATAGCGTCAGGAGACGTAAATCGCCCAACACCTACAACAGGTTTGTTCGTTACGCTCTTAACAAAATCGATAAACGGCTCTTGCTGCCCTTCTTCAAAGAAGCGACTGCTTCCGCTATCCCACGGCCAATCACTAACATTGACATCCCACAGGTCAGGAACGTCCGATAGTGCTTCAACAACGCGCCGCCCGTCTTCAAGTGCGGTAATATTTGATGCCCGTCGCCTGTCTTCTACCGCAAATCGGACCGCAACCGCGCAAGTGTCGCCAACCGCATCCTTCACGTCAGAAAGAGTTTCGCGAAGCAGTCGAACGCGATTTTCGAAGACCCCACCGTATTCGTCGGTTCTCTTGTTTGTTTTTACATCAAGGAAGTCCTGCAGAAGGGACAAATTGTGAGCGCAGTAGACATACACAATGTCAAATCCGGCCGATTTAGCGCGCACTGCCGCATCGCGATACCAGCGTCTGAAGTTGGCAATATCTTGCTTGTCGATTGTACGGGCTGTGATCGGGTTGTAATAGTAGTGGGGGAATTTGGCGGTAGGAGATAATGGATGCTCGCGATGGGAGGCGGCCGGTCCCGACGCACCTGCATGTGCGAGTTCCACGCCGGCCAACGCACCATGTTCTTTTATGGCTGCGGCAACGCGTGCTAGTTGGGGGACATGACTGTCGCTGTAAAAACAGGGGTCCGGGAGCGGTGCATGGTCAGAGGTTTGATGAATCATCGTTTCCTCCAAGCATACGACGCCCCATCCTCCTTCGGCCCGAGCTTTTCGATACGCGATCATTCCGTCGATGGAGGACATACCCATACTTAGAGCATGCGGTACAACGTAGAATCGGTTCTTGGTTCTGACGGGACCAATTTGAACGGGCTCGAACAGGATGTCATAACGTGGATCTCGCATTAGAGACGCTCCAATCGGTGTCGGGTATGCTGTACAACGCTAATGATGGTGCGCTGACAATTTAAGATGGCGAAGAAGTTAATGCTTACAAACCGCCGGTGTTCAGATCGTGCGGGTTGAGATCTCGCGCGCTTTGCAAAACGCATTTTTAACTGCAATTTTTCCCTCGCGGAAGCGAAGAATATCGAGACCGTCGATGGCAGAGGTGTTTCCATCGGATGTTATTACTAGGGTCCATGTAACGGTCGCAGTCGAAGTACGCTCGTCAATGGAGGTGGATGTGATGTCGTATTTTGTGGAGGCGTTCAAAAATTGATCACTCGGCGCAAGCGCTTGTCCAATTGCTGCGCGTCCACTGTGCTGAACACCGAAAGGGTCCACGTATACACTAGCGTCGGTGAAGAAATCGAGCGTCTTCGAGAAATCGCGTGTGTTGAACGTATCCATAAAGGACTCAACCTGTGCGATAAGATTTTCCATTTACAATCCTCCAATAGATTCCTACAATCCGAAAGGTTCGAGAGCTATCACCGAAAGAATGACCAGATGGCCAGTCCACCTCGGAGCGCAGTATTAACTGCGCAAAGAAGACAAGTTGGGGCTCAGCTCACATGACCGGCGAGCCAATCTATGATCTCCCGAGCTATATCGTCGGAGTTATACTCAGACATTAACATGTGACCATTCCCGAAGATGCCTTTCTCTTCAAGACGAATGTGGTCGACATGGTTTCCCCGGCCCCGGATGTAGTCTGCTGCTTGTGCATTTGCTTCACGCATCCAACTTGCTTCACCTGTTACAACCGCGATCGGCCGCATGAATGGATCATGCTCCCCGGAAAGGGGTGCCGCGTTGAGGCCGTGCGAAAATTGGCCTAGGGGGTGTTTGAAGCCAGGACAGCCTAGTGGCTCCACCGCAACGATAGCCTTCACTGATGGGCCACCAATCGCCGCCAATGCCCATCCGCACGGCGCACCAGCGGAGTGGCTGAGCAAAACGGTGTCCCCAACCATGCTGAATAGGCCCTGCGCGATAGCTTCCACGTGTTCTTGGCTTGCGGCGAGACTTGTTGCCATTGGCCCTTGACTCGCCATGAAGCGATCAACAGGGGTCTCACCGCCGGGCCATTGCGTGTGTTTTTCAGCCCCCGGCCAAAGTTGGCTTTTCGCTGCTTCAAAAAAACGTGGACCGAGTTGCTCATAACTAGGTGGTTCCGTCGCACTGCCAAGTACGCGCCGATCCCAGCGGCTTCGCCCATGTCCTGGCCGGTCAAGCAAGTATACGGGATATCCCGCGCGCAGAAAGGCGTGCGCCCAGCCGGGCCGCCCATCCGGAGTGCGCAGAAACTCCGAACTTTGTCCACCACCGCCATGTACGAATGTAATCGATACGCTTTTTGGTTCGACGGGCACGAACCATTCGACATAGGCAGTTGGACCCGGATAAGTCTCGCCCGCGTGCAGGTTGCGGGACGTTGTGAGAAATCTCCCCCCGAAGTCTGCGAGGGCCAATGGTGTTAGATTGCTCAATATACTGTCCGCATCTGTTCGTGGAACTTCATCACGACGCGCATCTTGTCTCTGTCCGCAGCGATCGCACGCGCCTCCTCGATCCACTGCTCTTTCTGCTGGCCAGGTAGCATATGATACATGTTACGTAGGTTTGAAGATGCGCGCGGCGAGACAATTTCAAGAAACTTGAAACGACGGTCTCTATCGTAGGTTTCCAATATGTCTTCGCTACGGTTATCGTGAACAACTTGGGTCAGGGCCTCGACGAGCGCGAATGTGTCAAACATACCCCCTGTCAGCCCTAGCCCCCCTGTGGGATTGGTGATGTGCGCTGCATCACCGACTAGCATAATGCGCCCTACCCGCATTCGATCAGCGCAGCGTTGATGCATTCGGTAGGGCGAAAATGCCTCCACCTCGAACGGAACGCCGCCGGTAAGCAAACTCGGCAACACCTTTGCAATTCTCTGAGGGAGTTCCTCGACTGGAAGCGCTGGGTCTTCCATAAATGTCACGCGCCAGAAGTCGCTCGTGTCGATTTTACAGATGACCGAACCGTAGACATGATCGATCTGCATCGTCGTCTTCGAATAGCCACGCCGATCCAGATCTACGCGTGTATTAGTTGCGACATAACGTTCTGGCCACGTGATACCGAAGAAGTTAAGCTTCAAAACCTCTCGCCGAACAAAACTGGTGGCGCCGTCGGCCCCGATCAACCAGTCGGCGTCAATGGTCTCGTTAACTCCATCCTTTACAATCGTCGCCCGAATACCACTACTGTTCTGTTCGCATGCAGCCAGAGTGGTCGAATAGTGGATCTCTACGTTCGGCAACCTCTGCAGATGCGAGAGAATGATAAGTGAAAGCTTATCTTGACCCAGATGAAGGGCGTAGGGGAATTCGATCTCGCCTTCAAGACACCCGATATCCCAACGAATCATCTCGCCGGTTTCGTGGATGCGCCAGGCGTGGTCCTGCCGAAGGAAGCCAGCCTTCACGCAATCATCGAGCACACCTAGATCTCGGAGATGTGGCAGAACAGATGAATGGTAAACAAGCGCACGAGGACTATCGTTGGGCCTCGCCTCTGCTTCCAAGACAGTCACACGCATACCGGAACGTGCTAAGCCTAACGTGGTAAGAAGCCCGGTTGGGCCGCCACCGACGACAACGACATGTGCGCTCATATTAACTCTCGCTCCCTTTGAAAATGGTGGTCGCTGACCCAACGGGCATTGAAGGTCACCACATTTACGTCGACGCTGCCGCGCCGGCCAAACATGGCACGCCAGTTGCCGCTGCCCTCCGATCGAACGATACTCGCCCGCAGTGAATTCACAAATTGAATAATTAGAAACCGCGCTGATGTCAAGACGACTGGGTTGCGCTCAACGGCCTGCCATTGAGCGTCCACGTAAACCTGCGACCAGTACATAACGGTAGATTTGGGGAGCCGAGTCGACACGCGAAGCTGCCTTTCCGAGGCAAATTAATTATTCAATATTGTAATTTATTGAGGCCGGCGCTATTGTGTCTTTCGCCGACCAAGTCGGCGTCAAGAGTCGCAACACCCTCTGATCTGTTCGAAGGGGGCTGCACTTAATGGGTTTTGACGGAACGCGGGGGAGGAATTCATGAGCGTGGACGTTGGGTCATCTGATGCAGGCATACAAGTGCAAACCGTCGGTCGTTCGCATGGGCTGGGTAATGTACTCCGACGGAAGTCATTAATCGCGACTGGCCTGGGCAATACACTCGAGTGGTACGACTGGACGATCTATGCGGTTTTCGCGCCTTACATAGCTAAGGCAATGTTTGACACCCAAGACCCTGTCTCAGCTTTGTTGAGCACCTTGGCGATTTTTGCGGTCGGCTTCATCTCTCGTCCGCTTGGAGGTATTGTCTTCGGAGCCCTTGCGGATCGCTTGGGGCGCAGATCCGTGCTGTTGACAAGCATGGTACTAATGGGTTTCGGCAGTCTTTTGATTGCCGTGTCCCCAACGTATGCCGCTATCGGCGGATTCGCGTCTCTCATCGTATTGGCTGCTAGGTTGTTGCAAGGTTTTGCTCATGGGGGTGAGGCGACCGCTTCCTACGCATATCTTGCGGAAATCGCTCCAAAGGAGCGGCGGGGCCTGTGGACGAGCAGCATGTTCTTTAGTGTCGGCATCGGCAGCATAGTCGCTACGCTGCTTGGTGTGGTCTTGACCCGGGTAATTGATGCCGTAGACATGGACTCGTGGGGCTGGCGTATTCCGTTTCTCCTCGGTGCTCTGCTTTCCGTGCTCGTGTTGTTTCTGCGAAAGAGCATGATGGAAAGCGACGTACTGACGGATTTCGTAGGTTCAAAAGGGGAGGGTTCCCCTAATCCGGTCGAGACCTCCGATTGGCCGAGAAGCAAAATTATATCACGTGCTGTCGGGATTTTCTTCTACCAAGCCGGCGTCGGCCTGCCATATTATCTCTGGACCGCGTACGCTGCGGTGTTCGCGATAACGCAGCGTGGCATGGATCCAAGCGGCGCCTTCACAGCGAGTTTGTTTGCACAAATTCCCTATATCATCGCCGTTCCTGTATGGGGATACGTTTCCGATCGAATCGGCAGGAAGCCCGTCACCATATTCTATTTTCTGTCAGTAGCAGTGCTAACATTTCCGCTAATTAGCTTCATATCCAGTGAGCCTTGGACGCTATTTGTCGCACAGGGCGTCATGCTCTCGGTTACTGGTTGTATTGGTGGTACGCTACCCGCAATCATCGCTGAACGTGTTCCAACACGGTACCGGTCGCGCATTATGGGTATTTCTCTCCCTCTTTCACTTGCTCTGTTTGGCGGCACAGCACCATACTTGAGCAGTTGGTTTTCTAGCCAACAACTCTCTTGGGTCTTTAACCTGTATGTCGTTATCGTTGTTCTAATAGCGGCGGGCGTGGTGGCAACTTGGAAAGAAACTAGGGGCATTGACCTGCGCGACGTCAATTAATGCGTTGATTTTTGAAGGTGAATGGCGGCGGAGCTGTCATTCACCCATCGTGCTCCATTTACATACCGGATAACGGCGAGTTTCGCGGTATTGCTGCACTTAGCCGAAAGCCGAAGTGTTGGCGAAGGGTTGCTGCTGGCGAGCAAACCGGACTCAAAGATGTTGTCGGACGTTTCGGCGGCTTTAGCGGAAAGCAATGGGGTTGAATGGCAAACGCAAGATAAGGGAATCTAGTCAATGAGGCTCTTCAGAATTTTGAACCTAGGGAAGTAAAAAAGGCTTCGAAACATGCAAATAAACTCCGGCATTAAGATCATTGTCCCAGTGAAGCGCGTTGTTGATTACAATGTAAAGATCCGCGTGAAGTCGGATGGTTCTGGCGTCGAACTTGCGAATGTGAAGATGTCGATGAACCCGTTCGACGAGATTTCGGTCGAGGAAGCGCTGCGTCTGAAGGAAGCCGGCAAGGCGGAGGAAGTGGTCGTCGTGTCGATCGGTCCGGCGAAAGCCGAGGAGACGCTGCGCACCGCGCTCGCCATGGGCGCAGACCGCGCCGTGCTGGTCGAGACGGACGATGCCGTCGAGCCGCTGGCGGTCGCCAAGATCCTCAAGGGTGTGGCGGAGGCCGAACAGCCCGGCCTGATCATCGTCGGAAAGCAGGCGATCGACGACGATTCGAACCAGACCGGTCAGATGCTGTCGGCGCTGCTCGGCTGGCCACAGGCGACGTTTGCCTCGAAGGTTGAGATCGGCAACGGTTCGGCCGAGGTGACGCGCGAAGTCGACGGTGGTCTGCAGACCATCGCGGTCAAGCTTCCGGCCGTCGTCACCACGGACCTGCGCCTCAACGAGCCGCGTTATGCTTCGCTGCCGAACATCATGAAGGCGAAGAAGAAGCCGCTCGACAAGAAGTCGCCGGCCGATTTCGGCGTCGATACCGCCCCGCGCTTGAAGGTGCTGAAGACCGAGGAGCCGTCGGGCCGCAAGGCAGGCGTCAAGGTTAAGTCGGTCGCCGAGCTGGTCGAAAAGCTCAAGACCGAAGCCGGCGTGCTCTAAGGCGTTCATGCCCCGAAAAGTGGGAACCGGTTTTCGGACAAGGGCATGAACCGAAGGAATCAAGGGAGAACACAACCATGGCCATTCTTCTTCTGGCAGATCACGACACCGCAACCCTTTCCGACCAGACCGCCAAGGCGCTGACGGCAGCATCGAAGATCGGTTCCGACGTGCATGTGCTCGTCGCCGGCTCTGGTGCCAAGGCTGCGGCCGATGCGGCTGCAAAGCTCTCGGGCGTGACGAAGGTCCTGCTCGCCGACGATGCAAGCCTCGGCAACAACCTCGCCGAACCGCTGGCAGCGCTCATCGTGTCGCTTGCCGGCTCCTATGACGCCATCGTCTCGGCTGCGACCTC
>NZ_JBQENZ010000050.1:0-23100 GCF_052044935.1 Ensifer sp. 22460
CCGAGTCCTCGTCCCCGTCGTTGTCGGTGATGGTTGCCGTCAGGGTGATGAGGTCGGCAGCAGCCAAGGTGATGCTGTCGTCATGGTTGCTGGCGTCCGGATGGACCACCGCGCGGGCCTGGTCGAGCGTGACGACGCCGGCGGCGCTGACGCTGACCGTGAACACAACAGCGCCGACGGCCGAGCCGGCACGACCGACCACGTTGTCACCTTCCTTGAAGAGCAGGACGGCGTCGCCGGTTGCGGTGTCGACGAGGCCACTGTCGTTGTTGGCCTGATTGATGCCGAGCGCATAGCTGATGGCGTCACCATCCTCACCGGCATCCGAGGTGAAGGAGGTCGAGAAGTCGGCGCTGTCGTCGTCCGTCAAATCGGTCTCGTCGACCGTCAGTTCCGGCGGAGTGCCGGCTGCCGTGATGCTCGGCCCATCGTCATCGAAGTTGATGAACGAGCCGACCTCTTCGGTGTGGGCGTTGGAGGATTGCGACGTGAAATGGAATTCGGTGATGTCGCAGCCTTCAGTCGCGTCGACCCCCGTAACCGTCAGCCGATCCATTTGGGTGGCGGTGGTGAAATCGACGGTCGTGACGTTATCCAGCCCAGTGATGGTGACGGCGTTCCCAGTGCCGGTGAGCCCCGAGATGGTCACGTTACCGCTTCCCGTGGCATAAGTGCCATCGGCGGTGATGGTGGTGGCAAACCCGGACGTGCCCGTCAACTTGATGCTGGTGATGTCGACGGGGTTGGTCGTGGTGCCGTTGAAGAAGTCCGATCCTTGCTCGTTGCCCGTATTGTCGAAGGCCCTGATGGTGATGTCCACCCGCCTAGTCTCGGCCGAAGGTGTGATCTGATTGATCGTGAACCCAGCCTGCGTGACGTTATCGAGATGGCTGCCGTACTGGATTTGGGAGCCAGAGCCCGCAGGGAGATTGCCGCCGGTGACAAAATCGCATTGCAGCGTTTCGGTCGGATTGATGCTTTGGTTACCGATGCCGAATCCCTGTGTACTCACGTTGGCGGTGGCATTTGCTGCGCTCAGGAAACCTGTCACGAGAAGCTGCTTGGAAGCGTCAGTGGAGGAATTGATCACGTAGAAATCATGATTGCCGGACGCGGCGTTCTGCCCCAAGAAACTGAGCACGGAAGTCCCCGTGACCGAGGCGAACACATGATCAGTCAGATCGATGCGGTCGTCCGGGTCGGTCTCATCCGGATGGAGCAGCGGCACGTACTGAACCAGGTAAAGGTCCGCTTTAGTGGCGCTCGTGGGGTCCAGCCCAAACGCGAAGGCGAGCGGCCCGTTTTCATCGGGTTCTGCAAGCGGGTCGGAGGTTCCGATGACGCCGATCACCACGTTGGGATTCGTGGAGTCCTGGAACAGCCAGACATAGTTGCCATCGACCGTTTGGATGCCGCTGTTCACGCCGACGGTTTTGGAAAAGGGTGTGCCCGAGGCATCCTTCGCGAGAACGATCCCGGAGATGGTTTCCCCTGCGCTCGCCGAGGCCTGCACGAAGTCGGCTTGGTGGGCGACCTCCGGTGAGGTCAGCCCGCCCGGATCGTCAAGACCCAGGAGATACAACAGCGTGGGGTTGGTGTTGCCGGACGGGTTAATATCGTCGTCCGTAAGACCGATGCTCTCGTCGATGATGATGTCTTGAGTCTGGATGTCCAGTGCCATCGAGGTTATCCTCCACGAAAATGAATTGGCCAAAGAAAAGGGATAGGGGCCCTCAAGCGTCAGGGCCTCTATCCACTTCGGAAAAAAAGATTTGTTCTGGGAAATTCCCCCCCTATGCGTGTTCTCATCACGCCTTGTCAGGTGTTCTACAATGAGGCACCTGGCTTAGACTGGGACGCTACGCCTCTTGCATGGGCCCCTCAAGTCATCCTTAAGGACTATCTAATATATCGGAGGTTGTGCCGCTTCGCGAAGCCGGATCAGCGTAAGGGCATCGATAGCGTTGCGGCTGAACGGCCGAGCCGTCTGGCATAAATGTCCCGGCGAAAAAGCAGAGATGACATGCGGCAGGTTCGGATTTTTAATTAATATTAATGAACCTGCGAGCAGTTTGGTGCTGTGTTCCAGAGTCACCCGGAAAGGCGTCACAAGCGACTCTGGAACCACTTTTGCGGCCGTGGCGGTGGATGACGCCATGGTTGTAGTTAGGATATTCTGGGATTGAATTGCGTCACAAGCAGAGTAGGACCTTTGCCGGCGCAAATAGGACTTAGGTCTTAGGTGGGACGGGACCTCACCAGCGAGGCCGACAAGCAATCTAATCCTCAACCGGGCGTCCGCCCATCTTGGTATACGACAACAGGCCTTTTGGTCGACTGTTGCAACTCCACTGTTTTGATTGAGACGTTGGTTCTTGCGCAGGACGCTGCCTTTGAAATCGTTCATGAGGAATAGATTGGAAGGTGTGCGGCTGCCACGCTCGTAAACCGCTGCCCGACATTTTGTTGTGCAGGCACCCGGTTATATCTTCGGCTGATCAGGGCTAGTCCCTTTAGGGAAGTTGTCTTTGGGCGGGGCATCAGTCACCCTTGTCTCATTGCGATTGCCACCTTCGGCAGTCCCCGCTGCAGAGGCCGATCGCATGCACCGACTGAGCCTCTTCCTTAGCGGGGTAGAGGCTCTCTTTTTATCGCAATGACCGCCTGAGCCTCAACGGAGGGGGACCTGCCCGATAGGCTTTTGTCCTCTGGGATTCCCACCAGGCGAGAGTTTTCCAGGCGAGAGTTTTGCCGTTTCAGAACGATCCCGGACATCTATCTCACGCAGCGATGAGAGGTTTCGAAAGTACTTCTGCCGACCCTCCGGATGGGTCGGGCAGCGGCAGCAGCGCCGTCGGGCGGGGACGATAGGACCGCCCTTTGGCGCCACTCAACCTTCGATGAATATCTAGCCCCGCCCTAACAGCATGCCCTTCAAATGGGGTCAACCAGGAGCCTTCACGGATCGGCGATCCTGACATTTGGCCCTTTCACTTACCTCATCGGCTCCTCCGGGAGCCGTCTTTTTAAGCGCGTCTGCCTGGCTGGTCCGCCGGATCGCACCAGCGGACCCCCGCCCGGTCTTCCGACCATAGTCTGGCTTGGATGGGACGAAGGTCCAGCCGGGGTAAGGGAAAGGTCCTGTGCAGGCAGGATCTTTGCTGGAGCGAGTTGACTGTGCGTCTCGGTCAAGGGCAAAGTCGGTTCGTTACCCGCCGCGCTAAGTGCGCTTGCGCACGAAATGACCTTGGAGACATTATGATCACGCGTCGGATGATCCTGACAGCATTCTTGCCGGCAGTCTGCACCCTCGCCATCTCCTTACCCTACAGCCTCGAAACGTCGAGCGCTGGACTTACGATCGTCAAGACGGTCGCCTTCGCCAACAGTGGCAATGGTAATGGAGGCGGGGGCGGAAATGGCGGGAACGGTGGCGGCAACGGTGGCGGAAATGGTGGAGGAAGCGGTGGCGGGAACGGAGGTGGGAGTTCAAGTGGCAGTGACCGCTCCAACTCCAACAGCGAGCGTTCCAAGAACTCCAATCGTGGGAACGCAAAGGCCAATGGGCAGGATGTCGGCGTTCGCCACGAAGGCGGCATTACCGAAGAGATCGCGAATGGCCGCTACATCATGAAGGATGCCCGCGGACGCACTATCATCAACCGCCGCGCGACGGCAAACGATAGAAAACGGATAGATTCATTCTTGCATTAAGTGAGGGCAGGCGCACCGAGCCGGTTGCGCCATCCTTGTTCGACGTGGATCAGACTTCGCGCGCATCGCGCAGCACCATGGCCGCTTCAGTGCGGTTGCTGACGCCCAGCTTTGTCATGATCTGGGTCATATGATGCTTTACGGTCTTTTCCTGCAGGTCCAGTTGGATTGCGATATGCTTGTTGCTCATACCGGCTGCCACCAATTCCAGAACTTCCCTTTCACGAGGCGTTAGACCGGCGATCAGGCCGGACCTGCCGCTTACCGAAGGTGTCCGGCTGGACAGAAGCTTGGCCGACAAGGTCGGCGCCACATAGCGCTCTCCCGAAGCCACGGTGCGAATGACCTCGGCAAGCGCTCTTGCACCGACGCCCTTCAGCACATAGCCGGTGGCACCTCGATCCAGCGCAGTTGTCACGTCGTCGCCGTCTTCGGAAACGGTGAGCATGATAATCTTCTGTGATGGGGCGATTTTCAGGATCGCCGGTATGGCCTCCAGGCCACCACCGGGCATGGAGATATCCATGAGCATGATATCTGGTCCAAGGCTCTCCGCGATCTGGGTGGCATCGTCCTTCGAGCTACCCTCGGCGACAATTTCAAAGCCCTCGATCTCCGACAGGCTCCGCGTCACACCTTCCCGAAACAAGGGGTGATCGTCCACGATAGCAACGCGAATGGGAAACGCCATAATTGTCATATCTCCTTGACGCTGGTCGTCATGCGAACGGTTGTACCGGTCGGAGCCACAACGAGCTCGAACGTTCCTCCGAGACTTTCGATCCGTTCTCGTAAGCCGGCAAGACCAAGACTTGTGGGCAGAACTGTGTCCGGGTCAAAACCGGGTCCACTATCGGCAACCTCGATCGTTACACGGTCGCCATCCGTCCGCTGCGTTACCCGCTGTCCGACACCGCCGGCGTGGTGAAAGCCATTGTTGAGGGTCTCTTGCACGAACCGGTAGATGCATATCTTCGCCGCCTGCGAGAGGCGTTCGGGGGGCTTCGTCAAGTGCAATTCGACGGGCGCCCCTGTCCGCTGCTGATGCGCCTTCACGCACCGCTGCAAGATTTCGGCCAGACCTGCCGTTTCTATCTGCGGCAGGACCAGGCCGCCGCAGAGCGTGCGGATCTCCTGCATCGCTTCGTCCAAACTCGCCTTTATCGCACCAATTTCGCGGTCGCGCGTGGCGGCCGGCGTTTTGCTGTGCTTCAAGGCTTCACTGTCCAACCTGAGCGAGGCATAGGCGACGAGTTGGGCAGGGCCATCGTGCAGGTCCGCTCCGATGCGTCTCAGATAACTTTCGTTCAACGCGGTGGCACGTTGTGAGGCGCGCTGAAGACGACCCCGCAATTTTTCGTTCTGCGCGAGCGATTCCGAGAGCTCCTCGACCCGTTGCTTGAGCGCATGGCGCTGGCTCTCAATCGTCTTGCTGCCGCGAAGCACGATTGCCGACAGCACGACAAAGAAGGCAAGCGTGAAGGCCGCGACCGCCAGCCAAGTGTGCATACGCGCCTGATTGAGACTTTGCTGAAACTCATTGGCGACTTCGTGGAATTCCGACACGGCAACCACCTGCCCGGACCAGGGCTGCAGTACGGGATTGTAGATCACAAGCGCCGGCACGTCCGAACCCTTATCAGTCGCTAATTCCCCTTCCTGATCGAAGCGCGCGGCCATGTTGCCGGAAAATGCGGTTTGCAATTCACCGCTGAGCTCAACCTTCGTGCCGACAGCGGCCCGATCGCTCGAATAGAGGAGCGTGCCGTCCGCGCGCCAGAGGCGGAAAGAGAGAAGCCGCTCACCCAGTGCGCCCTGGCCGAGGGTCTCATCCAACGCGCGTGCCACGGTCCCGTCGAGGACTTCGTTTTTCTGCATGTCGGGCAGCAGCGGCGCAATCACACTATCCACATAGAGTGCAGTCGTCGCGGCCGAGTTCCGGGTGACCGCATCTTCGATCCGGTTCGAAACAAAGGCTCCGATCAACACCATGGCGCATGCCGAGACTGCTCCGCCGATAAGCAGAAACTGCCTGGCGAGCGATTGAGAATTCCAGCGGGTGATGAGTTGATTGAAGCGCACCAGGTCTCTCGGATCGGGCCGCCGGCTCGTGCGGCGCAACCATTGTAGCAAGCCCAGCTCAACCTAACCACTCTCGAAACGCGGTCAATGGCAGGCCGATCGACGCGAGCTTGATCGGACCTTTGATGCCTTTGGGCCCGGACCTAAGTCCCAAGCGCGGAGGCAATGGTCTGGGGCCGATGGCGCCGTGTCCGGGGCGCAGATATCGTCCGTGCATCAATGATCGTTCGCTTGAGTCCGCGAAAGGACAGTGAACAGCAAGTTGGAATAAGGAGATTCTCATGGCCATGACGAGACTGATCGCGCGAAGCATCATGACACTAACACTGGCAATCGCGCCGGTTGCTGGCGGTAACTTGGGGCTGAGCGGTTTCGCCTATGCCAAGGGCGGCAATGGCGGCGGAAACGGTAGTGACCATGGTGGCGGCCACGGCAGCGATCGTGGTGGCAGTTCCGGCCACGGCAAGTCCGACAACGCGCGTGGAAGCAAGGAGACGAAAGGAAACAAGTCCGGCGAGAAATCGCATAAGAAGACCCACACATCAAGCGGCAAGGAAAAAGCGTCCAAGCCGGCGAAGGCCGACAAAGTCGTCAAATCAGCGCCGGTGGAGTTGGATCCGGTTGTTGAACCGGTAACGCCGGGGAACGCGCCGGGTTTCCGTTCGCTCAACCGGAACTATCACGCTTACCTCAATTCGAACGATCCGAAGATGGCCGGGGTTCGGGCCTATGCGATCGCCTATGCCGAGTTTGAGGCTGAAAACGGTGAGGATGCCATCCCCACGGATCCGGCGCTGAGTGACGAAGCGCTGCGCGAAGCCCTTGCGAGCTTCACCAAGGACGGTGTGGTGACCGACGACATGGTCGATGAAGCCAAGGAGATACTCGGCGTTGGCCCTGCGGTCGGCAAGATCGATGAAATCCGCGAGACGCTGCCGCCATCGACCGTGGATGAGACGGATCCGGACGTAGAAACGGATCCGGAAGTAGAAAGCGCCCAGTAAAACAAAAGACAGGCGGCCGGCTCCGGCGATGTTGTCGGGCCGGTTGCCAAACCAGGCGGAATTCGAATGTTTGATCGTGTCGCGGAAGTCTTCGACCAGGCAGTGAAACAGGGACGTGTCGGTTTTTCGCTTCAACACATAAATTTTGTCGCCGACGTCGGCCGCGTCCTTTACTCGGAATGCCTGGGAAGGCTCATCAAACCCGATGGCGAGATCATGGCAGCCAGCGAGTTCATCAGCTATCTGGAGGCGGCAGGCCGTGTTGCCGCGCTTGACAGGCATATGCTCGCCCTCGCTTTTGACTGGCTCGCGTGCCAGCCATCCGGCGTCCTAGGGTGCAACATTTCAGTCGAAAGTATTTCCGACGAACGCAACAGAGCGCTTCTCTTCGATCTGTTGTCGGCAAATACGAGGTTTGCATCGCGGCTTGTGCTCGAGTTGACGGAAAGTCTTCCCGTATCGGGACTTCCGATAGCCGGCCGGTTTCTGCACAGTGTGCAGGCCCTTGGTTACAGAATTGCCGTCGACGACTTTGGCACAGGGTTCTCGACACCCGAGGCGCTTTTGTCGCTGCCCGTCGACATCGTGAAGATCGACGGATTCTTTTTGCGCCTGGGTCGTGACGACGCGGAGCGCTTTCTCTCGCACATGGTCGGTCTCGCATCCTGTGTCGCCCCGGTCGTGGTCATTGAAGGCGTCGAAACCTATGCGCAGTTTGAAGCCGCGCAGGCCGCGGGAGCAACACATGTTCAAGGGTTTCTGCTCTCCGAACCTACGCTCACTCCGCTCTTTGGCGGAGAAGTGCATCACTCAAATATGATGCTTTGCTGACAGAAAGAGGGGCCCGTGGACGACCCGCGCCTCTGTCTGAAAATCGGCCGCACACACAGCGGTAGTCCGTCCGAATCTTTCGAAAATGGGACAATCTTCAGCTGCAAAACATACAATTTTGAGGGTTGTTCATCTCGTCATCTCACCGGAAGTTAACCCGGCGGTGGGAGCATGTCGCTAGCCCCGTCGTCGTTGTCAACGATAGTGAGTGGGATTGGGCATGCAGCTCCTGAACCATCGCGTCACACGCATTGTCGTTGGGATCCTGCTTCTGGCACTTGCCATTGTCGTGCTCTTGCCGGGGCTCACGGGCTTTACCAGCCTTGATGGCACGGTCAACGCTCGCTTTGCAGTGATCAACGCGCCGATCGATGGCGAGATTGAGCAGGCACCACCCCGGATCGGCACCTCGGTAGCCGCAAACGAGACGCTTCTGACGATCCGCAATGATCGGGTCAATCGGGCGATCCTTGCTTCGCTGCAGGCGGAAGGAAAGACCGCGGATGATCGCGTTGCGGCGCTCGAGCGGGAACGGGACGAACTTGTCGCGTTGCGCACCCAACTCGCCGATCGGCTTGAGAATTTCAAGAACGCCACCATTGCAAGTCTGGAACGCGAGCTTCGCATCCTGCAGAAACGGGTCGAGGTATCGCGTGCCCAGGACTTCGTCGCCAAGGTAGACCTCGACCGACGGCAGGAGTTGGAGTCGAAAGGGATTTTTACACGCAAAATGGTGGAGTCGGCCGCAGCCGCGGGCGCTGCCACGGGCGGAGAGGTCGAGATCAGCAATCTGTCGCTCGAGCTGCTCGAACAACGACTGACGGCGCTTCGTCAGGGGATATTCATCGTGGGCGATGGTCAAAACGATGTACCCTATTCCCGCCAGCGCCAGGACGAGGTGATCGTTCGCATAAACGATATCAACACCCGCATTGTCGAAAACAGCACGCGCGCCGACCAGATAGATTATCAACTGGTCGAGGAAGAGAAGCGTGTTCGCAGTCTCGAATCGGCGGCGATCTCTTCGCCATTCAGCGGCGTAGTGTGGACCCGGAACGTCGTCAACGGTTCCAATGTCATCTTGAACAACGAGCTTATGCGTATCCTCGATTGCCGCGAGCTTTTCGTCGATATCCTCGTTCCCGAAGTCGATTACGATGAGATCTATCCGGGTCGCGAAGCGGAGGTTCGGCTTCTCGGTCGGAGCGACGTCTTCAAGGGGAAGGTGCAGGCAGTCAAAGGCTCTTCTGCCGTTGTCGAGAAGGACAATCTAGCTGCCAAGGAGCCGGAGGCCGAGGAGCAGGATGCCAGGATACGCGTTCAACTCATACCCTCAGCACTCAACACCGATTTCGGCAATTTTTGCCAGGTGGGGCGGACCGCCCAGGTACGCATCTCCAGGCACAATCTGCAACTGACGCAGTGGATCAAAAGCTTGTGGTTCAACCTCTTTTAGCGCTCGCGCCCACATTGCTGGTTATTGCCTTTTTCCTGCTTGGGCCATCCAATTGGTCGCGGCATCAAACCTGGGCGCGCACCATCACCTGCACCGTCGTGGGCGCTGTCGCATTGCGCTATATGGTCTGGCGTCTTTTCGAGACCGTTCTTCCCTATCCAGCCGATGGCGCGAACGCATGGTGGGTTTGGGTTGTCTTCATTATCGAGCTCCTTGCCTTCACCGAGGTCGTTCTTTTCCTCATCTTGATGAGCCGATACGTTGACCGGAGTTCCGAAGCGGACCGCTTGGGAAAGACGTTCTTCGCTCGCGAACAACAGGATCTGCCTACGGTCGACGTTTTTATTCCGACCTACAATGAACCGCTCGATGTCTTGGAGCGGACGATCGTCGGGGCGTTGGCACTCGACTATCCGAAAGACAAGTTCACGGTCTATGTCCTCGATGACGGCCGGCGTGATTGGCTGAAGACCTTCTGCACAGAGCGAGGTGCAGTCCACTTGACGCGAACGGACAATGCGCACGCGAAAGCCGGCAACATGAACAACGGGCTCCGCGCGAGTTCGGGCGACTTCATTGCCATTTTCGATGCCGACTTCGTTCCATATCGCCATTTTCTCAAGCGTACCTTGCCGTTCTTCTCGGACGAGCAGATCGGGATCGTCCAGACGCCGCAGCATTTCTTCAATGTCGATCCGGTCCAGTCAAACCTGGGTCTGGAGAACATCTGGCCGGACGAACAGCGCCTCTTTTTCGACGAGATCGCTCCGAGCCGCGACGTCTGGGACGTCAGCTTCTGCTGTGGGTCGTGCTCGATCGCCCGCCGCAAGGCAGTCGATGCGATCGGCGGCTTCCCGACGGAATCGATCACCGAAGATTTGTTGACGACACTGTCGATGCTGAATAAAGGCTACAAGACCCGCTACTTGAACGAGCGCCTGTCGATGGGGTTGGCAGCCGAGAACCTGACGGGCTATTTCGTCCAGCGAGAGCGCTGGTGCCAGGGCGGCATCCAGACGCTCTATCTCCACAACGGCCCCTTGCGCGGACCGGGCTTGTCGTTGTTCCAGCGGATCATGTTTCTTCCCATGTCCTGGCTCGTGCAGTACGTCGTGCGCCTGATCGTCCTGCTGGTGCCGATCGCCTATCTCTGGTTCGGCGCCTTGCCGCTGCACTTCACCGGCGTTGCCGACTATGTCTCTAACCAGCTTCCCGTTCTGGCGGCCTATTTCCTGTTGATGCTGTGGATCACCCCGACGCGCTACCTCCCGGTGGTTTCCAGCGCCGTCGGGACGTTCGCAACCTTTCGCATGCTGCCGACGGTCGTTTCCAGCCTCGTACGGCCCTTCGGCAAGCCGTTCAAGGTGACCCCGAAAGGCACCGGTAACGAGGCCAACGCCTTCGATGCCTACACGTTCTCTTGGATCGCGGGCTTCATCACTGCCACAGCACTGGGGCTCCTGATCAACATCGTTCCGGAAACGGCACGGGTACACGGCTCGTTCTCGGCGATCGGGGCTCTCTGGTCGGGCATCAACATCGTCGTCCTTGTCATCGCTTCTCTCATCTGCTTTGAGAAACCGTGTCGCCTTTTTCAGGCTTTTAGGCTCGATGAGCCCGCCAATGTCGACGGCACGCCGGGGCGCGTGGTCAGCCTCTCACTCGACAAGGCGGTGGTCGCCGTTCCGACTGAAGTGCGTTTCCAGTCCACACAGCTGACGCTCAGACTTGATGGCTTCGAGCCGCTACACGCAGATCTCAGGCAAGTGACGCAGCGGCGCGGCGACATCTCGCGCGCCGGAGACAAGAGGCGCTTCTACCTTCACCTTCACTACGAACTCAGCGGCAAAGAGCGCGACCAGATGATCGTCAAGCTCTATACCGGACGCTACTCCCGAGACGTCCCCGACATCGACAAGATCGCTGTTTCGATGAACCTGCTACTGCGCGCCTTCGGACGCACGCGCACCGTCTCCCAATAGCAAACGGTCCTCGAGGATCGCATTTCCCCGTTCAAGACATCACGATGCGCGTGCCACCTCGCGGCTGCCTGCGCGCTCGCTTTTGCAGCCATCGGTGCGCGCGTCGCGCTCGCCGATAGGCGCGCTCCGGGTGCCGGTCGTGCATCCCTTCTCCACCGGACGCCTTGCGCGCTTGGAAGTGGCGCACCGCTTCCTTGCGCGGGTTCTTCAGCGCGGGGACGTCTGGTTCGCGCCGATGGAGGAGATTGCAGCGCATGTGCGCACGGTCGTCGACAAGGGACGGTGGTCGCCGCGGATCGACCGGCTGCCCTACTACGCCGAGCCCGTTCGGGTTCGGTAGGGCAGGGAGCGGAAAATGCTGCGCGGCATCGGCTACGTGGTTGCAGATCGGGGCGATAAGGACGTGAGCAGTGACATTTCCTGGAATTGTCCCAGGACTGAGCCGTCTGGCCCTGGTTTCCGGGGCCAGCGGAAAGCATCAGTGCGGCTTTCGTACGCTCTCGGTGATCGCCTCTGCCAGGGTTTCGGCCGCGCGTGAAGGCTTGTTGCGGGGATAGGCGAGATGGAACATATCCTCGAAGGTCATGCGCTCGGGGGCAAGTATCCTGAGACGGCCGGTGCGCACCCATTCGTCTGCATAGTGATCGGGCAGGAAGCCGATATAAGCGCCGGAAAGCAGAAGCAGCAGTGTGCCCTCCATATGCGGCGTTGCGGCGGCCCACGTGAAGTTCACGCCGCAGATCGTCTCGTTGAGCATATAGGTGCGGCCGGCAAAGGACTGGGATGCCAGCACCGCGTCGGTGAGCTCTTCGTCGGGGCGGGCAAAGAGCTGGTGGCGCTCGGCGCAATAGAGCTTCTGAACTTCGGAAAACACCGGCTGGCTACGGACATGCGACGTGACGCTGCCGACCGATGGCATGAGCACGACCTGATAGGAGCCGTTCAGTAGCCCCTGGTGCAGCACCTGCGGTGCTGCGACATCGATTTCCAGATGCACGCGCGGCGCTTTCGCATGGAAGCTGGCGAGTGCGCCCTGAAGGTCGAGTTCGCGATTGGTGATCATCGCATCGACGGTGCCGAAGCTGAGATTGCCGGAAAGCTCACCCTGCGCCTCGCCGATGCGGCTCTGGAATTTCTCCAGCGAGCCGAAGAGTTCGAGCGCCGCGTCATAGACGAGCCGTCCTTCCTCCGTTAGCTGGAAGCCGCTGCGGCCGCGGGTGCACAGGCGCAAGGCCAGCCGCTGTTCCAGATTGCGCATATGGGTGGAGATTGTCGCCTGCGTCATGCCGAGCGCTGACTGCGCGGCAGAAAAGCCGCCGTGCTGCACGACTGAAGCAAAGACGCGCAGCAGCCGGAGCTCGGCATCGCCGAGCGATAGGTTGAGAACGCGGTGGCGAACCTTGTTGATCATGCATTGATTAAGCCACAACTAAACATCCAATCATAGATATTTTTAAACGTATCGACCTTCCGCAATCTCCTTCACCTGTGGAGGAGACACATGACCAGCAATTCCTATGAAACCGGACGATTGAACCTGCCGTTTGTCGGCATCTGCACCTTCGGCAAATATCCCTATCAGCCGGACTGGGACGCGATCGACGCCGACGTGGCGATCCTCGGCGCGCCGTTCGACTGCGGCACCCAGTGGCGTGCCGGCACCCGCTTCGGGCCGCGCTCGATCCGCGAAGCCTCGACCCTGTTCTCCTTCGGCCATGGCGGCGCCTACGATCATGAGGACGACGTCACCTATCTTCCGAGCGGCGCGGTCTCGATCGTCGACATCGGCGACGCCGACATCGTCCACACCGACACGATGAAGAGCCACGCGAACATCGAATTCGGCGTGCGCAAGATTTTGGCCGCCAGCGCACTGCCGGTGGTGCTCGGGGGCGATCATTCCATCAACATCCCCTGCGTCAATGCCTTTGCCGAGGATTGCGAGAAGAACGGTCCGATCCACATCGTGCAGATCGACGCCCATCTCGATTTCGTCGACGAGCGCCATGGCGTGCGCTACGGCCACGGCAACCCGATGCGCCGCGCGGCGGAAAAGCCCTATGTCAGCGGCCTGTCGCAGCTCGGCATCCGCAACGTCTCCTCCACCGCCAAGGAAGGTTATGAGGATGCCCGCAAGATGGGCTCCGATATTCTCTCCGTGCGCCAGATCCGGGCGTTGGGCACGCAGGGCGTGGTGGACCGGGTGCCGGCCGGCGCGCGCTATTATGTCACCATCGACATCGACGGCTTCGATCCGTCGATCGCGCCGGGTACCGGCACGCCGTCGCATGGCGGCTTCATCTATTACGAGGTGCTGGAGATCCTGGCGGCGCTCGCCAAGCGCGGGAACATCGTCGGCATCGATCTGGTCGAGGTCGCCCCCGACTACGACCACACCGGAGGCACATCCATTCTGGCCGCGCAGGTTCTCATGAACCTCATCGGCCGCGTCATGCATGCAAGAGCCGAAAAACGCTGAGCAAAGACCCCGGGAAGGGCCGGCACGCCAGCGGCGGCCGACGAGGAGGAAGAGACATGGACGAATGCGTCCGCAATTATATGGATCAATACGGCGTCAGCGATGCGACGCGGCGGTTTCTGGCCAAGCCCCAGAAGATGTTCATCGGCGGCGCCTGGGTCGACAGCGGCAATGGCGCGACCTTCGACATTTTCGAGCCCTCCACCGGCGGCCTGATCACCCGCGCGCCCTCGGGCACTACGGACGATCTCGACCGGGCCGTCCGCGCTGCCCGCGCCCAGTTCGATGGCGGCGCATGGCGTCTCCTCAAGCCGCTCGAACGCGAACGGCTGCTGCACCGCCTCGCCGACCTCATCGAGACCCATGCCGACGAGTTGGCGGAAATCGAAGCCATCGACATGGGCAAGTCGGTGACCTTTGCCCGCGAGATCGATATCCAGGGCACGGTTGATACGTTCCGCTATTTCGCCGGCTGGCCGACAAAGCTGCACGGCCGCACCGTCGAACCTTCCATTCCCGGCAATTATCTCGCCTATACCCGCAAGGAACCGCTCGGCGTCGTCGCCGCCATCGTGCCGTGGAACTTTCCGCTGCAGACCATGGCGTGGAAGCTCGCGGCTGCCCTTGCTGTCGGGTGCACCGTCATCGTCAAGCCGGCGGAACTCACCTCGCTTTCCACCCTGCGCTTTGCCGAACTGGTGCAGGAGGCCGGCATTCCCGATGGCGTGGTCAATATCGTCACGGGCAAGGGCAGCGTCATCGGCGCGGCCATGTCGACCCATCCGGGCATCGACAAGGTCACCTTTACCGGCTCGACGCCGGTCGGGCAGGAGGTCGGCCGCACGGCGGTCGGTAATCTGAAGCACGTCACGCTGGAACTCGGCGGCAAATCACCGGTGCTGGTGCTCGACGATGCCGATCTGGCAAGTGCTGCCCGTGCGGTGGCAAACGGCGTGTTCTTCAATTCCGGCCAAGTCTGCGATGCCGGCACCCGCGTCTATGTCCAGCGGTCGGTGCATGACGCCTTCCTCGAAGAGCTGGTTGCTGTCACCCGTACGCTGAAGCTTGCGCCGGGCCTCGACCGCGATTGCTACATCGGCCCCATGGTCTCGGCGCAGCAGAAGAAGGTGGTTTCCAGCTATATCGAGGCCGGCCGCCGCGAGGGCGCGGAGCTGATCCATGGCGGCGGCAGCCCCGACCGACCGGGCCATTTTATCGAACCGGCGATCTTTGCCTATTGCAAGCCGGAGATGAGCATCGTTCGCGACGAGATTTTTGGGCCGGTACTGGTCACCAGCCCCTTCGACACGCTGGAGGACGCGGTTTCGCTGGCGAACGACACGCCGTTCGGCCTTGCCGCCGCGATCTACTCGAACGATCTCGCGCGCGTGCACACGCTCATCCCGCGCCTGCATGCGGGCTCCGTCTACGTCAATGCCCACAGCACGATCGATCCCTCCATGCCCTTCGGTGGCTTCAAGGCCTCGGGCTTCGGCAAGGACCTGGGGCCGGAGCAACTCGACTACCTCATGGAGACCAAGGCCGTGTGGATCACGTTGCCGTAAACCTTGCGGCCGCCGCCCATGGGCGGCCGCTTCGCACCACCGGCGGCTGATGGAGCCGCCTTTCATCGCAGAAAGACGCCGAAGGCGCGACGCGATAGGGGAACCAAAAATGGAAAACGATATCGCCTGGCAGAACGAACTGGGACGCCGCGCCCGCATCTATGAAGACATCGAGGCGGGTCACCGCTTCGAAAGCACGATGACCGCCCTCGATTATGCCGGCATGACCGTGCTGACGCTCGTGCTGGTCCTCGGCTCCTGGTTCTGGGGGGCATGAGATGACCGAACACGTCGCCAATGGCGGGCTTGCCGCCGCTGAAATCCAACGGGAGGAAGCTTCTGTCAACCGTGCCGCCGCCGAACGCGGCGATGCACCGCTTCTGCCCTCGGAACGGCTCTGGGGCTTCTGGGAATTCACCTACGCCAATTCGGCACTTGCCATCGCCACCTGGGCCTTCCTGATCGGCGGCTCCGTCGGTCTTTTCGTCGGACCGAAGGAGGGCATTGCCGCCATCATCATCGGCAATATCGTCGGTGTCATGCTGACGGCACTCGCCACCACGCCGCTTTCCGGCCGCTACGGCATCGAGCAGTTCGTCGCGCTGCGCAGCCAGTTCGGTTATAACGGCAGCCGCGTCGTCTATGTGCTGGCCGTCGTGGTGCTCACCATGGGCTGGCTTGCGGTGCTGGCCATGATGTTCGGCCGCTCGATCGACGGGTTGACGGCGCTGAGCTCCGGCGAGGCCGCCAACCCGACCGGCATCAAGATGATCGTCGCCGCCGTCGGCGCCATCCTCGTTACCTGGTTCATCGTCGCCAAGGGGCCGACCTCGATCAAGTTCTTCAACATGGTCGTCTCGCCCGCGCTGGTGATCCTGATGATCGTGATGCTCTACCTCATCCTCCAGCACCGCTCCTTCTCCGAGCTGCTGGCGATGCCGGCGCTTTCCCCGCCGTTTGAGGATAATACGCTCAACTTCATTATCGCTATCGAAGTGAACCTTGCCGCCGGCTTCTCCTGGTGGCCCTATATCGGAAATCTCGCCCGCCTCACCAAGAACGAACGCACCGCCTTTTGGCCGAACATCCTCGGCATTTTTGGCGCCGCCGCACTCGGCGAAATTGTCGGCCTGCTCGCAGCCGTCGCACTCGGCGACAGCGACCCGACGATCTGGATGACCAAGATCGCCGGGCCCGTCATCGGCATCATCGCACTGCTCTTCGTCGCCTTCGCCAACATGACCTCGATGGCCAACATCCTTTACACCTCCATCGTCGGTCTGCGGCAGGTGGGCACGGCCTCGGTGCGGGCCATCTCCTGGGGGGCGATCCTCTTCCTGTTCTGCGTCATCCCGCTCGGCCTCGTGGTCTTCTATCCGCAGATGTATGACGGCTTCTTCATCTTCCTCGTCTGGACCTCGGCGCTCAATTCCGCGCTCGCCGGCATCGGCATTGCCGACTACTTCTTCCTGCGCCGCCAGAAGCTCGACATGCGCAGCCTACACGGTCCGCAGGAAAACGGTCCCTACCGTTTCTGGGGCGGCTTCAATCCCATCGGCCTCTTTGCACTTGCCGTCGGTTTCGCGGTCTACGTGCTCGTCTTCAATCCGCAGACGCTCGCAAGCCTGCCGGCCTTCAAGTACCTCACCGCCTCCGTGCCTTCCTGCCTTGCAGCCGGCGCGGTCCACTATGTCCTGACCCGGCTTTTCGCCCGCGGGCGTGGCTGGGGCCTCTATCCGTAATATCGGGATGACCGCCATGAGCGATACCTACGACTACATCATCATCGGCGCCGGATCGGCCGGCTGCGTGCTCGCCAACCGGCTTTCGGAAGACCCGGCCGTAAAAGTCCTGGTCCTCGAATACGGCGGCAGCGACAAGTCGATCTTCATCCAGATGCCGACGGCGCTGTCCATCCCGATGAACGGCACGAAGTACAACTGGAAATACATGACCCTGCCGGAGCCCGGCCTCGACGGCCGCCGGGTCCACTGCCCGCGTGGAAAGGTCATCGGCGGTTCCTCCTCGATCAACGGGCTTGTCTACATGCGCGGCCATGCCCGCGACTTCGACGAGTGGGAGGAGCTTGGGGCGCGCGGCTGGCGCTATGCCAATTGCCTGCCCTATTTCCAACGCGCCGAAAGCTGGCAGGACGGGGGCGACGCCTATCGCGGCGCCGCTGGCCCGCTTGCTACCAATGCCGGCAACAGGATGCAGAACCCGCTCTACCGGGCCTTCGTCGATGCCGGCCACGAGGCGGGCTATATCACGACGGAAGACCCGAACGGCCATATGCAGGAGGGCTTTGGGCCGATGCACATGACCGTCAAGGACGGCGTGCGCTGGTCGACGGCCAATGCCTATCTCAAACCGGCGATGAGCCGGCCGAACCTCAGGGTCGTCACCCATGCCATGACGCGGCGCGTGCTGCTCGAGGGAAAACGCGCCGTCGGCGTCGAATACGAACAGGGCGGCGGGGAACGCATTGTGGTGAAGGCCAGCCGCGAAGTGCTGATTTCGTCCGGCCCGATCGGCTCGCCGCACCTCCTGCAACGCTCCGGCATCGGCCCGGCTGCGGTGCTGCAAAAGGCGGGCGTCGAGGTGCTGCACGATCTGCCGGGCGTCGGCGAGAATCTGCAGGACCACTCCGAGGTCTACATCCAGTATGCCTGCAAGGAGCCGATCACACTCAACGGCAAGATGGGGCTTTTGAGCAAAGCCCTGATCGGTGCGGAATGGCTGCTCTTCAAGAAGGGGCTTTCGGTCTCCAACCATTTCGAGAGCGGAGGCTTCATTCGTTCCGACGCCTCCCTCCAGTGGCCGGATATCCAGTTCCACTTTCTGCCGGCCGCCATGCGCTATGACGGCAAGAAGCCGCTCGACGGTCACGGTTTCATGGTGTTGACGGGGCCGAACAAGCCGAAGAGCCGCGGTTATGTGCGGCTGCGCTCGCCGGAGGCGCACGAGCAGCCGGATATCCTCTTCAACTATCTCGACCGCGAGGAGGACCGCGAAGGCTTTCGGCGCTGCCTGCGGCTCACCCGCGAAATCGTCGCCCAACCCGCCTTCGACCGCTTCCGCGGCGAGGAGATCGCGCCCGGCAAGGATGTGCGCAGCAACGACGAGATCGACGCCTGGGTGCGTGAGACCATGGAAAGCACCTACCACCCCTGCGGCTCCTGCCGCATGGGCGAGGACGAGATGGCCGTCGTCGACAGCGAACTCCGGGTGCGCGGCATCGGCGGCCTCCGGGTCATCGACAGCTCCGTCTTCCCGGCGGAGCCGAACGCCAACCTCAACGCGCCGACGATCATGCTCGCCGAGCGTGGCTCAGACATGGTGCGCGGCAAACCGCTGCTTGCTGCCTCCAATGCACAGGTCGGCACGGCTCCCGGCGTCGGCGTCACCCAGCGCAGCGGCAAGCCGCTGCGTGCCTTCCGGCACTGAGGCGGCCGCGATGTTGCGGGGGATCGGCTATGTGGTTGCCCGGCGGGATCTGGACGGTCCCGAGGAGCCGCGCGGTTGGTCGCTCTTCATAGAGGCGCTTTTTCGCGGGCTCCTGGCCCGTTTTGCCGGCTGGTCGCTTGGGGCACGACGGCAGCAGCCTCAAGGCCGGGAAAGCGCCTCGGCGAAGCGGCCGGGATAGGACCGCATGCACTCTGCGGGCACGAGCGAGGTCAGCGTGCGAAGGCATGACGAAGGCGAAAGCGGCCGTCGATTGTTGGTGTACACACGCCCATCGCCGGGTCAGCTTCGAGCCATGGTGGTGCGCGTAAAGACCAGAACGAGGACGGCCCGTGCGGCGAAGTCCGGTCCGCTCTATAACCGAATGGCATCGAGAATGGCCTGTATCAGTCGGGCTGATGGCACGTTGCGAGGTCTGAGCAGGCCGATCTCGCGGCACGGTGCATTGCGTAGCGATAGCCGCGCGACGCGCAGATTGTCGAAGAGGGACGAACGCCAGTCGGGCATAAGCGATACACCCAGCCCGGCTTCAACCATCACCGAAATGGCTTCGAGCGAGTCGAGTTCCAGCCACTCGCGAGGAAGAATCCGCTGGGATTGAAGATAGGTGTCTGCCAGCCGGCCACCCCAATTGCTTCTGTCGTATCGGATGAACGGTTGCTCGCGAAGCAAGCGGTCGGCGGGGATGTTCGCAAGATCGGGCGGCGCCAGAAGGACGAACGGCTCTGCTCGGATCAGCTCCCAGTGCAAAGTCTTGGGTAAGGGGAAGGGTGGTTTGACGAGGATTGCCGCGTCGATATTTTCCTCCAGCACGCTGTTATAGAGTTCTGCCGACGTGCCCGGCAGCAGGAAGATGTCAACGCCCGGCGTCGTGTCGAACACCCTTCGCAACGCATGCGGAAGCAGGCCCGTCAGTGCCGTCGAAATGGCACCAAGCCTCAGTTCTCCGAATGCCTGGTCGTCGTGTGCCAGTCCTTTCAACTGTCTGACTTCCGATAGAACGCGTCGGCTCTTTTCCAGGATCGCGACGCCCGCTTCGGTTGGCTTCACCCGCCGACCTGATCGCGCGAGAAGGGGCAGGCCGATCTCGTCTTCCAACGCCTGGATACGTTGCGCGACCGCGGCCGGCGTCACACCCAGGCGGCGCGACGCCTCAGCCAGAGAGCCGTGTTGAACGACAGCCAGGAAGGTTTCGAGAAAGCGGGTTTCCATCGATACTTTTACTATCGACTGAAGGAATAAAAAGGAAGGTTTTTCTCTTGTTTGTGCGTTGCCATAGTGACCCGGAAACAAAGGAGGAAGAGGTGGATCTACATTTGAAGGGCAAGACGGCGCTTGTCTTCGGCGCCGGCGGTGGACTTGGCGGCGCAATCGCAAGGTCGCTTGCGGCCGAAGGCGTTTCCGTCGCCGTCGCCGACATACACGAAGAAAGCGCCAAGGCGACCGCGGATGCAATCAAGGCCGAGGGTGGCAAGGCCATTCCGCTCACCTGGGATATTGGCGACCTGTCCCTGGCTGGTCAGGAGCTCGACGCCATAAACAACGCGTTTGGCCCGGTCGACATCCTGGTCAACAACACTGGCGGCCCGCCGCCGACGCCGGCTGCGGGCCAGTCGCCCGACGATTGGTCGAAGTACTTCGACCTCATGGTTCGCTCAGTGATCGCGGTCACCGACGCGGTGCTGCCGGGCATGCGCGAGCGTAAATGGGGGCGCATCATCACCTCCACGTCTTCCGGCGTCGTCGCACCGATTGCAAATCTCGGGATATCGAACAGCCTGCGCCTGGCGCTTGTGGGCTGGTCAAAAACGTTGGCGCGCGAGGTCGGGCGCGATGGCATCACCGCAAACATCGTGCTGCCAGGACGCATCGCCACCGGGCGGATCGTGTTTCTGGACGAGCAGAAGGCGAAGCGTGAGAACAGGCCGGTGGCCGAAGTCACCGCCGAAAGTACCCGGTCCATTCCGGTCGGGCGCTACGGCGACCCGAAAGAATACGGCGACACCGTCACCTTCCTTGCCAGCCCCCGCGCTTCCTACATCACCGGCTCCGTCATCCGTGTCGATGGCGGTCTGATCAACAGCATCTGATCGAGCGGGATCCTCATGTCACTTGAACCTCAAGTCGTCGAAACCCTGAAGGACGTGTCCACCGCAACGCTCACGACGGTTCTCCTGAAAAAGGGACTTCGCAATGTCTGGATGCGCGGCACCAAGCCGCTGAAACCCGGCCAAGGGCGGGCTGTCGGGAGAGCATTTACGCTGCGCTTCATCCCTGCGCGGGAGGACCTCGCCACGCCTGCGAGCTGGGCATCGCCGATCTCCACCCGGGCGGCGATCGAGGCGATGCCGGAGGGCTGTGTCGCGGTTGTCGACGCGATGGGCATCGGCGATGCCGGCATCTTCGGTGACATCCTGTGTGCCCGGATGGCGAAACGCAACGTTGCCGGCCTCGTCACAGACGGCGTGATGCGCGACTCTGAGGGTGTGTTGGCGAGCGGCATGAAGGTGTGGTGCAATGGCATCGCAGCGCCGCCGTCGGTCGCAGGGCTGACCTTTGTCGGATGGCAGCAGCCGATCAATTGCGGCGGCGTTGCCGTGCTTCCGGACGACATTGTCGTGGTCGATGACGACGGTGCAGTCATCATCCCGGCAGCGCTTCTCGACGAGGTGCTCACTGAGGCGCCCGAACAGGAGCGCATGGAGGCCTGGATCATGAGTGAAGTCGATCGGGGCGTGCCGCTTCCCGGTCTTTACCCAATGAATGCAGAAACGAAGGCCCGGTATGAGGCCTGGAAGGACAGCCAGAAATGACGTTCGGCACGCAATCCAAGGGCGTCTACGCCATCGCAACCACGCCGTTCTTCGAGGACGGCTCGATCGATTTCAAATCGATCGACAAGCTCACGGGCTTTTATGAGGAGAGCGGCTGCACCGGCGTCACGATCCTCGGGATCATGGGCGAGGCCCCGAAGCTCGAACCGGAGGAGAGCCGGGCCATCGTCAAGCGCGTGGTCTCTCGGTCCAAAATTCCGGTGATCGTCGGCGTCTCCGCTCCAGGTTTTGCCAGCATGCGCTCGTTGGCGCGTGACTCGATGGAGATGGGTGCCGCTGGCGTGATGATCGCTCCGCCTCCCGCCCTGCGCACCGATGACCAGATCGTCAACTATTTCGCAGGCGCGGTGGAAGCTGTCGGCGAGGATGTGCCGTGGGTTCTCCAGGACTATCCGCTGACCCTTACGGTCGTCATGACGCCCGGCGTCATCGCGAAGATCATGACCAACCACACGTCCTGCCTGATGCTGAAACACGAGGACTGGCCAGGCCTTGAAAAGATATCGAAGCTGCGCGCCCTGCAGAAGGCGGGAGAGCTTCGCGATTTTTCCGTGCTCTGCGGCAATGGCGGCATGTTCCTCGACTTCGAGCCGGAACGAGGCGCCGACGGCGCCATGACCGGCTATGGCTTCCCGGACATGCTCACCGAGCTGATGGGTCTGTTTGCGGCCGGAAAGAGGGATGAGGCGCACGACCTCTTCGATGCGCACCTGCCTTTGATCCGCTACGAGCAACAGCTTGGCATCGGCCTTGCCGTTCGCAAGCACGTTCTGAAACGCCGCGGCGTCATCACCTCCGACGCCCAACGCAAGCCGGCCCAGATGCTGACACCGACAGCGCGAGCAGAAGTGGACTATCTGCTTGCCCGTGTCGGGAAACGTGACAAGCGCGCTGCCCTTTAAGTCAACGCCCTATCCCTGGGCCTGTTCGCTGCTAGCCGCGCCGGCGCTATAAAGTCATCCATCGTGTCTGCGACCACCATCGCGGGTCTGTCCTGAGACTCGCGAGGGTGGTACTTTGGCTTTGGCTATTGTCGAACTCACCGGTTGAAGAACGAGGTTGACGATGCAGGGCCAGGAAACCTTTCTTGATAGGATTTTGCGTATCGGCGTGATCGTCGCGGTCGCGCTCCTGCTTGCGGCGATCCAGTATGTGGTGTCGTCGCGCTCCCTCTATGCCGTCCTCTGAGAGCGGATCTGATCCCCAGAGTTGATGACCCGTGTGTTTGCGGTTGCTGCGTCTGTTCGAATCATTCGAATTGCCCCGACGTTCAACACGTAAATCGCCAGTCGAACGGCGGGGCTCATGCTCACATCTACGCCGACGTGTAGGCCGTCTTGACGGTGGTGTAGAACTCGGCGGCGTAGCGGCCCTGCTCGCGCGAACCATGGGACGAGCCCTTGCGGCCGCCAAAGGGCACGTGGAAATCGACGCCGGCGGTCGGCAGGTTGACCATGACCATGCCGGCCTCGGCATTGCGCTTGAAATGGGTCGCATGTTTCAGGCTGGTGGTGGCGATCCCGGAGGACAGGCCGAAGGGGGTGTCGTTGGCCACCGCGAGCGCCTCGTCGTAGTCCCGGACGCGGATGACGGACGCCACCGGCCCGAAGATCTCTTCCCGCGAAATGCGCATCTGATTGGTCGCCTCGGTGAACAGCGCTGGCTGCAGGTAGAAGCCGGGCGTGTCG
>NZ_JBQENZ010000051.1:0-22284 GCF_052044935.1 Ensifer sp. 22460
GGTTCATCCTCAATTTCTGTGATTCAGTGGCAGCATTCTCGCCCTCATCAGTTGTGGGCCGGCGCGACCGTACATTGCTCGCTTCAGCATCTTGAGGCGGTTGATCTGCCCTTCGGCTTGACCGTTGCTCCACGGGAGTTCGATTGCATTTTTGACGGCATCAATATCCCGGCGCAAAACGCTGGCGAAACGCATGATTGCCGTGAGCTCGGTGTCGATGGCATCGTCGATCCATTCATCCAGCGCGTCCGGGCTCCTGCTGCGCAAGATGCCGTTGAAGCGCATGGCCAAGCCACGCATTATGGCGAACGCTCGAGAGCCCTGCTTCAATGCATCGACGTTTCTGGCCTGGCGATCTGTCAGCAAGCCGCGCGGCTTTATGCACAAAGCGGCTGCCACCACAGACGAGATCATATGGCCCGTGTCAGGATCGCGGACGGGTTCTGAAACATCCGTCTCCGGAAGCGGCTCGTCGGGTTGAATGTTTTCGACCTCACGCCACACCTTCAACAGGCGCTCCAGATTGGAGCGGCTGCCCGTGTAGCCGCGGTTCTTGATGTCGTAAAACAGATGGCGCCCAATGCGGTTTCCATTCCTCCAGCATTCAGCCAGAAATGTTTCAAAATACAGTGGCGATGTCGGATTCAATGTCGCTCGGTTTCTGTCTCGAGGCGCATTGGAAGTAAGCCAATTCGCGATGCTGCGGCGCTCGTATCCGGTCCGCCTTGCAATCTCGCTGTAGGTGAGGCCCTGCTGCCGCAAAGCTTGAAACGTGTCGAATATTTCCTGACGAGATTGCCTGTGCGCCAAGCGGGCACGGCGCTGCTGTGACCTGGCGCTGGCGATAGCATCTTCAGAGAGAATGGGTCTAACATTGGCGTGACCGTACACGCTCATCTGTTCCTTGATCGCCTCCCTGAGATTTTGGACCAGATGAAAACGGTCAGCCACCTGGAGGGCCTGCGGGGCGCCCTCTCGGGCTGCCTGAGCATACAAACCACAGCGATCTCGGCTCACGACCTCGATCGTCGGACGTTCTTGCAACCAAGATTTTGCGCTCTCGACGCTGCGGTCCTCCAAAACATCGACGACCGAATGACGCTCAAGATCGACCATGATCGTCCCGTACCGCGAGGAATGCCGCCAGCTCCAATCATCGATGCCCACAACCCGAATAGTGTCTTTTTGCGTGGACGCCGGATTATCGCGCTTCAATTGCCGCAAGATCGTGTCGTCGCTGACCGGCATGCCAAGCCGATGCAGCAAGTGCTCACCTGGGCGACCGCCCATCCTGTGGCCAATCAAGCCCACAATCTCAGCCATCCGTTCAGTTCGTCGCATGTAGGGTGAAGCAATCTCAGGCAACCTGTCGGTGAAGGTTCGTCGCCCGCATTTCCGGTGTCTGCACTGCCACCGGTTCAGTGCGAGCTCGATTTTCACAACTTGACCTTGAACAGGCAAGTCCTGGAGGCGGCGGTTGTGCCAGCCGTGGCGATGCCGGCTTTGCGTTCCACAATCCGGGCAGATACCGACAGGTTTCGCAGCGGCAGAAACAACCCAGTTTTCTTCATCTTGAACGGTAATACCCAGAACCTTGACCCCTGGGCCGGGTGACCATTTCAATTGCGCTCGCATCCCCGCAGATAGCAGTCGAGGCGCTAACACTCTGTTAACCACAGAAATTGAGGAAGAACCTGATTAAGTGCAAAACGACATTAGCCGACAAATGACTTGCCGAAATTGATGTCGCGCAAGACCGTTCCGCTCAGACGCAAGCAGCCGCCACCCGAAGCTATTTGCCAAGCGACAACCTGATGTAGCGCCCGATGATAAGCGCGGCCGGATAGAGGACTTCCTCTTCAGTCCTGGCGTGCAGGATCAGCTTCTCGGCGAAGTCCATATATTTCGGCTTGTTCTCGGCCTTCGCCGCCGCGACCAGTTCGCCAAGCGCTGCCACGATTTGCTTGTGCTCGGCTAGCATTCCATCCAGTTCGGTCTCCAGTCTGTCTGTTAGAGTGAGGACGTCGGCCATCTCGGGCATTAAGGTCCCCTTCGCCAGGGTTGCGAGCAGACCCAGCGGAGGGAGTGCGAATTCTTCTTCGCGGATAAAATGCGGGTGCAAGAGTCTTGCGACCTCTTGTGCGGCTGCCCCAACACGGCCGCCTTCTTTTGTTGCGTCGACCAGTTCCCCGTGAAGTTCGGTGTGCTCCGTCTTGAGCGGTTCAGGGATCTTCCATTCCATGGCTTGCTCCTTTGACGCGGTGCCGAGCCACGGGACATCAAAGGGCACCCGATTCGGTCCCGCGGGGACGGCGGCTCCATCCCCGCCATCATAGGCTCTCCCGGAGAATGGGCAATCTGGTGTCAATCCATCATGCATGGTCTCGGCAACTGGTCCAGCATTCCACCACCAAGCTCTGTTCTTGTGCGTACGATTGTGCAAGTGAGATCGCTCCGAGCCACGCGGCCCACCGGGCCAACTATGCAGACATTTGCGACATCTTGCGTTGTTACGCTATGGCGCGGCGACGGCTGTACGCTTCCTGAAGCGACGGCCACTTCGACTCGCTGCCGGCGAGCGCGATGAGCGCGTCCGTCTTCAGCACGGCATTGGAACGCCCGGCCGTTGCGATCCCACCGCAGTCCACCAGCCTGCTGATGATCCTCGAAACGGTTTCGATGGACATCGCGAGATAGTCGGCGATGTCCAGGCGCGTCATCGGCAAATCGATGACCGTGCCTCGGTTCTGCACCTGGCCGCGTGTCATCAGCAAGAGAAAGGTGACCAGCTTTTCCTCTGCATTCCTTCCCGAAAGCAGCACCATCTGATCCTGAGTTGCAGCCATCTCATCACAGAGTTTCGAGTACGGTTGCTCGTTGAGGTGCGGCTCGCGCTCGCTCAGGCTGCTCGAAGCAGTGTTTCGGCAAGCGACGGACTTCGACGGGCGTGATCGCCTCAACGGTGTAAAGGTAATACCCCTCGGCGAAACGCCGAGCAGATCTCCGTTAGATGCCTACAATCTTAGGGTGAATGCTGCATGTTGGAAAACTAAACGTTGACGCGGCAATCCAAGCCCCTTATAGATGCGGCATCGATCTTTTGCTTGCCGAGCTTTGTCTACCGCGCGATTGGCACCGCGCCTTAAGCGAACTTCCCTTTCAAAAACAGTCGGTTTCTACCTGCGCAGCATAGGCTGCGCGGTTCCTCACTCTATGCTTTGAAAGGGTTCATCATGACCACAGGCACAGTAAAATGGTTCAACTCCACCAAGGGCTTCGGCTTCATCCAGCCTGATAACGGTGGCGCAGACGCGTTCGTGCACATCTCCGCTGTCGAGCGCGCCGGAATGCGCGAACTTGTCGAAGGGCAGAAGATCGGCTTCGAGCTCGAGCGCGACAATAAGTCCGGCAAGATGTCTGCTACCAATCTGCAGTCCGCCTAAAATTGAGATTTGCTTCCCTTTGACCACGGATGTACTGGCACTGCCGGAAGCTGTTTCAACAAGGCCAGGCGTTTTGCCTGGCCTTTTTTGTTTCGGTTGCTAAGCCGAACTAGTTGAGGTTCCAATGATAGAAGCACACAGCAAATCCCGCCAGCAGGCGGAGATCGCCTTCATGAAAGTCCGGACGCAGTTCTTCTCCAAAAACAACGCGATAGAAGAGGTGGAATCCGTCGCTCAGGCCCGGGATGCCAAGACTCTCCGGCTTCGAGAGGCACGTCTTGCAAAGGAGTTGGCCGACCGCTTGTCGGCGCCACCCTACCTCATCGCCAAACGCGCCAAGGCGCGCTGATCTCTGCTACACTCACTATTGGGATAAGAATGAAGAACGCCAGAAAAAACGAAGTCTCCGACCGCCGAGCCGCATCCGCTGACGCCAAAACTGCTCTCCTGAACGCCTACCGAGCGGCAAGGACTGTGGCGGAACCAGCTAGGATGGCAAGGCAGGCCGAACGCGCAGCCATTGCCACCGCTCGTGAAGAGCGGCGTGTTGAACGCGAGCGTCTGAAGCTTGAGGAGCAAAAGCGTATCGAGACCGAGGCGACAGCGCGGCAGGCAGCCGTTGAGGCGGCGGCAGTCGCCGAAACCGAAGCGCGGGCGATCGCCGAAAACCCACGTATAGCGCAGGGATCGAAGATGAGGCGGTGCGGAAGGACAACCGCGACCGGCGCTATGCCAATCGCAAGGCAAGACAAGGATAGCTTTTGCTGCCACCCGACAGCATGGCGATGTCATTCTCGGGACACTCAAAACGAAAGGGAGCCCCGATGGCACCGGATACGAATGAACTCCAGGCGATCAACACGTCGTGGCAAATCGCAATCCAGGAAATCCTGCGCATGGTCATACGTGACATGTACCGTGCCGGCGGCGAGGCAAATTTCAAGGCGCACATCAAACGCATCGAAGAGGCCGCCGTCGACAGCATCTATACCGATCTAAGACTTCGAGGAACCAATGAGTGGACCGAGTTGCTCGTCAAGGAACGGGCGAGCAATTTCGTAACCACCTTGCTGACGTCCTTTACCTACGACCGAGCCTGAATGGGTGCATGTGCGCTAGTTGCGATCGGCGATGTCACGTTGCTTCATCAGGCCGGACAAGGCTTTGGTCTGTGACCTCAGACTGTTGCGCCGGCCACGGCATTCCACAACGCCATCGCGCGGATCCGATGAATGACGCGCGATGGGAAAGCGCTGGTTCTTGTAGCTGATGGTCGGTTCGCTCATCCCCGCCAAATTATCCGCCAACCTTTAAAGCCACAGACAACGTGATATCACCCGTGCAACGCCTTCAGGGAAGGCGTGTCGGCAAGGCGAACACCGGAACGGATCAATTGTGCGCATGTTCGGGACCGTTTCGAATTCGCGTTCTGGATGCCAGATTTGCGCGCACCGAAAGAAGATTCTTGGAGCAAGCCTGACTGGCGACCGCAGGAGCCCGGTCGCTCGCGGTCCAGTGAGAATGAAAGAGGAAGTCACATCGGCCACCGTGCCTCCATCTAGGATGTTGGAAAATCTCATAGGGATTGCCCATGGCGAGTATAGGCTCTGCTTCGCGTATGACGGGCTAATCCGGCTCAGTTATCCAGACGATTCCGAGGCAAGAAGCGTTCGGATGCCTGCTTTAACGGAACGCCATTGCGACAGGCCATTTTTCTCTGGCATCGACCCTTCAACGACTAGCGATAGGTCACGAAAGTTTTCCCCTTGTAAGTTTGGTTGCGGATGATGGAGGCGTGCTACTCCACTAGCCAGCGCTACCTTTCCGGGGTACGGCTTCTCCGACAAGCCCAAGATCCGACAAGCCCAAGAACGGAGACTGGGCACCGCCTCATGTAGCCAAGGCATGGCACGAACTCATGCTGAGGCTTGAATACAAGAGCTACGTGGCTCAGGGTGGCGACTGGGGCGCGATCATCTCCGAGTTGATGGCAATCCAGGCTCCGGCTGGCCTGCTTGGATGCCGGGTACCGTGCCACCGGAGATCGTCCAGCTTGTCCGGACGCGTCAACCCGTGCCCGAGAACCTCTCGAGCGACGAAAAGGCCGCGTTCAAGTCGCAGGACGTGTTCTACAATCAAGGCTTCGGCTACGCCGAAATGATGAACACGCGTCCGCAAACAAGGGCTACTCCCTTGCGGACTCGCCAGCGGGCATGGCTGGTTTCTATTACGAAAAGTTCGCCACCTGGAGGTACACCGACGGACATCCCGAAAAGGCGTTTACCAAGGACGAAATCCTGGACGCCATTACCCTGTATTGGCTCACCAACACAGATACGTCGTCGTCACGTTCCTACTGGGATGCAGCCCAGTTGGGTGAGGTCCGTTCGCCCGGAGAACGATCAAAAAGTTGCCTGTCGGTGGCGACACGTCCAGCCATGCGCTCGGCGAAATGGGCATTTCCGCCCTCACGCTGAAAATGCCACTGCCGCAAACGCCCGGCTCTCCGCTATGCATTGCCCATGGCGGCCCGGCGGACGGCCTGCAGATTGCGCTCAAGGGCGGTCAGGTTGGAGGCGACGACTACTTCTCCATGATCCGGGCTGGCGAGGTCTAACAGCCGAAAACACGGTTTTGCCTCCTTCTTTCTCAGGCGCCGGCGGCTGATGGCACAGTCGCGCCCGCATATCGCCTTCGCTCGGCCCGCCGCTTGCTGCATGCCTGTCGGGCCGCTGAAAGGTGCTCTGGCTGCGATCCCGACGGCCACCCAACCTCCGTCTTTCCAATTATTCAGCGGGCGGCTCCGCGCCGAATACTGTGGGCGGGATATCCGTGGCCGGCATTCCACCATGCCGTAGGTGCTGTCAATCGTGGCGCTTCGATCGAGCGACGAACGGGACATGCCGACATCAAACTGCCTCGGGCAATCCCGGCAATGCGAGTGTTTGTCAGTCATATAAACAAACCTGTAATACAAGTTTGACATATGTTCGATAATCTGTCTAAGTATGTGTTATACAGGATGGCTCAGTAAGCCGGCCCAATTCGCATACCGGAGGAACAATGATCATCACCGACGTCGAGGTGCGGGTTTTCCGCACGACCACACGCCGCCACTCGGACAGTGCTGGTCACGCGCATCCCGGCCCGCCGCATCAGGTCGAGCAGGCAATGCTGACAATTCGCACGGAAGACGGTCACGAGGGGCATTCCTTTACGGCGCCGGAGATCGTCCGGCCGCATGTCATCGACAAGTTCGTCAAGAAGGTGTTGATCGGGGAAGATCATCGCGACCGCGAACGGCTGTGGCAGGATCTCGCCCATTGGCAACGCGGTTCTGCAGCACAGCTCACGGACCGCACCCTGGCGGTAGTGGATTGCGCGCTGTGGGATCTGGCAGGGCGTACCTTGAAGCAACCTGTATACAAGTTGATCGGGGGTTATCGCGACAAGGTGCTCGCCTATGGTTCGATCATGTGTGGTGATGAGCTTGAGGGCGGCCTTTCAACCCCCGAGGACTATGGGCGCTTCGCCGAGACCCTCGTCAAGCGCGGCTACAAAGGCATCAAGCTGCACACCTGGATGCCGCCGGTCAGCTGGGCTCCGGACGTGAAGATGGACATCAAGGCCTGCGCCGCTGTGCGCGAAGCCGTGGGGCCGGATATTCGCCTGATGATCGATGCCTTCCACTGGTATTCCCGCACCGATGCGCTTGAACTCGGGCGGGGGCTCGAAAAGCTGGACTTCGACTGGATCGAGGAGCCAATGGATGAGCAGTCGCTTTCTTCCTACAAGTGGCTCGCCGACAATCTCGACATTCCCGTCGTTGGCCCGGAAAGTGCTGCCGGCAAGCATTGGCACCGTGCGGAGTGGATCAAGGCGGGTGCGTGCGACATCCTTCGCACAGGCGTCAACGACGTCGGCGGCATTACGCCGGCGCTGAAGACGATGCACCTTGCCGAAGCATTCGGCATGGAGTGCGAGGTGCACGGCAACACCGCGATGAACCTGCATGTCGTGGCCGCCACCAAGAACTGCCGCTGGTACGAGCGCGGCCTGCTGCATCCGTTCCTCGAATATGACGACGGGCATGACTACCTGAAGTCGCTGTCCGATCCAATGGATCGCGATGGCTATGTGCACGTGCCGGATCGTCCGGGGCTCGGCGAGGAAATCGACTTCAGCTTCATTGAAAACAACCGCGTGCGGTGACGAGCGGGGACCTTGCGATGAAAACCGTTCTCGCTTTCGGAGACAGCCTGACCTGGGGCGCCGACCCGGCAACGGGCCTGCGACATCCGCCGGAAGGGCGATGGCCTGAGGTTCTGGGCGAAACACTCGGTGGCCTGGCAAGGATCATCCCTG
Organism: Ensifer sp. 22460; assembly: GCF_052044935.1. NCBI lineage: Bacteria > Pseudomonadati > Pseudomonadota > Alphaproteobacteria > Hyphomicrobiales > Rhizobiaceae > Ensifer > Ensifer sp. 22460. Next base: position 7,809 of record NZ_JBQENZ010000051.1, read on the forward strand.
AAGGCCTCGGCGGCCGCACCACCTGCTACGACGACCATGCGGGCCCCGCATGCCGCAACGGCGCCAAGGCGCTGGAAGTGACGCTCGCCAGCCACATGCCGCTCGACCTCGTCATTGTCATGCTCGGGACCAATGACATCAAGCCTGTCCATGGCGGGCGGGCAGAGGGGGCCGTTTCCGGCATGCGCCGGCTCGCGCAGATCGTCGAAACCTTTCCCTACAAACCGAAGGGGGCGAAACCGAAGCTTTTGATCGTTGCGCCGCCTCCCTGCTCACCCGGGCCTGGCGGACATCCGGCGGCGGGCCGCAGCGTGGCCGAATCCGAGCGGCTGTCTCCGCTCTACCGCAAGCTCGCAGAAGAGCTCGGCCACCCGTTCTTTGATGCTGGCTCGGTCACGCGGGCGTCGGAGATCGATGGGGTGCATCTCGAGGCCGCGAACACGGCAGCAATCGGACGGGCGCTCGCCGTGCCTGTCGGCGAAATTCTTGGCTGATCCGGTCTTTGCCTGTGGAGGAACAGGCCGGCGGATCTTGTAATCGGAAGGCCGCTTCCCGAGTGGACGGCCGCAAAGGAGGAAGCATGAAACACTTTCTAGCAACGGTCGCATTCAGTGCGCTTCTCGTCACGACGATGCCCCATGTCGTCCTGGCCGAAACACCGGAAGATCAACTCGTCGTCGCCACGACCATGAGCAATATTTTGACCCTCGACCCGGCCGCCATCACCGGTCGCGAGACGGTCCAGGTGCTGAACAACATCTATGACACGCTGGTCGTGCTCTCGCCGCAGGACCGCAGCGTTCAGCCGCGGCTGGCAGAACGCTGGGAAGTGGCCGACGACCGCATGTCGATCCGGTTCCACCTGCGCAGCGACGCCAAGTTTGCTTCCGGCAATCCCGTCACCGCCGAGGACGTCGCCTGGAGCCTGAAGCGTCTGCTTGCGCGCAATCTGGCGCAATCGTCCTTCCTCAAGACCCGCGGCTTTACGCTGGAAGCGGCCGACAAGCTGTTCGTCGTCGAAGACGATCGCACCTTCGTCTTGCATCTGGCGAAGGCTGACGACCCGAACCTGATCCTGATGATCCTCGCGCAAAACGGACCCGGCTCGATCATCGACAGCAAGGCGGCGCTCGAAAACGAGAAGGACGGCGATCTTGGGGCCGCATGGCTGACCTTGAATTCGGCCGGCTCCGGTCCGTTCACGCTGACGCAGTGGAAGTCGAACGAATTCATCATTCTCACCCGCAATGGCGAGTACTGGGGCGAGGCGCCGGGAATGAAGCGTGTATTGCTGCGCCACCTGCCGGAATCGCAGTCGCAACGCCTGCTACTGGAAAAGGGTGATATTGACGTTGCCTATTCGCTTCAGGCGCCGGATCTGAAGTCGCTGGAAGCGGACGAGGCGATCACGATCGAATCGACCCCGGGCTCGGGCTTTTACTACCTCAGCGTTTCGATGAAGGACGAACGGTTCGCCAACAGGAAGGTCCGTGAGGCGCTTCGTTATCTCATCGACTACGAAGGTCTCGACAAAGCGGTGATGCCCTACTACGGCAAGCTGCACCAGCGGCCGCTGTCGACGGGGGTCCTCGGCGCTTTGCCGGATGAAGGCTACAAGCTGGATGTCGCGAAGGCCAAGGCCCTGCTTGCCGAGGCGGGCTATCCGGACGGCTTCAAGACCACCTTGCGCGTCCTTTCCGAAGACCCCTTCATGAAGGCGGCGACCGCCATCCAGAACACCCTTGGCCAGGCGGGTATTCAGGCCGAACTCATTAGCGGCTCGGGAGACCAGATCTACGGCGCGATGCGTGAGCGCAATTTCGAACTGCTGCTTGGCCGTGGTGGCGGCGGCCAGCAGCCGCACCCGGACAACAACCTCAGGTCCGTTGCCTATAACCCGAACAATTCTGATGACGCGAAGCTCACCAACTACCAGAGCTGGCGTACCAGCTTCTTTGACGAAAAGCTGAACAAGATGATCGAGGAGGCGCTGGTCGAGCGCGACACCGCCAAGCAGATCAAACTTTATGAAGGCGTACAGACCTACATGGACGAGATCGTCATGTCGATCCAGCCGTTCTCGGAAGTCGTCGACACAGCAGCCTTCCGAAGCGACGTGAAGGGCATGATCGTCAGCCCCTGGCTTTCGCGTTTCGAAGGGGTGAAGAAGGAACGGTAATCCCGGCCCTTGGCCTGTATCGAATCTAAAAAGGCGCGTCGCGAGACGCGCCTTTTTCCGTTTTTTGCGAGCGCAAATGAAACCGCCTGTCGCTTTAAGGAACGCCGCCCCTTACTCTCTTGAAATGATCGGGAACGGCGCCGGCGGCAACGTCAGGATCGACCGCCGTAAGTCCGGCCACGGCTTGACGCGGCGACCGGCGCGAGGTCGGACATGTGCTTCACCTGACCCCCATCTCGATCGATGCGGTGTTGTCCGCAGTGAATCCCGCTGCGCCTCATGTCGGTGAACGAGCGCCGTGCGCGGGAGCACGAAAATGCTCGAGGGCGCGCGGCGGTTCTTGGGGCAGCTGCAGGCCGCAACCGCGTTTGGGCCGACATTGCCGACGTCGGGCATGGTGAATTGCCGATAAACTCCAGTGCTCGTCCCCCGCAGCAAGAAAGGCCCGGCAAAAAAAAAGCCCGGCACTGGGCCGGGCAAGTCGGGGGAGAATTTTGTTCACGCATCGCAGGCCGAGGAGGGTAGCCTTGCAATGGAGTTGGCTTGCGGGAGCTTCAGTGCGCGCCCTCATATTCCAGCGAGGCGCCGATCAGTTCGCGGGCATAGGGATGGGTCGCGCGATTTCCGGGGATCGCCTCGCGCGGCAGAACTTCGGTGATTTCGCCATGGAGCATGACGGCAAAGCGGTCGCACATATGGTCGACCACGGCGAGATCGTGCGTCACCATGATGTAGGTGAAGCCACGTTCTTCGCGCAGGCGCTGAAGCAGGTTGAGGATCTCCGCCTGCACCGAAACATCGAGCGCCGACGTCGGCTCGTCGAGCAGCAACAGCGATGGCTCGAGGATCAACGCGCGAGCGATCGCCACCCGCTGCCTTTGGCCGCCGGAGAGTTGGTGAGGGAACCGGTCGAGGAACGAGATCGGGAGGCCGACATCGGTGATGGCCTTGCGCATGCGCTCTTCGCGGTCACCAAGTTTGTGGATGACGAGCGGCTCGTTGAGGACGGTGCGCACCGACTGGCGCGGATGCAGCGAGCCGTAAGGGTCCTGGAACACCATCTGCAGCATGCGGCAACGCTTGATGAGCGGCATGTCGCGCACCGGCTTTCCGCCGATGAGAATGTCACCGGTCCAAATGTCTGTCAGCATCGAAACGCAGCGCAGGACTGTGGATTTGCCCGAGCCGCTTTCGCCAACGAGCCCGAAGCACTCGCCGGGTTGCACCGAGAAGGTGACGCCTGGAAGAACCTTGGCGGCCGTTGGACCCGTGCCGAAGGTGATAGCGAGATCGCGGCATTCGACTGAAACGGACATCAGGCAATTTCCTCCAGCCATTCAGGACGGCGATCAAGCACGGCAAGCGGTGCGCGCCCGCCGCCGATCCGCGGCTGCGCCGCGAGCAAGCCGCGCGTATAGGGATGCTTGGCCTTGTCGAGGTCCGCAGCCGCCAAGGTTTCAACGATTCGACCGGCATACATGATCAGGACGCGGTCGCAGAAGTTACGCACCAGGTTCAAGTCATGGCTGATCATGATGAGGCCGATGCCGCGATCCCGGACAAGACCATCAAGGATGTTCAGCACCTGCAGCCGCACCGTCACATCGAGCGCCGAAGTCGGCTCGTCAGCGATGACGAGGTCCGGGTCGGCAAGCAGCATCATGGCGATCATGACACGCTGGCCCATGCCACCGGATATCTCGTGCGGATATTGGTCGTAGACGCGCTTCGAGTCGCGGATCTTCACCGCTTCAAGCATGGCAAGGGCCTTGTCGCGCGCTTCGGCCTTCGAGCACCTGAAGTGCCGCAGATAGGTTTCCGCCACCTGGTCGCCGACGCGGCGAATGGGGTTTAGCGAAAACTTCGGATCCTGCAGGATCATCGACATGCGCCGGCCGCGGACCTTGAGCATTTCCTTTTCGGAGAGTGACGGCAGATCGAGCTCGGCAAAGCAAAGTCGGTCGGCGGTAATGGTTGCGCCGGGCAGAAGGCGCAAAAGCGCGCGTCCGACCGTCGATTTGCCGGAGCCGCTTTCACCGACGATGCCGAGACGCTCGCGTCCCAGAGTGAAGGAAACGCCGCGCACTGCGTCCGTCGGAGCGCCGCCATAGCGGATGCGCAGGTTCTCGACTTCGAGAATGGTCTTTTCCATGGGGCTATCTCCGGTTCATCTGCTTCGGATCGAGCGCGTCACGCAAGCCGTCGCCAAGCAGGTTGAATGCGAGACTGACGGAAAGGATGGAAATGCCTGGGAAGGTGACGAGCCACCAGCTGTCCAGCATGTACTTGCGGCCGGTCGCGATCATCGCGCCCCATTCCGGAAGCGGAGGTTGCGCACCGAGTCCGAGGAAGCCGAGGCCCGCGGCGGTCAGGATGACTGTCGCCATGTTCAGCGTCAGTCGGATGAGGACCGAAGGCAGGCACATTGGCATGATCGACTTGAAGATGATGCGCGTCGAGGAGGCCCCTTGCAGTCGTGCAGCCGAGATGTAATCCGCTTTGCGGAAGGTCATCGCCTCGGCGCGCGCCAGCCGTGCGATGGGCGGCCAGGAAGTGAGCGCGATCGCGATGATGGCATTGTTCAGGCTTGGGCCGAGTGCTGCGACGAAGGCGAGCGAGAGAATGAGGCTCGGGAAGGACAGGAAAATGTCGGTGATCCGCATCATCACCGTATCGACCTTGCCACCGAGATAACCGGCCGTCGTGCCGATGATGAGACCGATCGGACCGACGACGATCGAGACGAGGAAGATGATCGTGAGTGTGATGCGCGCGCCGAAGACCAGCCGGCTGAAGATGTCTCGGCCAAGCTCGTCGGTACCGAAGAGGTGACCGTTGCCGGGCGCCTGCAAGGTGTAGGCGAGATCTTGCGCATAGGGGTCATGGGTCGCGATAAGCGGCGCGAAGGCGGCGACAAGGACAAGCAACGCCAGCACGAAAAGGCCGAAGGTCGAAGTCGGGCTCTTCAGCAGGAAAAGAACGATGTTCTTCAGCGCTTGTACGGGAGCCGGCAGACGGAAGGTGGGTTGAACGCGCGTGTCCATCAGCGTGTCCTCGGATCGAAGATGCGGTAGAGAACGTCGGACAGCAGGTTCAGTCCGATGAAGATGATGCCCACGATCAGTACGCAGGTCATGACGGCATTCATGTCGCCGGTGATGAGATTGCTGGTGAGGTACTGGCCAAAACCCGGCCAGGCAAAAACCGTCTCGATCAGCACTGCGCCTTCGAGCAGGGAGCCGTAGGCAAGCGCAATGATGGTGACCAGCTGGACGCGAATGTTGATGAAGGCATGCTGCCAGATCGTCTGGCTGCGCGAAAGACCCTTCACACGCGCGGTCGTCACGTACTCCTGGCCGAGCTGATCGAGCATGAAGCTGCGCGTCATACGCGTGATGTAGGCGGATGAGGAATAGCCGAGCAGGGCAGCCGGCAGGATGATGTGGTTGACCGCTGACCAGAAGACGTCCATCTCACCCGCCAATAGGCTGTCGATCAGCAGGAAGCCCGTGCGCTCCTCGACAAGGCCAATATAGAACTGATCCATCCGCCCACTGCCGCCAACGAGGCCGAGATGGGCGTAGAAAACGATCAGCGCGATCATGCCGGTCCAGAAGATCGGCATGGAATGGCCGAAGAGGCTGAAGACGCGCACGACATGATCCGGCCAGCGATCCTTGTTGACGGCGGCAAGGACGCCCAGCGGAACGCCAAGCCCCGCGCCGATGAGGATCGCGAAGGTCGCAAGCTCAATGGTCGCCGGCATAACATGCAGGATATCCTGGATCACAGGCTGGCCGGTTCGAATGGAGGTGCCGAAATTGCCTGTGAAGACGTCACCGAGATAATAGAAGAACTGTTCCCAGAGCGGTCGGTCGAGGCCCAGAGAGCGGTAAACCTGCTCATAGGTCTCGCGGGTCGCGTCCTCTCCGACGATGGCGCGGACGGGATCGGCAGGCATCAGCCGGCCGATGAAAAAGGTCAGGAGAAGCAGGCCGAGCAGCGTGACCGCGATGGTCCCGATCTGTCCGGCCGCGCCATAGAAGCGGATGCGGCGTAGTGACATGGTTCCTCCGTGTGTCAGTCGCCTGAAGGTAAGGCGGTACAGGCTCCTATCCTGTATGACAACTTCGGCAAACCTGTCACAGGCTTGTCATGCTGTCAAGCCAAACCAATCACAGGAAATCGTCGCGCCGGGGCGTGAAGCAATCGATGAGCTCCCCCGCCTCCAAGCACTGGCAGCCATGTTCGGTGTTTCCGGGGATAACGAGACTGTCGCCAGCCTGCAATTCATAGGCCTCGCCGTTGCGGAAGAAGCGAAAACGGCCGCGCGCCACATAGGTGGATTGCACGTGCGAGTGGCGGTGCAGCTTGCCTTTGGCGCCGGATTCAAAGCGAAACGACACGACCATGAGTTCGGGGGAATCGGAAAGAACCTGACGGGTCACGCCAGCGTCCGGCGATACTGCGGGGAAAGTGGGGAGAGTCATGTAAACCTCGGTGATGTTGTATAACAACATCACCATACATGTTCTTATATTTGTATGACAACTGTGAAGTCGCCTTCCGGATCAACTTTCTTCGGTTGCCATGGTGCGCGAACGCAAAAGCACTTTGTACCGATCTAGGCTGCCGCGAAGGTGGGCGCGCATCCGTTCGCGCGCGGCTTCCGCATTTCCCTCGATGATGGCATCGACGATCTGGCCGTGCTCCTCCTGCAGGTGGAGGTTATAGTCTTTCGGGCGCGATCCGGGCGCCGAGCCCTGCAATTCGCCACGCGGGATGATGCCGGAGCGGATCAGCTGAAGAAACTCCGGGAAGCGCCGGTTCTGAGTGGCCTCCGCAATCGCAAGGTGAAGCTCGAAATCCGCCTCACGCGTGGGCGCGCCCGATGCCAGGCATTCGCCGACACGGTGATGCGCCTCGAGGATCGCCTCTATCTGTGCTGCAGAGCGACGAGATGCAGCAAGCCCTGCTGATTCCACCTCGAAAACCGTCCTTAATTCAAGGAGTTCGATCACCGAGGAAATCCGTTGGGTCGTAAGGTCCTTGAAGGGCTGGTTCTTGTCCTGCTGGGTTTCAAGAGCAAAGATGCCGGCGCCCTTGCGTGCCTCGACAAGACCGTCTGCACGCAGGATCGCGATAGCCTCCCGAACGACAGTCCGGCTGACGGAATATTCCTTTGTGAGGGCGCTTTCGCTCGGAAGCCTGTCGCCGGGGCGAAATACACCCTCCGTCAGCTCGCGGCGAAGTGCAGCGCTGATCTTTGCCGCTAGCGAGGTGCCGCGAACGTGATTGTTTTCGGCTTCCATTTTCACTCCGCCTGTGTCGAACCTGTCTGGCATGTTAGCCGTTATCTGTTCGAATGCAAGGGCGGCTGCGGACGCGCATCCTCAGCGTGCGGCCCGCAACATGGAGCGGTAGCGTATCTGGCTGTTCTTGAGATGGTTGCGCATCGCCGCGCGTGCTGCATCCTCGTCGCCGTTCTGTATGGCCAGAAGAATTGCCTCGTGTTCGTTCAGAAGACGGCTGAGTTCGTCGGCAGGAAGAAGAGCCTCCTCGCCGCTATCCACGATGGCGCGACGGGGGATGACGGCCGGTCCGAGCGCCTTAAAAAACTCGCTAAAGCGCGGATTGTTGGTTGCTTCGGCGATCGCGACGTGAAAGCCGAAATCAGCCTCGGCGGTCGGTTTGCCCGCAGCCGCGCAGGCAAGGCATCAAAGGCTTCGATGAGCTTGCCTTCCTGACCGGGCGAGCGGCGAAGGGCTGCAAGTGCGGACGCGTCGCCCTCGACTGCGGTTCTAAGCTCCAGCGTCTCGATCAGCGACGACACGCGCGTGAGGTCGACCTGTTGAAATGGCCGCCGCGCGGACGCAGCCTGCTCCAGCAGGAATACGCCCGCTCCTGCCGAGGTTCGACCAGACCGTCGGAGCGCAAGGCCGCAATCGCTTCGCGTACGACGGTGGGTGAGCTGTGCTTCGGACGGCAGGCGGTCGCCGGGATGGTAGCGCCCCTTAGCTATCTGGGAACGAAGAGCATCCGTAACCTGCGCCACAAGCGTCTTGCCCTGGAAGGCGGAGGGATCGGATGTCGTCGCTGTCATCATGTAAGGGGCCGCTCCCCAAGATCTTCGTCGGTCCGTTTGTGGATACGCCATCAATGGGTGATGGTGCAATCCGTCGCTACACCGACTTCAGATCCTGAGGCATCAGGCGCTCAGGAATGTTCTGATAGGAGATGGGCCTTAGGAACCGGCGGATGGCCATGGTACCGACCGAGCTTGCGCCGAAATTGGTGGACGCGGGATAGGGACCGCCGTGAACCATCGCATCGCAGACCTCGACTCCGGTCGGATAACCGTTGGTCAGGATACGGCCCGCCTTGCGCTCAAGGATCACCATGAGCTTGCGCGCGAAATCGACATCGCCGTCGTCGAGATGCAGGGTTGCCGTCAACTGTCCCTTGAAACGCTTTGCCACCACGATCATCTCTTCGAAGCTCTCGACCGTGACGATCAGTCCAAGTGGACCGAAGACTTCCTCTGCAAGGACATGATTGCCGAGCCATTCACGCGCCGGGACGAGAAAGAGATTGGGCGTGACATCCCGCTGACCACAGCTTGTGCTGAGAATCTCGCGAACGCCGCCCCCCTTCGATACGCGGTCGCGTCCTTCGCGATAGGCCCTGGCGATGCCTTCGGTGAGCATGACCTGCGGCTCGACGCCTGAAAGTGCTGCGCGGGCAGCTTTCGCGAAGGCGGGCGCCTGCTCGGCAAGGATCACCGCGATGCCCGGATTGGTGCAGAATTGCCCGGCCCCCATGGTGAGTGAACCTGCCCATCCCTTGGCGATCTCCGCGCCGCGCGCCTTGATCGCCTCCGGCAGGAGAAACATGGGGTTCACCGAGCCGAGTTCGCCGAAGAAGGGAATGGGCTCCGGCCGCCCTGCGCAAAGATCGAAGAGCGCCCGCCCGCCGGCAAGTGAACCGGTGAAGCCGACCGCCTTGATCAGCGGGTGCGTCACGAGGCCCGTACCGACGTCGCGGCGGCCACCCTGGATCAGTGAAAACACACCTGGATGCAATCCGTGCGCCTTGATGGCAGCCAGGGCAGCCTCGGCGACGATCTCGCCGGTCCCCGGGTGGGCCGAATGACCCTTGACGACAACAGGGCAGCCTGCCGCGAGCGCCGAGGCCGTATCGCCGCCCATGGTCGAGAAGGCCAGCGGAAAATTGGAAGCGCCGAAGACGGCAACAGGACCGATCGGTCGTTGGATCAGACGGATGTCGGGACGGGGCAGGGGCTTGCGGTCCGGTAGGGCCTCATCATGTCGCCTGTCGAGGTACTCGCCCTTGCGAATATGGGAGGCAAACAGCCGAAGCTGGCCGGTCGTGCGTGCGCGCTCGCCTTCAAGGCGGGCGCCCGGCAATCCGGTTTCCGCGCTTCCGATCTCGGTGATCGCCGCCCCGCGCGCCTCTATCTCGTCGGCGATGGCGTCGAGGAATGCTGAGCGCTCGTCGCGGGTCGAGTAGCCGAAGGACCAGAAGGCTTCCTCCGCGGCCTCGGCCGCTTTGTTCGCCAGTTCGGTCGTTCCGACGGAGAAATCAAAGGCCGGGCCAGACGCCGGCTCGCTCTTGAATGTCTGCCCGGTTGCGATCCATTCGCCTGCGACCAGATGTTTTCCATGCGGCTTGAAGATCATTCATCACTCCCTAAAGATCGGATTGTCGACATAGGCACCGCCCTGAAAGCGAGCCGTGGATTCGTCGGGGCCGGGCTGCGGCGGGGCCTCCGCGAGGCGCGTCCGGAAGGTTTCGGCATTGTCCCTGGGTTTCCAGCCCAGCCAGCCGAGGTGTGCGTTGTCCCACCAACCGGCGTCGTTTGCCGATGCACCCCAGATCACGGGACAGCCCAAAACCGGGACGCGGAAGATCGCCTCGATCAGCGACGCGAAGTCTCCATGAGAAAGCCAGGTCGACAACGTCCGGTAATTCGTTGGCTCTGGCGTACAGGAGCCGATCCGCACCAGCGCCGTCTCCTGCCCGAACTTCTCGAAATACAGGCGCGCAAGCGCCTCGCCGAAGCATTTGGAGACCCCGTAGAGTCCATCCGGGCGAAATGGGGCAAGGGGATCGAGCCGTTCGGCTTGCGGATAGTAGCCGATCGTATGATTGGAGCTCGCAAAGACGATGCGCGGCCGGCCATTTGCGCGGGCAGCCTCAAAGAGATTGTAGAGACCGGCGATGTTTCCGCGCAGGATCCCCTCAAACGGGCCTTCGACCGAAGCTCCGCCAAGATGGACGATACCGTCGCAGCCGGCGACCATGTTGTTCACGGCTTGAGCGTCGGCCAGATCGCATTGAATGAGCTCCTCGCGGTCAGCTGGCGCTCCAAGACCTGTGCGATCAGCAAGGCGGATCGTGTCGGCCAGGCCAGAGAGCCGTGTGCGCATCACGCGGCCAAGCTGACCCGCCGCGCCAGTGATGAGAAGGCGTTTCAATCCAGGTCTTCCCCTTGAGGAGTTGCAATCGAAAATCGAGGTTGGCATTTGCCTCTTGACGTTGTCAGACATATCATACAACTATGCCTAACACATATTACATGTTGGTCGCAATCACTGAAGGAGGACATTCATGCTGACCGTCGAAACGCGGCAGGCCGTCAATCCGGACTACGCAAGGACACTCGACACCGAGGGCCTCCGCAGGCATTTTCTCGCTGAGGACATGTTTCGATCGGGCGAGATCCGGTTGATCTACACCCACTACGATCGCTTCGTGATGGGCGGGGCCGTGCCTGCAGGCAAGCCGCTGACGCTCGACAAAGTGGAGGAAACCAAGACGCCGTCGTTTCTCGACCGGCGCGAGATGGGCATCGTCAATGTGGGCAAAACCGGCACGGTCACGACCGAACAGGGGACCTACAGCCTCAACCGCGGCGACGTTCTCTATCTTGGAATGGGTACGGGGCCTGTAACCTTCTCCGGGGAAGGGCGCTTTTACATCACCTCCTGCCCTGCCCATCGCAGCCTGCCTGCGAAGCTCGTGACCATTGCGGGCAGCAAGGAGGTTAAACTCGGCACGACCGAAACCTCCAACAAGCGCACGATCAACCAGTTCATCCACCCGCTGGTCATGGAGAGCTGCCAGCTTGTCCTCGGCTACACGACGCTTGAAGATGGCTCTGTCTGGAACACGATGCCGGCGCATGTCCATGATCGCCGCATGGAGGCCTATCTCTACTTCGGCATGGACGAAAAATCGCGAGTGCTGCACCTGATGGGCGAGCCGCAGGAAACCCGCCATCTCTTCATTTCCAACGAGGAAGGCGCGATTTCTCCCCCCTGGTCCATTCATTCGGGCGCTGGCATCGGCTCCTACACGTTCATCTGGGCCATGGCTGGCGACAATGTCGACTATACCGACATGGAGTTCATCCAGCCGGGGGAACTGAAGTGACAAATCCCTTTTCCCTTCAAGGTCATAAGGCCCTTGTCACCGGCGCGAACACCGGGCTTGGACAGGCCATCGCCGTAGGCCTTGCTGCGGCTGGCGCCGAGGTGACTTGCGCGGCGCGGCGCGCGCCTGAGGAAACGCTTGAAATCATCGCAAGAGCCGGCGGGGAAGCCGCTTCGCTTGCTCTGGATTTCGCCGATCCCATGGCCGCACGCGACGTTTTTGCCGGAAAGGGCTACGATATCCTCGTCAACAATGCCGGCATCATTCGCCGCGCCGATGCGGTGGAATTCAGCGAGGCCGACTGGGACGACGTCATGGACGTCAACGTCAAAGCGCTGTTCTTCACCTGCCAGGCATTCGCCAAGGAACTGCTGGCAAAGGGCCGGCCCGGAAAGATCGTCAACATCGCATCGCTGCTTTCCTTCCAGGGGGGCATCCGCGTGCCCTCCTATACGGCGTCCAAGCACGGCGTCTCGGGGCTCACCAAGCTGCTTGCCAACGAGTGGGGCGCGAAGAGCATCAATGTGAACGCGATCGCGCCCGGCTACATCGAAACCAACAACACCGAAGCGCTGCGCGACGACCCGGATCGCAACAAAGCGATCCTTGATCGCATCCCAGCCAATCGCTGGGGCAGGCCCAAAGACATCGCCGGCGCTGCCGTCTTCCTGTCGTCGGCTGCGGCCGATTACATTCACGGCGCCATTCTCAATGTGGACGGTGGTTGGCTGGCCCGCTGATGGTGATGCCGACCACGAACTCATCATACATGTTATATGATGAGTTCGTGCCAAACCGGCTCATCTCATTCGAAATTTCCATTCTGAAAACACGCAGAGGACTAAAAGAAATGACCCCAAAACAGATCAAGGCCGCGCTTGGATCGGGCCTCCTTTCCTTCCCGGTCACGCACTTCGACAAAGACGGTCGCTTTGCGCCGGAGAGCTACAAGGCACATGTCGAGTGGCTGGCCGGCTACAAGGCGCCGGTGCTGTTTGCGGCCGGCGGAACTGGCGAGTTCTTCTCGCTGAAGCCCGATGAAATCCCCGGCATCGTCGCCGCCGCCAAGGAGGTTGCCGGCGATACGGCGATCGTATCCGGCTGCGGCTACGGCACCGAGGTTGCGGTCGATATTGCCCGCTCGGTCGAGCGGGTGGGTGCGGACGGTATTCTGCTTCTGCCGCACTACCTGATCGATGCGCCGCAGGAAGGGCTCTACGCCCATGTGAAGACGATCTGCCAGTCGGTCGGCATCGGTGTCATGGTCTATAACCGTGACAACTCCGTGCTGCAGCCCGACACGCTGGCGCGGCTCTGTGACGAATGCCCGAACCTGATCGGCTTCAAGGATGGCACCGGTGATATCGGCCTCGTGCGCCAGGTCACCGCCAAGATGGGCGACCGGCTGATGTATCTCGGCGGCATGCCGACCGCCGAGCTTTTTGCCGAGGCCTATCTCGGTGCTGGCTTCACCACCTATTCGTCCGCCGTCTTCAACTTCGTTCCGGGTCTTGCCAACGAGTTCTACGCGGCGCTGCGCAGCGGCGACCGCGCCACCTGCGAGCGCATCCTCAACGATTTCTTCTATCCGTTCATGGCCATCCGCAACCGCGCCAAGGGCTATGCCGTTTCGGCGGTCAAGGCGGGCGTGCGCCTGCAGGGGTTCAATGCGGGTCCGGTGCGCAGCCCGCTCAAGGACCTGACGGGGGCCGAAGTCGAGCTGCTCGACGCCCTCATCGGCAGTCACAAGCGCAAAGCGTGACGGGCAGGGAGGAGTGGCATGAAGATCACCGCCGTCCGCACCCATCTCCTCGAGCACCGGCTGGCGGTGCCGTTCGAAAGCGCGTCGATGCGCTTTGATCGGCGCGCGCATGTGCTAGTCGAGATCGAATGCGATGACGGGACCGTCGGCTGGGGCGAATGCCTTGGGCCGGCGAGACCCAATGCGGCCGTGGTCGCCGCCTATTCCCCCTGGCTGATCGGCCAGGACCCGCGCCAGACCGAAAAACTCTGGGCGATCCTCTATAATGCGCTGCGTGATCAGGGGCAGCGCGGTCTGGCGATCACGGCGCTGTCCGGCATCGACATCGCGCTCTGGGATATCAAGGGCAAACATCACGGTGCCTCGGTCTCCATGCTGCTCGGTGGCCGCTGGCGCGAGAGCGTGCGCGCCTATGCGACCGGCAGCTTCAAGCGCGACGGGGTCGACCGCGTCTCCGACAATGCCATGGAGATGGCGGAACGCCGGGCGCAGGGGTTTCACGCCTGCAAGATCAAGATCGGCTTTAGCATCGACGAAGACCTGCGCGTCATCCGCGCCGTGCGCGAGGCGATCGGCGATGAAATGCGGCTGATGATCGACGCCAACCACGGCTACACCGTCACCGAGGCGATCCGCCTCGGCAAGGCGGCGGCGGACTACGATATCGACTGGTTCGAGGAGCCAGTGGTGCCGGAACAGCTTTCGGCCTATTGCGAGGTGAGAGCCGGGCAGCCCATCCCGGTCGCCGGCGGCGAGACCTGGCATACACGCTACGGCATGTGGCCAGCGATCGAGAGCCGCGCCGTCGATATCCTGCAGCCGGATCTCTGCGGCTGCGGTGGGTTCTCCGAGATGGCGAAGATTGCAAGTCTTGCTACGTTGCACGGCGTGCGCATCGTGCCGCATGTCTGGGGTACCGGCGTGCATCTTGCCGCGGCGCTACAGTTCATGGCGGCGATGACGCCAGATCCGGTGCGGGTAAACCCGATCGAGCCGATCATGGAGTTCGACCGGACGGAGAATCCCTTCCGCCAGGCGGTGCTGAAGACGCCGATCGAGGCCGTGAATGGTGTCGTTGC
>NZ_JBQENZ010000052.1:0-22157 GCF_052044935.1 Ensifer sp. 22460
CACAAAATACCACTTTATGGAATTCACTGCGACGATGCGAATGACACTCCACACCGACTATGCCCTGCGCATGCTGATCTTCGCCGCGACGCGACGGAACGGCACATGCACGGTCAATGACGTGGCGCAAGCCTATGGGCTTTCACGCAACCACCTCCTTAAGGTGGCGCAGACTTTGCGCGACCTCGGAATCGTCGAAACGACGCGCGGGCGTGCGGGCGGCATCCGGCTCGCGAAGACACCGGAGGAGATCGCTGTTGGCGCGCTGGTGCGAGCGACCGAGGAGGAGTTCGCGCTGGCCGAATGCATGCAAGCAGGAGGGCACAGCTGCGTGATTTCGCCAGCCTGTCAGCTCAAGGGCATGCTGCACGAGGCGCTAGGCGCGTTCCTCGCCGTGCTCGACAAGTACACGCTAGCCGACATCGTGCAGAACCGGGCGGCGCTCGGCCCGCTGCTCGGTATCAATGCGAACGCTGCGTGAGACGAAGGGGGACTGGATGGTATCGGGATTGATGATTGCTGCGCTCCACATGCCGCATCCGCCGGAGTTCGCCATGCACCTGCTCGACCGGGCGCCGCGCATCGTCCATTGCGTTCGCCTTGCCATCGCCTTCGACGGCGGCAAGGGTTCCTTGCTCGTTGCGCCGACTGCGCCCGAGACGCTGTCATGATGGAAATCAACACCCAGCCGCTCGTTCTTTCCCGCGATGCAGCAGGCGAATTCCTGTTGCCGGCAGAGATGCTTGCGGCACGCTTCAACTGGCCGACGCAAACCTTGCGCGACCACATGCGCCGCGGCCTGGTCTCCTCCCGTGTGGAACGCGGGGTAGGAGAGGATGACGGCCGCTGGCGCCTTTCTGTGCGCTGCGGCAATAGGCGCTGGCAGGCAATCGTCGAGGCGGACGGCTCAGTCAGGACACAGCGCGTAGACGTTCTTTCCACAATCACACACACCGCGCAGCGGTAGAAACAGGCCACCAACGGCGATAGGCCGCTGACGTCCCGGAGGCAGCCTCTCTACGGTGGCCCGCCAACCAGCCTGGCTCTGCTTCGCCTATCCAGTGGAGCGCATTTAATGGGCGCCCGCCTCGTAGGTTACGCCCCTCCCACCCCTGAAACGGCTGCCTAGACAAAGATCATCACGGCCGCGTAGCCAATTGCAACCAGCACAAGCCCGACGACGAGCATCGGCATCAGGCTGCTGCCATTGAGATCTCTGCCGCTCACCTGCTCGCCAGAAAAAACCATAGGCTTGCGTACTTCGTCCGTGTCCATGGGCGCTCCCCGTTAATGTAGTATATCAAATACCACATTAACGCGAGGATGCTACGTGACAATGTACCGCTCTGCCACCGGGCGATAATCTTAGTGGCCAACGGCGAGCAGGAGCCATGTCGCGCCGATCAGCACATGTTTTCAAACGGGCGGATGAAACCGCCGTCGGCCTCCACGCCGCCTTCAACCTGCTGGTCGCAGCCGTGTTTCTGCCGCTGTCTCCCGTCGTCATCCGCTTGGTGGAGCGACTTGTCCCGGCACGCCGCGCCGCCGACGACCCGCTGGCGTCCCCGCGCCACCTCGACAGAAGGTCGCTCGAGCCACCGGCAATCGCCAGCAATGGGACGTGATACGCATGAGCGAATTGCTCGAGCGCATGTTCCTGATGTCGCTGACGGCGCTGCAATCCGGCCGGATGGGAGTCTTGAAGGAACTGCCTGCCCATGGGCGCCATCGAGACGGCGCCCCACATCTATGGTCGCGACGCAAATCTCAGTGCAGCTTGAACTCACCTGCAATACTGCGCCATTCGTTCGGTCGGATCAGGCGCTGATGGGTATAGCGAACGGAATGCAGCGGACCGTCGAGATTGGCTTGCCAGAAAACGAGGAATTTCTGCATTTCAGGAAAGTCGGGAGCAAGAGCCAGACTTAGGTCCGCAGAACGGATTCTAAATCGGGAATGCGGTAAAGGATATGCGCGGTGGTCAGTCCGTAGCCGTTTATTTGACGCTCGAAAGCCGATGAATATCGCATGCTTCATCTCCGTTACTCAATAAGCGCTAAGGTGGCGTAATTGTTCGCGGTTATCAACGGAATTCTCAGCGCAAAGCAGGGCTTTGTTGTTCCTTTACAGCACGTTAGCAGCCCCGCGATGCGAGTGCTAATTTTTTTGGTTTCACCCCTTGAATCCGAAAAGTCGTGAAACCAGATGATTTTGCGCAAGACGCTCATATGAGGTTTTGTACCCGTCCGGACTGGTCATCCGGTCCGGTGATGGGGGAACAACGTCACTACTGTTTGTCCATGGAGGAAAACATGTCTTTCCGACCGCTGCATGATCGTATTCTCGTCCGCCGGGTTGAATCGGAAGAGAAAACCAGGGGCGGGATCATCATTCCCGATACCGCAAAGGAGAAACCTCAGGAGGGTGAAGTCGTCGCCGTCGGCCCTGGCGAACGCAACGAAGCGGGCCAGGTCCAAGCGCTCGATGTCAAGGCAGGCGACCGCATCCTGTTCGGCAAGTGGTCAGGGACCGAGATCAAGATCGACGGGGAAGACCTGCTGATCATGAAAGAGAGCGAGGTCCTCGGTGTCCTCGAAGCCCAAGTCGAGCGCCAGCAGGCAGCCTGAGCCAACCACACCATAAATCCACCAGTCAAATAGCTGCCTATTGAGGAGTTAAGGAAATGGCTGCGAAAGAAGTCAAGTTTCACACCGATGCCCGTGAACGCATGCTGCGTGGGGTCGATGTCCTTGCCAATGCCGTCAAGGTGACGCTCGGCCCAAAGGGGCGCAATGTCGTTATCGACAAGTCCTTTGGCGCCCCTCGCATCACCAAGGACGGCGTCTCGGTCGCCAAGGAAATCGAACTGGAAGACAAGTTCGAGAATATGGGCGCGCAGATGCTGCGCGAAGTCGCCTCCAAAACCAACGATCTCGCCGGTGACGGAACGACCACGGCCACCGTGCTGGCGCAGGCGATCGTCAAGGAAGGGGCTAAGGCGGTTGCTTCCGGCATGAATCCCATGGATCTCAAGCGCGGCATTGATCTCGCGGTTGACGCGATCGTGAAGGAACTCAAGACCAACGCCCGCAAGATCTCCAACAACTCGGAGATCGCTCAAGTCGGCACGATCTCGGCCAACGGCGACGAGGAAATCGGCCGTTATCTCGCGGAGGCGATGCAAAAGGTAGGGAATGAAGGTGTCATCACCGTCGAGGAAGCCAAGACGGCGGAGACCGAACTCGAAGTCGTCGAAGGTATGCAGTTCGACCGCGGCTATCTCAGCCCGTATTTCGTGACGAATGCCGACAAGATGCGGACCGAATTCGACGATCCCTACATCCTCATTCACGAGAAGAAGCTTTCCAACCTTCAAGCCATGCTGCCGGTGCTCGAAGCGGTGGTGCAATCCAGCAAGCCGCTGCTGATCATTGCTGAAGATGTCGAAGGCGAAGCGCTCGCAACGCTGGTCGTCAACAAGTTGCGCGGCGGCCTGAAGATCGCAGCTGTCAAGGCTCCGGGCTTCGGCGATCGCCGCAAGGCCATGCTTGAAGATATCGCCGTTCTCACCGGCGGCACGGTTGTGTCTGACGACGTCGGTATCAAGCTCGAGAATGTCACCCTCGACATGCTCGGCCGGGCGAAGAAAGTCACGATCGAGAAGGAGAACACAACGATCATCGACGGCGTTGGCGCCAAAGCTGATATTGACGGCCGTGTCTCGCAGATACGCGCCCAGATCGAAGAAACCACGTCCGACTACGATCGCGAGAAGCTGCAGGAGCGCCTGGCCAAACTCGCCGGCGGTGTTGCCGTCATTCGTGTCGGCGGCTCGACCGAGGTAGAGGTGAAGGAAAAGAAAGACCGCGTCGACGATGCGCTGCATGCCACCCGAGCGGCAGTGGAAGAAGGTATTCTGCCTGGTGGCGGTGTCGCGCTGCTACGGGCGGTCAAGGCGCTCGACGATCTCCCTTCGGCCAATCAAGACCAAAAGGTTGGGATCGAGATCGTGAGGCGTGCGGTCGAGGCACCGGTTCGACAAATCGCTGAGAATGCTGGCGCCGAAGGCTCAATCATCGTCGGCAAGCTGCGCGAGAAAACGGACTTCCCCTACGGGTGGAACGCTCAGACCGGTGAATATGGCGACCTGTATATACAAGGTGTGATCGACCCGGCCAAGGTGGTGCGCACCGCGCTCCAGGATGCTGCCTCCGTCGCGGGCCTCCTGGTTACGACCGAGGCGATGATCGCTGAGAAGCCTAAGAAGGACGCCGCGCCAGCACTACCGGCCGGCGCAGGAATGGACTTCTAGAGCGATGGTTCAGGCCCGTTCTCCCGAGAGCGGGCCTGACGAAATCCAACCGACCGGCCCCACCGACTGGGCACCGCTGGATGACTGGCTGCTCAGGTTGGGAGTGGTGACGGAGCTATTCAGTGAGGTAGAAATGCAAACGAAGATGTTTGACCGGCCAGTTTACCTGCGTGAAAGGAAGGATCTGGTCCTCGAAATCACAAACCTGCACGATGCGATCGATTTCCTTGAGGAATGGTCTAAAGGAAATCGCGACATCATTCATGACGCGACCCTGAAGACGTGCTACCTGGCCCATGACGGTCACAAGCCCGTTCAGGTGGCGCGAGACGCCCTCCGCGCCTTCGCGAAGAAGAAGGGCATACTCGTGAAAGCTCCCGCGGTTCTGCCGTGGATGATCAAAGCGAAGTCCGGTGGCGGTCGAATCTCGCCGTGAACTGACCTTCCCGTGAGAGGCTGCGCTTGCGGCCTCTCCGCCTACCTCGTTCCCGACGATACATTATGCGATCCTTGCACTCACAGGTACATTCTGAAGTGCGACAGCTGCTCGACGTGCCGTCGCCACCATCCGTGAGATGCGGGAGGAGGTCGGTATCGTGCCGATCCGGACAGCAGCAGATCCTGTGATGGATCTGCAGACCACCGCGGGCGGCATCGAAAAACGAGACCGCGATACGACGAGGGCCGCGCTGCTCCACGCGGCCGGTATCCGGGCACTACGGATCATCCAGGCATAGGGCCTTCTCGATCCCAATTCACAATGGGATGTGGTCATTACCACCCTCGACCATAGCCCGATTTGGCGACGGTCTTGCCTTACCTTCCTTAACCGTTGGCTGGATTGACGTATTTGTGAGCGCCTCCGTTAAACTCGACCAAGTCGTTACGTGCGAATTCAACGATCCGCTATTGAAATATTGCGTCACAGCATTAATTGTGCATTGCAGCAATCAAGTCCGATAGCTGCCTAAGGCCGCTATGATAGCCATCCTGGCCGTTACGGCCTGGAGGTCTGTCATGCGCTCGCTGTCCAACACCCTCGCCCTTCTCAAACAATTCCGCACAAATCCGGTCGCGCCTCGCCGCGAAAGCCACCTGGCTCCATTCGAGGCCTTTGGATCGAACCCAGGCCAGCTCGAGGCAAGGGTTCATGTCCCATCCAAAATATCTCCGCGGCCGGCGCTTGTCGTGGTGCTCCATGGCTGTACTCAGACGGCGGCGACATACGATACTGGCTCGGGATGGAGCAAACTGGCCGACGAGAACGGCTTTGTCGTCTTGTTTCCTCAGCAGATCCGCACCAACAATGCCAATCTCTGCTTCAATTGGTTCCAGTCGAACGACATAGCGCGCGATCGAGGGGAAGCGCTTTCGATCCGCCAGATGATCGAGGCCGCCGAAGCACGCTATGGCATCGATGCCAGCCGGGTCTATATCACCGGCCTGTCGGCAGGCGGCGCTATGGCGAATGTGATGCTGGCGACCTATCCTGAAGTCTTTGCCGGCGGCGCAATCATAGCGGGCGTTCCCTATGGGACAGCGCACACGATACCACAGGCGTTCGACCGGATGCGGGCGCAAGGCATTCCCGACGGACAATCGCTTCAAAAGCTGCTTCGATCTGCTTCCAAGTCAAAGGGGCCATGGCCTTCAATATCGGTCTGGCAGGGAACCCAGGACGCAATCGTCAACTCGGCCAATGCAGACGCGATTGTCGAGCAGTGGCGGGGCATCCACGATGCAAAAGCAACCCCTCGATCACATATACAGCGACGGCTTGAACGCCTGGTCTGGGTAGGTGCTGACGGGACGGAGCGCCTACAGCTCAATCGCGTCAAGGGCATGGGCCACGGCACGCCAATCGACGTCAAAAGCGGTTACGGGCGGGCAGGACCCTATATGCTCGACGTCGGCATTTCGTCGACTGAGGAAATTGCGCTGTCATTCGGAATTGCAGCGCCATCTTTTAGCCACCCCACCCCTGGGGCCGACATTGACGTCCCTGCCCCCAACTCGCGCGGCAAAGCGGATAGCCCGCGTCGAGCGGTACCGGCGGACGGCATTCGTCGGACGATCGAAGATGCGCTGCGTGCGGCGGGCCTAATGCGCTAGGCGGGCGGGCGACGAGACCAAGTTGTCGCCGCTTGCCCTCTATGACGCGCCTTTTTATCTCGGCTCTGACAAGCTGAAGGACAAGTTTGCGATCGTCAGCGGTGGCGATTCAGGAATAAGACGAGTTCTGTTTGCGCGCGAGGGAGCTGACATCGTCATCCTCCATCTCGACGAAGACAAAGACGCCCAGGAGACTGCAGATGCCGTCGCGCGTGAAGGCCGGCGCTGCCTCGTTATCAAAGGTGATGTCAAGGATTCGAGGTGGTTGCGCCAAGGCCGTTGAGAAGGCGGCGTCGGAATTTTGTAAGCTCCACGTGTGTCAACAACGCCGCGTTTCAGGTCCACTCCTATGCCATTGAAGACCTCGGCGATGAGCACTTCGACGAGACCTTCTACGGTTACTTCCATATGGCCTAGGCCGCCGCATTCGTCACTGCCTGCTCCTAGCGTCCCCACTTCGCTCAGATCGGCCACGCGTCGTGGCCAACTGCTGACCCACTCGAGTTGGGCGAGGCATTCCCCCACGTGCGTCAGCACGCTCTCTGGATGCCGGCCTCACAGGAACGATTAGCACAGCAAAGTGAACCAGCCCCCAACCCGTCAGGATCAACGAAAACGGATACGCCATCGTCCATCCGAATTTCCGTTGCCGCGCCACAAGTGCGAAGCCCAAGCTTACCTGCCGTGCTCAACCGCATCCTGTAATTGCCTGACGAGTTCTGCAGTCCGTGGATCGTTCGGCTGGAGACCGGCGAGCGCCTTCGCAAACTTAAGCGTCTCGGCATAGCGTCCGAGTTTGAGACCAAGTTGAATGGCAGTGCCGAGCAGATTGGCGTCAGTTGCACCACCTACGACAGCGGGAGCGAACAGAGCGAAAGCGTCATCCGTTCGGCCAACTGCATCGAGCGCTATCGCCGCCGTCGCCCGATATCGGGAATTACCTGGATCCAGGCGCACTGCCGCTTCCAACTCCTCAATCGCATCCGGCATCGCCTTTTGACGAACGAGCGACAACCCGTGTCCATAGCGAAGGTCGGCCCGGTCCGGATTTGCCGCGACCGCCTCGGCATAAGCATGCTCGGATTTCTCGTTGTCACCGACGGCGCGGTACAGTTCGGCAAGATTAATGCGCGGGCCTGAAAGCGTCGGATCGAGAGAAATTGCCCGGCGGAAGGCCTTTTCCGCCTCGACCCTGCGTCTCTGTTCGAACAGGAACGTCCCATGGTTATTCTGTGTCTCGGCGCTGTCCGCGTTGGCTTGGACATAGGCACGCAGGTCGTCGACGGCGGCATCGAATGCGCGCCGTTGATCGCCGAGGAGGTCCAGTGACGGAGTGGTGCCAAGAGCCTTGGCCGCTGCCACGCGGACCGCTCGGGTTTCGTCTCCAAGCAGGACGCCGACCGCGTCCAGCCGCAGCTCCGGGGACAAGTTAGCAGCCGCCTCCGCTGCCCCCAGCCGAACGAGCGGATCCCGGTCTTCCGCTGCCGCCCTGACGTCCGCGGCCGTGGCGGCTCCGTCGAGCCTTGTCATTTCAGTAATCGCACTGCCCCTGACGATGCCAGGTTGTTCGCGGTCGGCCAAAAACCTGCGCAGATCGTCGGTTGCTGCACGATCGCCCTGCGCCGCTGCCGCGAAGGCGTGCGCAATCGTCGGGCGTTTCCGCCAGGCCTTGCCATACCACCTGTCCAGGTTCTCGGACGCCCAGGCGTTCGTTTTGCCCTCGTGGCACGACGTGCAGGCATTCGGCGTTCCGTACAGCGCGGAAAGGTCAGGGCGGGGGATGACGAAGGAATGGTCGCGCCGGGGATCCACCTTCATGTAGGTACGCTCCGGCATGTGACAGTTGACGCAAAGAGCGCCAGCGGAGCCGTGCGGGTGATGCGTGTGGGCCGGCGTGTCGAACGCCCCGCTCGGGTCGTTGCTTGTAAAGCGTTCGGGCGCAGTTTCGGCGTGGCACTGCGTGCATAGGGCGTTGCCGGCGGCTTTGACAGTACCCTCGTGAGGTCTGTGGCAGTCTATGCAGGTGACGCCTGCGTTTGCCATCTTGCTCTGCAGGAAGGAGCCATATTCGAACACCTCGTCGCGAATTTGCCCGTCTGGGAAGTAAAGATCGCTGCGAAGCAACGCTGGAGAAAAATGGTCGAGAAAGGATCCCCCTGGTCGATAGTCACCGACAAGTCTGCTGCGTCGCGCATGACAGGCGAAGCAGGTGTTCGCGTCGACCTTCGAGAGGCCGGAATCTGTCGCCGCCGTTGCAGCATTTGCCGCCTTGGCTCTGGCCCATTTGAGATGCCTTGCACCGCCCCCATGGCAGGACTGGCAACCAATGCTCGTCGCCACGTAGGAGGATTTATATTCGTTCGTCTGCGGATCGAAATTGGTGCGCGTATCGGTGGAATGACAGTCGATGCAGGTACGGTTCCAGCGATAAAACGGACCCGTCCAATGAAAGGTCGAGCCCGGTTTTGCCGCACCGCCTTCGCCCAGCCAGAACCACGCCTGCTTTTTCGTGTCCCAGGCGATGTCGAGAGCCTGCAGCCTGCCACCGCCGAGATTGACCAGATACTGCTGGAGAGGCTCATAGGCGAACGTGTATTTGACCTCGAAGTCCGCCGGCTGGCCATCCGGTCCTTCGGTGCGGACGAAGAAGCGACGGTCTCGGCGGAAGAAGTCCGCCGCAACGCCATCACGCTCGAACCGGGTGTTGTTGAAATCGGCGCGCACGGATTTATCATCGGCAAGGGCCATCGCCTTGGCGTGGTGCGATTTGGCGAATGCGGCGACCTGTTCGGTGTGGCAGGACGTACACGTCTTTTCGTCGACGAATCCATCATGGGGAGCGACCAACGGGTCAGCGGCAGGAGACGGAGACGTCTCAGCGGCGGCAATCGGTGCGGGGAACACAAGCGAGGCGCCAAACAACAAGGCTGCCCGAATAATTGCCGATGAGTGGATAAGCCCCGTCAATCGAAAGCTCCGTATCGTTCCGGAATAGGGGGCGCGCTGACCCGGCAGCGCGACCAAAGCATCTGGCATAAAAGCAACCAGAAAGGCCCAATCAGCCTAGCGTTCTCCACTGGGAACGGTTGCATTCGCACTGATCAGGCCAACCACCCAGCTTAGTAGCAAGGCGGGTACGGATAGTAGCCGCATTGCGGCGGGTAGTAATACGGATTGGCTGCTGCAGCGCCGACGGCGGCGCCAGCCACCACTCCCGCGGCAACCGCACCACCGCGATACCAAGCCCCGTTGTAAACGGGGGCATGCCAGTAGTTGCCTCCGACATGGGTGACGTTGACGTCGTTGACACGCGCGGAGCTTGCGTGGAACCCGCCCGCGGCCAGGTCCCCACCGCGGAAGCCACCTCCGCCAAAGTCCGCACCGCGGAACCCACCCCCACCAAAGTCCCCACCGCGGAAGCCACCTCCGCCAAAACCGCCGCCGCCAAAACCACCGGCGAAATGATCGATGAAAACCGCAGCGGGTCCGGCCGCACCACTCAGACTTCCTTCCAGAACGGCAATATCGAATGTGAGCGTAGTACCTTCCAGCTTTGGAGATTTCAGAGTGACCACGACGTCACTGACGTCCGAGCCGCCACCTCCCAGCACCGACACCGTTGCGTTTGGAGGGTCGATGGCGAAGTTGTCCTTGCCTTCATCCCACTGCATGATGAACTGTTCGGTGGTTACATGTCCGGCGGCCCGCACCGGTCGATCGGCAAAGACAATCGAATTTGCCGACACGCCAGTCAGAACCAATTTGTCACCGTCGATCTTAGCGCCATCCGAGTTGATGACTGCAAGTGACGGCACCGGACCGGTGGGCGCGACCGTTCCGATCGCCTTGCCCAGCGGCACATGCTGCTTCTTGGTGGAATCCTGGGCGAGTGCAGCAGTTGCTGCCAGTGCCAGGCCTCCAACAACGGCTATCAAGCCGGCGATATGATTGGGTCTCATCGTGGATGTCCTTCGAGTTTGGGATAAGCGGCAGGGCCGCCTGTCCTGATGGCCTCATGAACGTGGATGGACATTGACTACACAAGAGTGTCGCACGCGATGCACACAACGCAGTTTACTTCTTCGGAAAGATCTCTTTCCAATCCGCCTTCATGTCGACCACGGTCCATTTGTTTATCGCCGCCGCATCAAGCGCCTCGTCGAGGCGGCCGAATTCGGTGTCGCGGTCGTAGGCGTATTCGCGTTCGGCATCGGTGTGATGAATGAGCATGCCGAAACGGACGCTCCCACCCGTCATTGTCGTCCATTGCAGCATTTCCAGATCGCCGTCGGAATTGCCGAAGGCGGCGATCGGACGGCGGCCGATATGTTCGTTGATACCGACCGGCTTGCCGCTCTTGTCATCGATGAAGTTGACTTGCGGCAGACGGAACAGGGTCGGCGTGCCGTCTCGCATCTCGAACTGAGTCTTGATCGACGATCCGACGACCTGCTCGGGCGGGACGCCGTAGATCTGCTCCGTCCATGGCCGCATGAATTCGATACCGCCACCCGATACGATGAAGGTCTTGAAGCCGTTGTCGCGGAGATAGGCGAGCAGTTCGATCATCGGCTGGTAGACGAGCTCGATATAGGGTTTCTTGAACTTCGGATCGCGCGCCGTGGCGATCCAATCGGAAACGACCTTCTGGAACTCGTCATTGGTCATGTCCGCATGGGTCTCCATGATGAGCTCCACCAGGCCCTTTTCGCCCGATGCAGCCAGCGCCTTCATGTCGCCCTCCAGAACTGCCTTGAACGGCTGGGTGTCCTTCCATTCCGGATGGGCGGCAGCCTCGGCCTTCACGCGGTCGAGCGCGAAGGCGAGCTGGGTATACATCGGATGTTCGACCCACAACGTGCCGTCATTGTCGAAGACGGCGATGCGCTCCGGTTCCGGAACGAAGTCGGGCGAGTTCTCGGTGGTCACCTTCTCGACGAACGCGACGATGGCCGCTTTCGGCGCGGTGTCGCTCCATGAGGGCAGCGGATCGGTCTGGGCCTGTGAAGGACCGCCGGAGCAGGCGACGGCGATCGGAACCAGTATTGCCACAAGCGTTACGAACAATCGGCGACGGCCGAGGTCGAAATGATGGAACACTCCCATGTCGTGTCTCCTGTTGTTGGCCGAGCAGTTGCCGCGGTAACGGCAAGCGCTTTGGGGGTCGTTCCGCTACTTTCCCGTGAAAAATACCGAGCGATCCGCAGCGCGTCCGGTTGGCAGGCGGCCGTCCTGGGCCGCCCCGCCATGTCGTACGCCCATTGGCGCGTCAGTCGTGACCGGTCTTCATTTCCCGGACCTGCTGCATGACCTGCTCCAGATTGTAGCTTGCCGGGTCCTGCATCGGCGGGAAGTCGACGTAGGTCTCAAGGTGCCTCAGCCACAACTGCTGCCCGATGGGCAGCATGTTCCAGTCATAGACATAGGCCGTCGACGGAGAGGCGATGGCGCCGCCCATGCCGAACAGTGTCTTGATCTGCTGGCCGACCGAAGTTTCGAAAGGATCACGCTTGATGTTGACGACCTGCGTCCAGGAATAGGGCTGCACGCCGGAGATAAAGCCAGCAGGGTCGTCCGACACCATCGCGAAGTACATCTTCCAGTTCTTGTATCGCACTGCCGACGGCTCCTTGCCGGAGTAGTACAAGAAGTGGTCGCGCGCGGATTTTTCCGACTTGCCTTCCAGGTAGTCGCGCTGGTTGACCCCGTCGAGCGTGGTCTTGGCGATGCCAGGATACTCGCCCTTCTCGATCCGCGCCTTCAGCTCGTTGCCCTCGGGGCCGCCGGCAATGTCGACCAAGGTGGGCAGCCAGTCGAGAGCGGCGAACATCTCGTTCTTCACCGTTCCGGGCTCGATATGCCCGGGCCAGCGTACGACCAGCGGCGCGCGCATGCCGCCTTCCCAGGTGGACAGCTTGCCGCCCTTGAAGGGGGTGGTGCCGCCGTCGGGGAAGGTGATCGTCTCGGCGCCGTTATCGGTGGTGAAGACGATGACGGTATTGTCGAGCTCGCCCATCTCCTCGAGCTTTTTCAGCACGTAGCCGATGTTGTCGTCCATCTGCTTCATGCCGGCTTCGTTGACGCCCCAGTCCTTGCCGCCAGGTTCGCCGACCATGGCCAGGTACTTGTCCGGGAGCACGGTCGTGATGTGCATACGGGCCGGGTTGTACCAGACAAAGAACGGCTTCTTCGTCTTCTCGGGATCGTTGCGGTCGAGGAAGTCGATAACCTTGGCCGAGATCTCCTCGTCCACGGTCTTCGATCGCTCCAGCGTCAGCGGGCCCTGATCCTTGCAGCTTTGGTTCGCCGCCGTCCCGTCGGAGGATGTGCACGCGAGCATCGGACGCGGTGGCGTCAGGCAAGTCGTCGTCTTGGGATCAACGGCCGCGGGATCCTCCGCAAGTCCTGGGATCGGCGTGTTCTTGCAAGGCGGCGCGAGTGTCTGCTCGGTCGGTGTCCTGTTGATATCAGGGAAGCTTACTCCCTGCATGGCGTCGAGGTGATACAGATACCCCCAGAACTCCTGGAAACCGTGCGCGGTCGGCAGGGATTCAGTGTGATCTCCGAGATGGTTCTTGCCGAACTCGCCGGTGTTGTAGCCGAGATCGAATAGGAACTTGGCGAGCGAAGGCGTGCCGGTCCGCAAGTAGGACGGGCTTCCGGGAATTTCCGGTAGGACCATGCCGACGCGCACCGGCTGCATGCCGGTGAGGAAGGCAGTGCGTCCGGCCGTGCAGCTCTGCTCGGCGTAGTACGTCATGAACTTCGCACCCTCATTGCCGATGCGGTCAATGTTGGGCGTTTCTCCCACCGCAATGCCTTGATGATAGATGCTCGGCTGCATCCAGCCGATGTCGTCGCCCATGATGAACAGGATGTTCGGCTTTCTCGTCTCCTGAGCTTGCGCCGGGGCGATCGCGCCCCAGAGAAACGCCACAGTCGTCAACGCACCGAGACTGTAACTAAGGCTTTTTCGGATCATTTTCAGCTCCTCCGGTGAATACACATCTCCCGTTCGGAAGATATCCGTTTGCGGTGGCCTTCGCGCTGGAGCGCCGCGCGTTCAAGGGGGAGCGCACAAAGGACACTTTGGACGCATGGACGACAATCCATCGAAATTTGGCGACCGCATGAAAAATCTTGCACCGACGGATGCGCCGGAAGCACGCCGGAGCATTCGCGTCTGCTGTCCGTTGAAATTGGAATTACGCCCAGTTCACGTAATCGCTACTTACGCGAACGCCACTCATCGCACCGCAGCTTAGTCGGGAACGCGCCTCAGCGATATTGTCCTTTGGGGCAACGCGCAGGATTTGGCGCGGCGCGCCCGACCAGTCATCGCATTCGATGTCGAGGCAGGACGCAGGGCAGTAAGGGTTCGGCAGACAGGCCGCTCCACAATATCGTTCTAGAACAAAGAGGCGACCCCGGTGCTCTGGGGCCGCCGCGAGAAAGTCAGTTGCCGGTCGGGATCGGAATATTGACGCCCTCCTTTGCGAGTGAGTCCCGGACCCACTGGAAGCGCTCATAATCCGAAAGTGTGATGGGACCATTGTAGGTCAGGCTCTGCGGCTTCCGCGGTGGATACTGCACGTATGTGGCCATGATCTTCTTCAATTCTTCGCCCATGACCACGCCCATCCAGGTCCGCTCCGTAAAGTTGTTCATAAAAATGTCGTAGCGTTCCTGCGGGTCCTGCCACAGGTCAAACACCTGAGGCACGGTGGCGACATATTTCTCCGCGCCCTTCCAGCCGAGGTTCGAGTCGACGGCCAGGCCACCGGTCGAGGCTCCGTCATCGCCACGGATGTTGAACGCGAACTTGTAGTTGTTGACGCGAACCGCTCCGGGGGAGAGCTCGTTCTCGGTAAAGTAGAACCATGATTTGCGCGCAGACTTGCCGTTGCCAAGAAGGATCGGCGACATGTCATAGCTGTCGAAGATGATTGGCTTGTCTTCCCGGTCCTTATCGGGCAGCGGCACCCCGCCAATTGCGGCGAATGTCGCCATAAGATCGAGGCCGCCGACGATGTCGTGATTCTTTGCCCGCGGCTTGATTTTGCCGGGCCACACGGCGATCGCGGGAACGCGATTGCCGCCCTCGCGCAAGGTGCCCTTGCTGCCGCGGAACGGCGTATATCCGGCATCCGGATAAACGTCCTGCCAGGCTCCGTTGTCCGTCGTGTAAAAGACCAGAGTGTTATTGTCGAGACCGGTTTCACGGAGCTTGTCCATGATCCTGCCGATGTGCGTGTCGAGTTCCACGACTGAGTCCGCATATTTGCTCTTCGATAGGGACTTGTGCTGGAACTCGGGAGCAGGAAGGTTCGGCTGGTGCACCTTCATGAAATTCACGTTGATGAAGAACGGTTGATCGGGCTTCTTGGCAGCCGCATCAAGGAATTCGAGTGCCGCCTTTTCGACATAACCGTCGAAATAGGGGATGCCGACAACGCCCTCCTTGCCGTCGATCACCGGCGTGTCGACGTACTGGCCGTTGATCTTGAAGTCCTCGGTCACCGGCCCGCCGGCTTTGCCGGACAGCGCTCCTTTGGTCACCTTCTGGAACATGGCCCTGAGTTCCGGATCCATGTCCGGGAACCAGGTCGGATCGGCATAGGTGTAGGCGTTGAGGTGGTAAAGACCGACATATTTCATTTCGTCGTAGCCCTGTGCGGTGGGCATCGCATAGTCTGCCTCGCCAAGATGCCATTTGCCGGTGAAATAGGTTTGGTAGCCGCCTCGCTTTAGAACCGACGCGAGCGTCCATTCGGCTGCCGGCAGACCACCACCCTGGCCCTGGAAGGCCACGGTGGTCATGCCGCTGCGGTTCGGAATTCGCCCGGTCTGCATGGCTGCGCGGCCAGGCGTGCAACTTGGCTGGGCATAGAAGGAAAAAAACGTCATGCCTTCGTCGGCCAATCGGTCAATGCTAGGAGTTGGCATGCCGCGACCTTCGCCGCCGCCATAGGGACCCAGATCGCCATAGCCCGTGTCGTCGGAGACGATGAAGAGAATGTTGGGCTTCGTTTGTGCTTCCTGGGCTTGCAGGGGGAATGCGGTACACCAGAGAACGGTTGAAGCAGCCAATGCTCCAACGCCGCAGATGATCCTACGCTTCATTTCGAGTCCTCCGTTGAGATCTCCGGTCGAACGGTGATTCACCCAGGCGCACGGAGACAAGCGCCGCGGTGCGCTTACTCACTCAAAATCAATCGAAACAACTGGAGCAATATCGAAATTCTGACGCCTCTCGATCGGAACGGCATCCAGCCCGAGCCTCCGTGCAGGTTACGAACGACACTCGTGGCGAGCACCCTACCGAACGGTGAGCCGCAGCGATATTGTACCTTGGGGCAACCATTACAGATTGTGATCTTCTTGACTCCATTGGGTGAGTTGTAAGGGCGACGCGGCTTTGCTATTTGTCGATGAGCTTCTCGGGGCAAGGGATGGGCTTGGTGCGCAATTGGAGGACACGATCGCGCCGGCTCGGGTGGCGAGCGGCTCTCTGCTGCATATTTCTTGTATCGATTGCTGCGGTGCCATCCGCGTCCAAGGAGATCGTGGGCCGGGATCCACGTGTTCTCATTCTCTACCCATATGACGAACGAATAGCCGCGACGACCGCGGCCGGAGAGGCCGTGAGGACGCGTCTGCTCGACGCGACCAAAGGAAGGATCGATCTCTTCTCCGAATTTCTCGATCTTTCGAGATTTCCGGAGTCGGAGCACGTCGGCCGAATGGCCGGATATCTTTCGGCCAAGTATGCGGATCGTCGCCCTGATGTGGTGATTGCGCTCGGCGAAGAATCGGCGCGGTTCATCTCTGCGAACCGCAAGAACCTTGCGGACGGTGCAAGGATAATCGTCGCCGGCTTCAGCAGATCCACCGCCGAAGAAATGGGCCTGCCCAGCGATGTGGTCGGAGCCTTCAGCGAGTTTCACATCGTCAAGACTGCGGAGATGGCTCGTGGACTCCAGCCGGCGGCGCGTCATCTCTTCATTATCGGGGGATCATCAAAATTCGACCGTTCGTGGCTCGCCACGGCGCGGGCCGATCTTGCGGCTTTTTCGAAGGATTACCAAACGACCTACCTGGAAGGCTTGGCGATTGACGAGTTCATCAGGCGGGCCGCCGAATTTCCAAGTGACAGCATCGTCCTGGCGCTAACGATCTTCAAGGATCGCGACGGCCGCAATTTCATTCCGCGTGAAGCGGTCAAACAGATTTCGGAGACTGCCAGCGCCCCGATCTACGGTCCGTATCTCACTTATGTCGACTACGGTGTCGTCGGGGGCAGCGTGGTCACGTTCGAGTCGCTGGGAAAGACAGTGGCCGACCTCGCGCTCGATGCCATTGCTGGCAAGCCTGTTTCCAGTCGCGAGTCTCCGCAAACCTATGTTGCAGACGCGAGGCAGCTCCAACGCTGGGGGTTGTCGCAGAAGAACCTTCCTCTGGGCACAAACCAGATGTTCAGAGAGCCGACCTTCTGGGAACAGTACTGGCTCGCCACAGTCACCGCACTTGCCGTTATCATGGCACAGGGCACCGTTATCTTCGGACTTCTTGTCGAACGCCGCCGCCGCCGGGCCGCGGAGACCAACTCACGCCATCGTCTCCTCCAAGTGGTTCATCTCAACCAGTCCGCGACCGCCGGCGCGCTCTCCGCGTCGATTGCCCACGAACTCAACCAGCCGCTGGGTGCCATTCGCAGCAATGCCGAGGCGGCGGCAGTCATCCTTCGGTCCGAGCGGCCCGATCTCAAGCTGATCGAGCAGATCCTTGTCGACATTCAGGACGACGATCAGCGCGCACATGACGTCATTTCGCGGATAAGGGGTCTTCTTAAGAAACGCGGCGAGATCGACTGGCAGGAGTTCGATCTCAATGACGTGACGATGAGCGCGATCAGGATCCTCCATGGCGAGGCTGAGCGAAGAGGCGTTGTTGTCAGTTCCAACCATGCCCCACGGGAGCTGCCGATCCTAGCCGACCGGGTTCACGTCCAGCAGGTCATTCTCAACCTCGCGACCAACGCGATGGACGCAATGCTGGACGTGGTCACGACCGAAAGGAGGCTCATGCTTGAGACAGCGCTGACGAGGGAATCTAAGGTGGAGCTGTCGATTTCCGATACGGGCAGCGGCATCCCCGACGAACAACTCGCCAGTGTTTTCGAGCCCTTCTATACTACCAAGCCGTCCGGGACAGGGCTTGGACTTTCGATCGCGCGAGCGATAGTCGAGACCTACGGTGGCAAGATCTGGGCGGCCAACCGTCCGGAAGGCGGAGCAGTTTTCCGCATTGTGCTGCCTCTCGCACGAAGTGGGTGAAGCAATTGGAACC
Source organism: Ensifer sp. 22460 (assembly GCF_052044935.1). NCBI lineage: Bacteria > Pseudomonadati > Pseudomonadota > Alphaproteobacteria > Hyphomicrobiales > Rhizobiaceae > Ensifer > Ensifer sp. 22460. The sequence continues at coordinate 17,774 of NZ_JBQENZ010000052.1, forward strand.
CGTCGTTCATATAGTCGATGATGACCAATCCTTCCGCACTGCACTTGGCAGGCTGCTCTCGGTGTCCGGTTTCCGCGTCGCCCTCTATGAATCCGGCGATCAGTTTCTCGCGCAGTTTCCGGACTGCGAATATGGCTGCGTCCTACTCGACCTTGGTTTGCCCGGCCTAAGCGGATTGGAACTGCAGGATAGGCTGGCCGAGAAAGCGCCGCTGCTGCCGATCGTGTTTCTGACGGGGCAAGGCGACATCAGGACAAGCGTTCGAGCGATGAAGGCTGGCGCTGAGGATTTCCTGGAGAAGCCGGCCCCGAAGGAGGCTCTGCTGGAGGCCGTCGAGAGAGCGTTGCACCGATGCGAAACGCGGCGTCTGGAGCAGGATCGCATTGATGGGCTCCGGGCGCGTCTGGTGAACCTGACGCCGCGTGAACGCGAAGTTTTTGGCCTGATCGTCCGCGGCAAGCTCAACAAGCAGATTGCCTATGCGCTCGGTACCTCCGAACGGACGGTCAAGGCACACCGTCACAACGTCATGGAAAAGCTGGGGGCGCGGTCGCTGGCGGAGACGGTGTCGATCGCCGAGAGACTAGGGCTTGTCGATGCCACGGCGGATCCGCTGCGACGGTAGCTAACAAAACTGACCGGGCGCTTCACCAAAGGACAATAGCCAGCCCTCGACGTCGGTCATATCGTCATGATCGGGGCTGGTCATGCTTTTCGCATTGGCTCCAGAAAGGCGTCAATTGGAAAGCCCACCCCGCACAGTCGCTGTCATCGAAGACGATCCGAGCATGCGCAGGAGCGTCGAACGATTGTTGAACGCAAATGGTTTTGCGACCGAAGGACATTCGTCCGCGGAGGCCTTTCTCAGCCGTGCCAATGCAAGCCGGATTGGCTGTGTGGTGCTCGATATCCACCTGGGTGGCATGTCCGGCGTCGAGCTCTGGCACCGCCTCAAGGCCTCCGGAGTCAATCTTTCGGTCATCTTCATAACCGCCGTGGAGGATGAGGCCCTGGAACTGGAGGCGGTCAAGTCAGGCTGCGTAGCGTATCTGCACAAGCCGTTCCCAGCCGAATTGTTGATCAGCGCCGTCAACAGAGCATTGACCGCTTCGTCAGGCGATTGAAGAGGTTGGACCCGCTTCTCCAAGGGGCAATAGGCAGGGGTTGTATTTTGGCGCATGGCATGAGGGTAACGGAGAGTGCATCGCGGCAGGCAATAGGAGCGGCGATCAGACGCTAACATTGCGGCGTTTCGGATCGATAGCCAACACGTGGAGACGCAGCATGAAATGGCTCAAATTTTGGCGGCGAATGCGCGAAGCATTGGCGATTGGCTCCTGTCTAGTTGCCAACGCGTTGCCTGTCGGAACAGCATCTGCGCAGCAATCGACGCCAAACATCCTCTTCGTTCTCGCCGACAACATCGGCTACGGCGACATCGGCGTCTACGGCGGTGGGGAGCTGCGCGGGTCGCCGACGCCGCGCATCGACCAGCTCGCCGCAGAGGGCCTGCGGCTGACGCAGTTCCTGGTCGAGCCATCCTGCACGCCGTCGCGCGCCGCATTGATGACAGGTCGCTATTCCATCCGCTCCGGGCTATCGCTGGTCGCGGTCGCAGGCACGCCTTTCTCGCTGCCGGACAAGGAAATCACCATGGCGGAAATGCTGCACGACGCCGGCTACGCCACGGCGATCTTCGGCAAGTGGCATCTTGGCGCCCAGGTCTATAGCCAGCCACAGAACCAGGGCTTCGACGAGTTTTACGGAATCCCTCCTGGTGACACCTGGGACGCGTTCGGGATGATCCGCCAGGGCCATCAGACCAAATCCATCGACGTCCCGCTCGACAAGGGGCCGCACATCGTCGAGGCCAAGCGGGGAGAGCCGGTGAAGCTGGTGAAACCCTATACCGAGGAAGTGCGTCGCGGGATCGACTGGGAACTGGTGGACCGCGGCGTCGATTTCATGAAGCGCCAAAAGGCGGCCGGCAAGCCGTTCTTCCTGTATCTGCCGATCTCCCGGACGCATTTTCCGAACCTGCCCTCGAAGCGCTTCGAAGGAGCTTCCCGCATTGGCCAGTTCGGCGACTCGCTGATGGAGGGCGACGCGATCGTCGGCAAGATGCTTGACGCACTGAAGGATCTTGGCATCGAGGAAGACACCATCGTGGTCTTCGCCTCCGACAATGGGCCGGACGGCCCCGGAGCAAGCCGCTTCGGCACCGACATGCCGGACATGGGAACGACCGGTCCCTATCGCGGCGCGCTGGGCGACGTCAGCGAGGGCGCGATCCGCACCGCCGCGGTGATTCGCTGGCCGCAACGGATCAAGCCGCGATCCTCCTATGCGATGTTCTCGATCATGGATTTCTTCCCGACATTCGCGAAGCTTGCGGGCGGCAAGGTGCCGGATGACCGGCCGTTCGACGGGATCGACCAGAGCGACCTGCTGCTCGGCGACAATGACAGCGGACATCGCGAGCATTTGCTGACCTTCGTCGGTTCCGATCTGGTCGCCGTCCGATGGAAGCAATTCCGGGCCTATTTCGCCGACGTGGCGCCCGGCCGCAGCGGCCCTGGCGGCGCAACGCTGCTGGGCGGCGTGGGAAGCAGCGCGGCGCCGATGAACGGCTACCCAAAGGTGTTCAACATCGAGTCGGATCCGCACGAAGAGCACAATATCGGCGAGATGTACAACTGGGTCCTCGGCCCGGTGTTGAAAACGGTGGAGGAATACAAGGCGAGCCTCGCGCGGTCACCCAATCCGCCCGCCGCGAACATGACGAGGTTCTGAACGTCAATACGTTTTGAAGGCGGGCCTTTTGGTTTGAACGCGATCATAATGCCACCGACGGCGTCACGCCTATGTAGTTCGAGGGCCGACTAAGGAAAATAGGTCGGTTCAGCCGCTCACCGCTACCAGTGGATCGCATTGGAGAAGAGGCCGCCACCTGAGAAATGATAGCGCCGCGCTAGGGACGATAAGTATGCCGACGGACGCCAGATCGAAAGAATCGCGTGATGAAGGGAGACGCAAGGACTCCCGGCTCGAAAGATTGCTCTTCCGCCTGGAGGCCCAGCGCATCTGCCTCGAATGGGCCTTCAGAGAGATAGCCGGCCGTCCGGGCATTGTGTTCGAGATGGGTCTGGGCCACGGTCGAACCTACGACCACTTGCGCATCCATCTGCCGGAGCGCGAGATCTATGTGCTGGATCGCGAGACCGACTGTTTCGCCGACTGCACGCCGCCACAGAATTATTTGTTGCTTGGCGACATCGAGGACACGCTTGCTGCCGCAGCCACCCGCTTTGGCGGACAGGTGATCCTGGCACATGCGGATATGGGTTCATATGTCGAAGCGAATAATATTGCGACAGTGCCAAACTGAGCCGATGCCTCCCGGCGGTCCTTTCGCCGCATGCCATCGTCCTGTCCGATTTGCCGCTCGAACTCGCGGGGACCCGTTCGCTGCCGCATCCACCGGGCGCGCCCCAAGACACGTATTTTCTCTACGCCAATGGGCCCCGGTGATCCGCTGGCCGCAACGGATCCAGCCGCGATCCTCCTACGCGATGTTCTCGATCATGGACTTCTTCCCGACATTCGCAAAGCTTGCGGGCGGCAAGGTGCCGGACGACCGGCCGTTCGACGGGATCGACCAGCGCGACCTGTTGCTCGGCGACAATGACAGCGGACATCGCGAGCATTTGCTGACCTTCGTCGGTTCCGACCTGGTCGCCGTCCGCTGGAAGCAATTCCGGGCCTATTTCGCCGACGTGGCGCCCGGCTGCAGCGGCCCTGGCGGCGCAACGCTGCTGGGCGGAGTGGGAAGCAGCGCCGCACCGATGAACGGCTATCCGAAGGTGTTCAACATCGAATCGGACCCGCATGAGGAGCACAATATCGCTGAGATGGTCCTCGGGCCGGTGTTGAAGACGGTGGAGGCCCTGGATGATCCTAAGACGCACCGACCTTAGCCGGTCAGTGAAACTTACAGATATCGTGGCCGTCGATCCTACCAGCGGCCGGCAAGTTCAGACGACTTCCCCTAAGGACAATATCGCTCGGTGGAGTTTCGCGTAATCTCAGCTGCGACGAGTTGCTTGAGCAGCCGCGCTTGGTTGCCGCTTCGGTCACCAGCGCAAAACCTAGGAAGGAGCATGACAATGAACCGTATTGCGACTTTTTCTATGATTGCCAGCCTCTCCGCCCTGAGCTTCGTTGGAATCGTGCACGGTCAAGGTGCCGCAATGGACTGGCCCAAAGAGATTGAGCAAACTGTGCGCAGCTACAGCGGCGACAAGATCAATGTCGTCGATGTAAGCACACTTGCGGAGCAGAACCAAACGCGCATGTGGGTCGAGCATGCCACGCCGGAACAACG
>NZ_JBQENZ010000053.1:0-21191 GCF_052044935.1 Ensifer sp. 22460
GTAAGCGCCGTCTCCGCCCCATTGGATAGGCTGTATTTTGAGGCTGGCCGGGCGTGCGAGAAGGTTTCCAGGACTATCTGGAGATTTGCATGGCAGATGATGGATTTGTTGGGCGCTACGAAGTTGTCGAGCCGCGCCGCGGAAACCGGCGGTGGCCAGATGATGTGAAGGCGCGGATCGTCGCGGAAAGCCTTGAGCCTGGTGTTCGTGTTGTTGATGTCGCGCGCCGTCATGACGTTGTTCCGCACCAGCTTTCCTTGTGGCGCCGGCAAGTGCGCGAGGGCATTCTGACGCTGCCTTTTGAGGCTATGCCGGGCCTGTCGGAGAGCGGCGATGCCGAGCCAGCATTTGTGCCTTTGGCGATTGCGGCAGAGCCGAGCGAGGCTGTGAATGTTTTGGCGCCGCCGCTGTCGGAGGCGGTTTGTCCGGTCTTGACGTTGGAGATCGGCCCGGACGTTGTGATGCGGGTTCCCGGCGATGTGCCAGTTGAACGTGTGGCCGCTCTGGTGCGCGCCATGCGAGGGACGGCATGATCGTCGCGGGCCAACGACTGCCGATCCTGATTGCAACGCGGCCGGTGGACTTCCGCTGCGGGCATCAGGCGTTGGCTCTGATGGTGCAGACCGAGTTGAAGCTCGACCCGCATTCCGGGGTGACGGTGATCTTCCGGTCGAAGCGCGGTGATCGTCTGAAAATCCTGGTATGGGATGGCACCGGAATGGTGTTGACCTACAAAATTCTTGAACATGGAAGCTTTGCCTGGCCCAAGGTGCAGGATGGGACGATGCGTCTTTCCAGGGGGCAATACGAAGCGTTATTCGAGGGGCTCGACTGGCGGCGAGTCATGGCGCAACGGGTGATCGCGCCGTCGGCGGCAGGGTGAATATCCCGCTGCCTTTGCATTGTTTTATTTGGATTTTTTGTGCTGTCTTGCTATAAGACCGCATGTCGTCGTCCCTTGATCTCAGCCTGTTTCCGGACCTTCCGCCAGAGGTGGTGAAGGCGTTTGCGGCGATGCAGTTCGAACTGTCGGTCGAGCGTGCTGCACGTCAGCACGAGCAGGCTGTGGTTGCCGAAAAGGACGCCTTCATCGCCGAGCTGAAGGAACTGGTCGAGAAGCTTGAAGGTCAGGTTCACGACTATCGGCGCACGAAGTTCGGGCCGAAATCGGAAAAGCTCGATCCGGCGCAGATGGAACTGGCGCTGGAAGACCTTGAAACGGCAATTGCCGAAACACAGGCGCGGATTGCCGCCGTGGAGAAAAAGATCGAAGCCAGCGCATCCGATCCGGAAAAAGTCGCTCCTCGCAAGGAGCGTAAAGCCCGTGCACTGCCCGAACACCTGCCGCGGGTCGAGAGAGTGATCGAGCCCGAGAGCATCGTTTGTCCCTGCGGTTGCGGCAACATGGTTCGGATCGGCGAAGACCGGACGGAACGGCTCGACCGGATTCCGGCGCGCTACGAGGTGATCGTCACCATCCGCCCGAAATACGCATGCCCCAAGGGTCGAACGGGCGTCATCCAGGCCAGAGCGCCAGCGCATCTGCTGGAAGGGAGCTGGCCGACGGAAGCCCTTCTGGCTGAGATTGCCGTCTCCAAGCATTCCGAACATATGCCGCTCAACCGGCAGGCCGAGGTCATGGCGCGACACGGGGTGCCGATAGACCGCACGGTCCTGGCCGATTGGATGGGGCGCACGGGCAGCGAAATCGCACCGGTGGTCGACCACATGGCAAAACGGCTGCTGTGGGAAAGCACGCGGCTCTATGTCGATGAGACCACGGCTCCGGTGCTTGATCCGGGGCGAGGCAAGACGAAGACCGGCTATCTGTGGGCCGTGTTGCGTGACGATCGCGGCTGGAATGGCTCTGCGCCGTCGGGCGTGGTGTTCCATTATCGACCTGGGCGTAAAGGCGAATATGCCGCTGAAATCCTCGACGGGTTCAACGGGACAATCCAGGTGGATGCCTACGGTGGTTACTCTCACCTCGCCACGTCGGACCGGATGGGTGGCGATCCCTTGAAGCTGGCCTTCTGTTGGGCGCACGGGCGCAGAAAGCTGATCAAGGCCACGCCAAAGAGTGGATCGCCCATCGTCGACGAGGCGCTGGTGCAGATCGCCGCGCTCTACAAGATCGAAGACAGTATCCGGGGCTCAGATCCCGGACATCGCCGGGCAGTTCGACAGGACCTGTCCCTCCCGCTGGTGGACGAGTTCTTCACCTGGCTGGCAGCGCAAGCCAAGCGCGTCTCACGCAAGTCTGACCTCGGAAAAGCCCTGGCCTATATGCTGACGCGGCAGGACGGCTTCCGGCTGTTTCTGGGCGACGGCCACGTCGATATCGACTCCAACCTGGTGGAAAACGCGATCCGCCGACCGGCCATGAACCGCCGCAATGCGCTCTTTGCGGGGCACGATGAAGGGGGCCGCAATTGGGCCCGGTTTGCCAGCCTGATCGGCACTTGTAAAATGAACGGCGTTGAGCCCTACGCCTATCTGTGCGACCTCTTCACCCGCCTCGCAAACGGCCACCTCGCCAAAGACATCGATGCCCTGATGCCATGGGCCTATGCCGCCCGCATCAAGGCCTCACAATGAGCTCGTCAGGTACTCTTCGGTGAGCTCATTTGACGGCCCGTAGATCAACCTCAGATTGCTGCAACTGAAAAAGCCATGGGGCGTGGACGTCGCATACATAATCCTTCCTCGGCTCGGCATTATTTTAGACCCCTGGCGGTTCCTTCAGAACGGAGCGATCCTGCCTTATTCTACGGCGCACCAGTCGCGGATATGGGAGATTGCGAACCGCACCTGAAGCCCGCGGTAGTCTACGACCAACTTGTCCGCTTCCCGACGCATGAACTTGGCGACGTAGTTGCGAACCGCACCCGCTTCGTCGACCACTTCAAACACGTATATCATGCCTGCCCCCTAAAGATTGAGGGGTTATATTCCATTCTGCTTGAGTGAGACTTACGCCTACTGATTTCGCCGCTCATCTGGGCAGTTTGGCTCCGACGACCGCCGTTGCCTCGGATCTCACCACCTTCTCGAGCTCCTCCCGGTTGTCTCTCAACGCGCGTTTCGGCGGACGCCTGATCCACGCGGCTGTCCAGAGTAGCCCCAATTGATTAGTTACTGTTCATAAAATCTTATTGATTTCGGGACGAGCAATTGCAATCATATACTTGAAATTGCGCACCAAAAAAGCACACGTTAAAGATGAGATCGTGCTGGTTTTATTGCCGCGCAATTCCTCCATTTTCATTCGCGCGCATGGCTTGGACCTCCGTACAGGTGCGGAGGTCCAAGCGCATCGAGGACGGTGAGTAGCAGCATCTTCGGGCCGTGGCCCAGCATTAGAAAACTCTTGATTTCACAACTTGTGAGTCCGGCCAGAGTCCGCATAGGGTTCGCTATTCAGAGGGGCGGTGGCAATGTGGAAGACCGATTGGCCAAAATCGGCGGTGACCTCAGAAACGATTGTCGTGCTTCGCCGGATCTTGCGCGACTGGTGCGACGAGCGCGGTCATCGCGCCGATAGTCAGGAAGGTGGTCGAACTGCCAAATCCCTGATCGACTGGTATGAATTCGGCGTGACCGACGAAGACGAGCTGGCGAGGCTGATCCGCGACGACGACGACATCATTATTGCTGAAGCCTAGATCGTGGCTGCCATGCGGAGGACTGTTCAGGACCCTGTAATGGAAGTACTTGGCTGGAAATCACGAGACAGCGGACGAGCAGGACGACGCCCTACGCGGCATCCAGCCATGAGATCAAACAACACGTCGGCCCCTACAGAGGAGCCTCTGCCATTCACGAGCAGAGGCTTAGTTAGGACTTCGGATCGCCCTCACGATAGCCGCATTCGACAGTTCTGCGGCTGACGATCCGTTGTCCACCGTACGCTCAAATGGACCCGAGACAAGGATCAGCGCGAGCGACTAAAGTGCCTGATCGGGAATAGAAGTTACTGGGCGCTAAAAGAAAAGGTCCCAGATCCGAAACGGGTAGAATCCAGGGCCCTCCATCTGAGCGTTCGACTTCACAGACGGCGCCATCTACGGTTGGACCGTCGCCGGTTTCAAGCTCTAACACGTCAGAATTTTGCCGCTGCGAGCCACGGGCTCTCGATCCGAGTCCGATCTCGGATCTTTGGGCGGCCATTGCCAACGCTTCGCAGCTACATCGGGGTGGCGGCCGTTTTTTAGGATCACTCGCCGGCCCCGGACGCGTCTATGTCAATTTCCCTACCAATTCCGCATTTTCGGAAAAGGAAAGTTTACGTCCGCTTTGGCTTGCCTGGTTCGCAAGCAGCAAGACGCGAATGGGGAAAATCGTAGGAGATGCTTACGGTCAATACTGTTCTCGATCCTGTTTTCGGCTTCACCGAGTGCCGCCGAAAGGTCGCTATGCGACAAAATACCCTTCTGCACCAGCGTATCGGCAAGACACGCGGACCGCCATGATCAAACCTTGAAGCTGTAGATTTGCGGTGTTCACGCCACGCTCCCGTACGCGCTAAGCACGACATCAAGTTGCCGTGCGAAGTCCCAAAGTTCGCGGTCCATAAGCGGTCCAAAAAAAAGGCGGCCGGAGCCGCCCGCGTTTACTCAGGCTGCCTTAGACCGCGCCGAGGTTTTGTTGATCGACGTTACAGCCAGGTTGGTGAGCTTGTTGTTCGTCGCCTTTTCCTGATCGAGGATTTCGCTCAGAAGCTTGTGAGCCTCGTCGTGCCCGAGGTCCTTGGCCCATTCACGCAGCGAGCCATAGCGGGAGATCTCGTAGTGCTCAACAGCTTGACAAGCGGCCAGAAGACCGGCGTCCAATGCGGTCCCTTTAGCCTCTTTCATCAAACCGTCCGCTTCCTTGATCAACCCTTCGATGGCGTCGCATTTTTCGCCAGAGGCCGTCTTGCCGATTGACCTGAAGACCTGCTCGAGTTTCTTGATCTGGTCCTTCGTTTCCGAGAGGTGTTCCTCGGCCGCCTTCTTCAGTTCAGTGCTATTTGCTGCCTTGGCGACCTTTGGAAGCGCCTTTGTGATGGCGTTTTCAGCGAAATAGAGATCCTGCAGCGTATGCTCGAAAATTTCAGCCAGCGTTTTCATGAATTCTCTCCTCGGCAGATGAAATGCAGGGGAGAAAGCATCCAGCGGCCAAATCGTTCCCGCTCGGATGTTTAAAAGCCGGGCAGTCGGGACAATGGGCGGCGCGGCATGCCCTGGGCACGCGAGCAAAACTGGAGAGTGCGCCATGCGACTGGGGCCACAAGAACGGCGAAGCCGTCAAATGCCAGTTGGCCGAAGATTGGGACCGCTTCATTCGCTGATCCTTGTGGCACGCGATCGGGCCAAACTCGATGCTTTAGCGATGACGCTTGGTGGAAGGCACCGTGCGTGGGCAACCGACATGGGCCACGATCCCGCCATCCAATGCTTTCACACCGGACGCCGACATGAACGAAGCATCGGCGCGCTTGAAACCTACTCAAGCACGGGGAGCAATTGGCGACCCAGTCGCTGCAGATAGCCAACCCAAGCACCGCCAACGTCCTGTTGCTGTTCCGAGCGTTATTGAACAGATCGGTCGGCTTTGACATGAGGATGGTCGCGGAAGCCAACGCTGATGCTGTGTCGTACGGAAGCCCGGAGGTTTCCATGCTTGACGTTGCAGGCCAGCCGCCTTGTCAGCTGAGCCCCGATGACATTGATGTACCTACAACGAACGTTCGACCGCGTGTGCGTTTGGTGCGGAATTCCCCTTACGGAAAACGCGCCGAGCGGCTAGCCCGCTACATCATGGAGCAGTTCTCGAAGGGGCTGGATGACGAAGAAGCGCTGTTTGAGAGCGCCATTTGGCAGGAGCAGCACTTCGACGCTGTTCGGTACCCGCCGGACGCATAGGGAACATTCCGGATCAGTGGCCGTTCTAGCTTTGCCGGTGATCCACGACGCCGGATCATCGGCTGAGCTCCGCGAGCTTTATGCTCTTCTCTAACGGAGCCCATCGAGGCAGACTCGCTTGGCCCCGTTGTCGTCCTTCGGGGCCATTTCTTTTCATGGTGGGAACGCGATGCGCGATGGTCTCATTTGGCGGAAGCTTGTGAACGATCCAGAGTACTCCAATCTTATCGAACGCTGTCAAACCCGTTAGGCGATGTATGCCGACGCGTTGCTGGAAGAGAAGCGCAGACGAATTTTGCTGGGACATTTCATTCCGATAGCCAGGCAAGCCCCTATCTGCACGTCCCAGGCGCGAAATCTCCCCCTCCCCGTCACTCGCGAATACCGAGCTCGCCAACAATCCCCCGCGCTGCCTGTGTCGTGACCTCGAGCGTCTTCAGGACTATACCGGCCTCAACCCCACCTCGGCGGCCCCGCCCAGCCCTTGAGCGGTGGCGAACAGCGGGGTCTTGCGACCTCTCTGCCGGCGTCGATCGACGGGAATGAATTTAAGGCCAAGATTGAAGGCGACGACGTGTGCTGCGGTGCTCCTCCGCTGTCCGACGTGAAGTCGCTTGGAAGTTCGGCGTCGGAATTACCGCTTAGTGGTTGGGCTCTTAGCTAGTGATTCTTGATTAATTGCACCCCATCGCGAAACGCTCTATTTTCCTGGCAGGGTGTCCTCGACGAGACGGAACGTCCTCGGCTTCGCAGCGCCGCGGACCGCTTCGGTTTCCGCACCAATCCCAGGCGCAGTTCGACGACCCGATCCACGAGGAGACGAGCGATGGGCGCAACGACGCCGGACAACATCATGCAGCTCGGTATGGGGTTTTGGGCCTCCAAAGCCTTGCTCAGCGCGGTCGAGCTCGGCGTCTTCACCGAGCTCGCAGCCGGACCGGCCGACCTGCCGGACCTGCAGGCCAGGCTGAAACTGCATCCCCGCTCGGCCCGCGACTTCCTCGACACCCTGGTGGCCCTGAAGCTGCTCGAACGCGAGGATGGCCGCTATCGCAATGCCCCGGATACCGACCTCTTCCTCGACAAGGCGAAGCCGTCCTATATCGGCGGCATCCTCGAAATGGCCAATGCCCGGCTCTACGGTTTCTGGGGCTCGCTGACCGAAGCCCTGCACTCCGGAGAGCCGCAGAACGAAGCCAAGCACAGCGAGGACTTCTTCGCCGCGATCTATGCGGAGCCGGCACGGCTGCGCGGGTTCCTCGAAGCGATGAGCGGGATCAGCGCCGGTGCGGCGCAGGCGATCGCAGCCAGGTTCGACTGGTCGAAGTACACGACCTTCGCCGATGTCGGCGCAGCGCAGGGCATGGTGCCGATGGTCATCGCGCGAGCCCATCCGCATCTCCAGGCTATCGGCTTCGACCTGCCCGCCGTGCAGCCGATATTCGACGAGTTTATCGCCCGGCAGGGCCTCGCTGACCGCGTCCGCTTCCAAAGTGGCAACTTTTTCAATGGCCCGATGCCGCATGCGGATGTGATCGTGATGGGGCACATCCTGCACGACTGGGATCTTGCCGAAAAGAGGAAGCTCTTGGAAAAGTCGTTCGCCGCGCTGCCCAAAGGCGGAGCGCTGATCGTCTACGACGCTGTCATCGACGACGAGCGCCGCAGTAACGCCTTCGGCCTGCTGATGAGCCTGAACATGCTGATCGAGACTCGCGGCGGTTTCGACTACACCGGCGCCGACTGCCAGGCCTGGATGCGCGACGCCGGTTTCGTGTCCACACGCGTCGAGCCGTTGCTGGGGCCCGACTCAATGGTGGTCGGATTTAAGCCCGACTGAGCGGAAACCGGACCCCGGCTGTTCTGATTGTCTGAAACCTATTTCTGCCTGAACGCCTTGTTGAACGTCATGGTCAACGGGCCGACGAGATATTCGAACGCAGTGCGCTCGACGGTCGGGATGATGACATTCGCCGGCATGCCCGGATATAATTTGACCTGCGGAAATTCGGAAAGCTGGTTCTGGTCTATTCTGATCTCCGCCACATAGTATGGCGCGTTTGTTCGGTTATCCACCAGCCTGTCGGCCGAAACATTGACGACGCGGCCCTGCACCATAGGCGTTATACGCTGCTTGTAGGCCGTCAGGTGAACCTCGGCCAACATATCAGGATGGACATCGCTGATTTCGTCAACGGCGATCTGGGCGTCGATCACCAGCGAATCCCGGTCCGGTACCAGATCGAGGATCTTCTCTCCGCGCATGATCACGCCGCCGACGGAGAACACGGTCAGCCCGACCACCTGCCCAGAATAGGGTGCACGGATTTCGGTTCGCGCGAACACGGCCCTGGCATTGTCCAGGCGCGACAGGGTTTCCAGTTCCTTGGCCTGCGTGGCTTCCAGCTCTTTCGAAGCCTCGGAAAGCCGTTCGTTGTCCAGTTGCGCGATCTGCTGATTTTGCTCGGCAATGGCCTGGCGCGCTTTTGCCGTCGCGGAAATCATATCCGCCACCTCGCCTTCGAGCTGGGCGCCCGTGCGTTCGAGCTGGAGCTGGCGGGGCTTCGAGGTCAATCCTTTCTTGACGAGCGGGTCGATGCTTTTCAGCTCCTCGCGGACGGACTGGAGCTGCGCCTGCAAGGCGTTGACCTGCGCCTCGCTGCCGTCGATCTGGGCTTCATATTGTGCGATCCGCGCCCGCAAGACACTGCGTTGCCCTTCCAGCGCCGCCTGCCGGCTTTCGAACTGCTGCACTTGCCCGTTCCAGATATCGGTGACTTCCGCGTCCTTTTTCTGCGCGGCTTTCAGATCCGCGGGCATGACAAGGCGGGCCGCGCGCGCGAGTTCCGCCTTCAGGCGCGCACCGGTGGCCCGAAGCACATAGCGCTGTTGCCGCAGCACCTGGAACTCAGCGCGCGCCTGGCTATCGTCGAGCGTTAACAGGAGGTCGCCCGCCTTGACGTGGTCGCCTTCCTTCACCGACAGTCTCTTGACGATGCCGCCGTCCAGATGCTGGACGCTCTTGCGGTTTCCCTCCACCTTGACGACGCCGTTGGCCACCACCGCACCACGCAGCGGAGCGAACATGGCCCAGCCACCCAGCACGCCGAAGAATAGGAAGATGACGGCCCAGCCGAACAGCGACAGCTGGCGGATGGAGTCAGACGGCGGCGGTTCGTTCCCGTTTTGGCCGTCGTCGCCCTGCACACCGGTGTCCATGTACTGGAGGCGCGTGCGGTGAGTATCCGGTTGCGACGTGGCCGCGCGCGCCACCGGTATCGCGCAGTCCGGACCGGTCGCCGTCTCCTGCACAGGCGCCGCCCGCGCGGCATCGGCCAGAGCGGGCCGCAGCCGGCTGTCAAGGCGTTCCAGAAGCGATTTCAAATTGCTGACATTGGCCGGCGTCACGTCATGCCCCCCGCTTGTTGCCGTCCTGCAAGGCATTGGGCACGGTCGGGCGCACCAGCCGGGCCATCACCTCCTGCCGCGGCCCCATGGCCTCCACCATTCCGTCTTTCAGCACCAGCAGGGTGTCCACTACCGACAAGGTATTGGGCCGGTGGGTTACCATGACAACAGTAGTGCCGCGCCGCTTCAGCTCCGCGATGCAGGCAAGAAGCGCGGCGTCGCCGTCCGCGTCCAGGTTCGAACTCGGCTCATCGAGAAGAACGAGGCTGGGATTGCCGAAAACGGCCCGCGCCAGGGCGATGCGCTGGCGCACGCCGCCGGAAAGCACAGCCCCACCCTCCCCCAGATTGGTGTCGTAGCCCTTCGGCAGCCGCAGGATGATGTCATGCACCCCGGCCAGCCTGGAGGCTTCGATGACGCGCATGTCCCCCTCGCGACGGAAGCGGCTGATGTTGGCTGCAACGGTGTCGGCGAACAGTTCGATATCCTGCGGAAGATAGCCGAGATGGCGGCCGAGCGAGGCGCGCGGCCAAACGGAAACGTCGGCGCCGTCCAATCGGACGACGCCCGCGGAGGGCGCCGTGACCCCGATGATGAGGCGGGCCAACGTCGACTTGCCAGCGCCCGAGGGGCCAACGATGCCCAGCACCTCCCCGGCGCCGATGCCGAAGCTGATGCCGCGCAGGATGGGTTTGCCGTTGCCCGGCAACGCGAAACCCACCGCTTCCAACGCCAGGTGCCCTTCCGGACGCGGCAGGCTCAAATTCAGTTCCTGCACCGGATTGTTCAGAAGCATAAGCTTGATGCGCTCATAGGCGCTGCGTGCCGATACGAGGTTGCGCCAGGAACCGACCATCTGTTCCACCGGCTGCAAGGCGCGCCCCAGCATAATGGAGGCCGCGAACATCGCGCCGCTGGTCGCCATGCGCTCGATGACCAGATAGGCGCCGACGCCCAGAATGAGGGACTGCATCGTCAACCGCAGGAACCGTATCAGGCCGGACGCCGCCGCGGAGCGGTCGCTGGCGAGCTGCTGGCGGTCGATCATCCTGTTGCGGTCGCGCCGCCAGCGCAGCAGAAGGCCGGGCAACATGCCCATGGCCTGGATCACTTCCGCGTTGCGCAGGCTGGCCTCGGTGAAATTGTAGCTGCGCGAGGCGGCCTCGTTGGCATCGACCATCGGCTGGCGCACCAGCCATTCGTTGGCCACCGTCATGCCGACCAGGACGAGCGCGCAGCACAGGGCGAAGGCGCCCAGATATGGGTGAAGCAGAAAGATGACGAAGATGTAGATCGGCGCCCAGGGCAGATCGAACAGGGCATGGACGCCCGGGCCCGTGAGGAATTGCCGGAAGGTGTCGAAATCGCGCAGCGGCGGATGGACCGCGCGCCCGCGTCGCAATATGTCGTCGAAGGTGGCGCCGACTATGCGCCCCGCCATCAGGCTGTCCAAACGAACCCCGGCGCGCGACAGAATGCGAGCGCGCACCATGTCCAGCGAAGCGAGCGCGCCCAGCGCCACAAGCAGAACCAGCGTCAGCATCACCAGCGTGGCCTCGCTGCCGCTGTTAATGACCCGGTCGTAGACTTGCAACATGTAGAGCGGCGAGGCCAGGTACAGGATGTTGATGGCGAGGCTGAACAGCGCCGCCGTTACGAAATAGCGACGGCAGGCCGAAAAGCCCGCATTCAATTCCTCGGATTTCGGTTTGACGCTCACGCTTCGCCCGGCCCCGGCCGCCCCCGCTGGCTTAATACTCGCGACTTGCAACGAGGGGCGCAGACGCGCCCCTCGTCAAAGCCCGCTGAAGACCTCGCTCAGGCCATGTGCCAGTAATCGTATTGGTAATCGAGTGTTACTTTTACCGAATCAGTCGGATCCGCCTGGCCGTTGAAGTGAACATTGTAATCAACCTGTTGATCGTTCAACGCGGTCGAGGTCAGATTCGCCTGCCCCGACTGATGCGTTGCATCCAGATTGAGAGCCCCGCTGATCCAGTCGACTGCTGCACCGCCATCACTCACGCCACCATTTTCGTTGCCTGTCAGGCCCGCCGCCTCAGCCTTCAGCGTACCGCCGAAATGGAAATCGAAGGCGTCACTCGGAAGTGGATTGGCGAAGGACAAGACGTTTCCATTGATGTTTCCGCCGCCGGTGGTCGAATCCGAGCGGTAATGAGTAGCGGAAACAGAACCTCCACCCTCCACATGATATTGATCTGCTGTGCCGGTAATATCGATCGTTACCGTGTTGGTGATCGGGTCGGTATGGCCATCGGTAATCTGGTAGGTGAGCTTGATCTCCTTAACGCCACCATTCAAGAGATCGTCGAGATCACGGCTGTTCTTATCGATCTGGATAGTATCCCCAACTACCGTGATGTAGGGGGGCAAGCTTCCACCGGCGTCCAAGCTCACGCTGCCGTCCACGATGTGCAGCACATCTCCGTCCACATCGCTGGCGACGCCATTGATGAGTTGGACAGTCTCTACATCGGGGGCGAGGTTCGTAACCTGATGAGTGTCGTTATATATCGACTGCGTCTCGGTCACGTCCACATGGATTGCCGTGGCCGTCGGCTGATGGTTCTCCGTCGCCGGGTGATCCCAGTTGGCCGGCGCATCGTCCGCATGGAAGTCCGTGTAATATTCGCGAGCGTGATACTGTACGTTTTTGGCGTTGCCCGATGTCCACTCCGTCACATGCGTGCCGCTGAAGAAAGAGGTGAGGTCGATGACCTGACCGGCAACGACGAGCTTTGGATGGGGATCCCCCGCCAGGTTGGAACCGAGGCTGGACTTTCCGTTGGCCGACAGGAAAAGGTCCTCGACAGAAAACTGCCCGCCCTCCAGCGCGTCTCGGATCGCGATGGCCGCGTCGAGGTCCCCATGCGCCTGAAACCACTGATAGGCGATCGCATCCGCGGCGTCGTGGACCTGGTCCTGCACCCAGTCGGTATATTTCGAAGACAGCGTGCCTTGAAGCGACTGGTTGGAATTAACCGGTGTACTTAGTTCGTGTGCGTAATCAAAAGTCGACAATGTTGAGAGCCCCCATTTTCCCGTAATCTCTACGCGAACATCGCTTAACGCCGCTCGCGTGCCCTGTTGGATTACCAACTCTACCTATTTATTCGCGACCTGCTTATGCAGCTTATAGATGATATCGGCGATCCTTATTTAGCAACTTCACACAAAGGCTCTTGCCACGGATTCGGACTACTGTCACTTGGCTCCGATCCCTTTTTTAACAAATGGCTAACCATCACAGTTAACGGGAGTCCAACACAAGGGCACGATGAGAACCGTTTTGCGTGCTTACCGCGCTCGAGATGATGACTGGTGCGCCAACTGCTGGCACCTAGTTCAAGACCCAAGGGAATGCCAACTGTCCGGCTTCAGATTGGAACAGCCGTCAGGGATCACCGGAATACGCACTGCGCATCGTGGAACATGTCGCTGCCAGCCTCGTTCTTCTTCAGTACGAAGGGGAAGAGCGATGTGGCGACGAAGCGATTATGGTTCCCCTGAAGAGCGAGCATCCGGGATGTTTCCTGTTTGGCTCATCTTGTTCGGGCTTTGTGCTGTTCTGGTTTATCTGGCCGTGGGCGGAGCGCTCCTGGGAGATGGCGTCCAGCAAGCTGTCCTCCTGCCACCCGTTGCTGGTGACTAGTCTCTAACAACGGCGGACGGTCGGGATCGAGTAGTCCGATGGGAGGCGAAACACATGTCGATAACGGTCCTGATAGCAGCCGCGTGCGTGATATTTGGCGTCGTATGTATGGCATGGGCGGCGCTTGGCCGACGCCCTCTCAGCGATCCACAGGACACAAAGCCGACGCTTGAACCCAAAGGGCAGGGTTTGCGCTTTCTCGGCTTGCCCAGAAACGCGCTCGGCCTCGCCCTGATCTTGATCGGGATGGCGTTGTTTGTTGTGTACGCCTGGACAGTTTGAATTTCGGCCGAGGATCCCTTCCTCCTTGGCCGCCGCACCCAATGTTCCCGTGCATCGCGAACCATTTTTTCGGGCATCTGCATTCAAGTCCTCATGGTCTGATGCGTGGAGTTCCAGAAGCCGATATAGCGATCCACTTCGGCCAAAGGCTCAGCGGGTTTGATCTGTATGTCCGAAAGCCAGTCCGACAGATTATCGTCACCGCATTCGTGCGGCGGCGCCAGTCTTTCTGTCGGCGTCGTCAATGGACGCTCGCCAGCCGGAAGCACTCGTGTCGTGAATGGATTTCGCCATTGCGAAGTCGAGGGCGAGAGCGCCCGGCCAGTTAAGGAAATGCAAACGGTCGTCCAAGACCAACCGCAGCCCGCTATGCGATAGACGAACCGGATGCAGCGGTCGTTGTGTTAAGTTCCGAAGTCGTCAACCTGGCGACCTCTCTTCACCGCCATGCAGCCTCGTTTTTCTGCTCGTAGTCACTGAAGGCCTTCTTAAGGCCGCCGAGAACCTCGGCCGCCGTTTCGAACATCGCTTTCAACTGCGGTTCATCGACCTTTTCAATATCTTCGCGCAAATGATCCATGGTTTCCTGCAATCGCATCTGCATCTTCTGGGTGTGGTGACGAGGGTCGCGATCAGTTTCACTGCGCATCAGAGCTCTCCATAGTTGGGGATCCAATTCAACCGCCTTTCCATTGGCAGACCTACTCCCAACTGTTAGCCTCTGCAGTCAGTTCCGATTTTTCAGAATCCCGATGCCGTCGATTGACGCAAATGGAGTAGCACCCTGAACACCATGACTTACAACGGTTACCACGCTCGCATAGAATTCGACGCGGAGGACGAACTGTTCTTCGGTAAGATTGCTGGCATTTCTGACGTAGTCGGGTTTCACGGGGACAGCGTTGTTGAACTGAAGAAGGCGTTCCATGAGGCTGTCGATGATTATCTTGAGACCTGCAAGAGCATCGGCAAAGAGCCTCCAAGCCCTATTCCGGCAAGATGATATTTCGAGTCGCTCCCGAAGTGCATCGAGGAGTTGGCTGCCGAACTTTCGGAAAAGAGTCTTAATCAGTGGGCCGAGGAGGCATTGGAAGAAGCCGCGACGAACTTCGTAAAGGCCGTCTTTCGGCATAGGCCATTCGCTTCCCCGCAAGGCCGGAATTTCAGTTGTCAGGCGACATGTAAAACTCGTCTGGACGTTGAGACAGGTACGAAGATCTTCGCGTGATTGGCGCGGAGAGAAGCGATGCTCGAACCGGACGAGGTGACTGCGATGCTGCGGCTCAAGAAACTGGGGCAGAGGCTCGGTCGACTAGTCCCCGAAATGAAGCCGATTGGCACGACGCCGTCCTCAGGCCCCCTCTTCCGGACGGGTCGTTTCTTTTCCGTGTTGGAACCACTTTTGCAGTTTGACGATGGCGATGGTCCAAACCGATCGTAGCCCGGCGTCGCGAAGTATTCCCGCTTCCTCACCTCTTGGCAATGCATCCTCACCTCGGCCCCGTGGTCACCCGGAACCAACTTCTAATGCATCCCCAGGTCTTTATCCGTGTCGACCCCGTGCATCTCGGCTCAAGAGATGACGACGTGACCTCAATATTTACGGTGCTGTCGGAACCTTATCGATCGGCCGGGCTTGGGTTCGTCTCGGTCATATCGACTGGGCACAAACCAAGGAAAACGATTATGGCAAACCAAAGCGGCAGCAGCGAACAGCATCGAAAAGCTGGTGAGCAAAGTCACAAGAATGATAATAAACGGCAATCCACGAGCCGGGACAGCGGAAGCAGCAAAAGCTCCGGCTCCGGCGGCAAGAGTGGCTCCGGCGGTTCCGGCGGTCGCAGCAGTCATCGAAAAAGCTGAGGGTATCACCATGGTAAGCGGCCGAGGACGCGAGCGGCCCGATGAACTTCCAGAAGATGGACCGCTTGGCAAGAAGGATTTGCTTGAACCTCGGAACCCGGTTCCGGATCCGGAAGAACTGGACGAGGATGACGAGGAGGACGACACAGAGGAAGTCGACGTGCCGCCGCTGGACCCAGACGAGGACGACACCGATGATTTACGCCCTCGGGCGTAGACGTATTGCGTGAACCAGCGCGATCGCCCGTCCCTGGCGGGCGATTTCATTTACGGACGATTCGAGCCGGGCACGAATCTCAAATCCTGGCTTACCATCATGCACAATGTAATTCGGACGCAATACAAGCTTCGCAAGCGTGAAAGCCCCAGAAAAATCGACTGCGCCGAGATGGCGATCCCGATGGCTCCGCCCCAGGAGTGGGTGGTGTTGAATGGCGATCTACGCGCCGCGATCGAAACGCTTACATCGCACCACCAGCAAGTGCTGATCCTCATTGCCGGCTTTGGGCTGAGCTACGAGGAAGCGTCCGCCATCTGCAACTGTGCGGTGGGCACCATCAAGAGCAGACGCAGCCGTGCGCGCGACGAGTTGGCGGGCCGGATGGGCGGTACGCCATTGGCAAAAAGTGCTGACGTCTGCGTGTGACGTCCTCTCGCGGTCGTTTGAGCCGGGCTGGTTGCGGCATGGGTCAACCGTTCGAATTTGCCGAGGCCCGTACCTCGGCCAGCCCCAGACCTGATCAAGCGACGGCAATCCGTTGTGGCTTGGCGAACTCGCCCGCAGGCTAGCTTAACCACCGCCCATTTTGGGCGGCGAAATTACGTCTTGCCTCGCGAGCGATACTCAATGCGCAAACCGGCTAAAATATTCGTTTCAACCTTCACTGAAACGTGGTTGCCGCTCGCCAGAAGCATGAGTGACCGCGATGAACGCGCAGAAGGGGCACCAACTTCGTCGCTCAAGCAGCTCTGGCGCGGAACAAATACATTCGCCTCGCCGTTGGACTTTGAAACGGCAGCAGGCATGCACAGAAGTTAGATCAGGAAGAATCCCGATGGCCCGCAGGATCAAAGATGAGAAGGTCCAGAAAATTAACCTCATGTTGAGCCGGGCCGTTACGGCAATGCGCGTTAACGAAAGATTGCTATGTGAATTGTTGCGGTGGGCTGCCGAGCAATGCGATGATCCAAACCGGTTCATCCAGGACGCCGTGGAGAAAGCTAGAAACGATCTGGTACGAGCCGGCACGGACGAGAGTATGACGACTTTGATGGCCACTCACGAAGCACTCGAATACCTCGATCATCTCGCCACGGAGATCCAGGAGATTCGGGCGCAGGGCTCTCCAGCCGGAAATGCCGAAGAGGGCAGCGATATACCCCAGCTATCCACACTCCAGTTCTATGACTTGCGCGGTCATGCCCCTGACACATGAGGCGGCGTATACGGTGAGAGGTTGCGCTTGCGGCCTCTCCGCCCCTCGTTCCCGACGACTTTCGAAGCACATAACGGGAACAGCTATCTCCGGACGGGCTGGCGCAATCCTGATCGGCAGCATTGGTGCGGCCTTCGCCTATCAGAATGGTCCCCCTGCCATGATCGGCGCCTCGACTTTGCTTATGTCGGTTTCGCCGTCATCTGGGGGATCGTATTCTTCTCTGAGGTACCTGACATGGTATCGACCCTAGGCATGGCCTTGATCGTCGACGCGGGGGTACTGTCTCTGCGTCAATGACTCCGCCGTCCAGCGTCGGTTTCAAGCGGAATGATGCCGGCTTCGAATGGCTCCGATGAGATTCATGAAAGCTTGGCATCTTTTGATATCAACTAGTTATCGCAGCCACCCCGGCAATGAGGCCGCCCCGCTATCCGTCTCGCCTTCCCTGAAAACGCCCATGAAAACCTTAGTGGTGGTAGAGCCAAAGCGGCACGTCCAGTCTGTCGAAGAATTGCGGTCATGGGCCACGCTCACACACTGCAGTTAATCGATCAAACCTTCTATCAACTGGTTTCGCCTCGAGGACTCCCAAGAGCATCAGACAGGCGCGACGTAATAGTTTTCATCACATCGGGTGAACTTCTATCGACGCCATAGACCAAATCCCGGCGTCGCGGTGGGACTGAGCAAATATGCGTCGCCAGGACAACGCGACAGTCGATCTCAGACCTTTGCCGGTAGCGTATGAGACTGAGGTCCTATGGCGGAACTTTTGGGGAATTTCGCGGGTTTCATTCAAGCTGCTTCGATCTTCCCCGATCGAAAACGCCTCTAGGCCCCACCTATCATCAAGTCCCCGCGCGGATGGGGCCTACCGCGCCCGTTCAAATTTCGTGGAACCTACGGCGCCCTTTTGCCAGTGGGCAGCTCTCTTGGATCTCTGTGCGGAGGCGAGTTATGGCTGACGATCTGATGAAGAAGGCCCGGAACAGAAGGGTTGCCCCCAGCCAAGAGCATGAGGTCGTCTTGACGCAGAAGATCGTTAACGACGCGATCGCCTGCAACGCGCAGCTAGCCCGCATCTTGCAGGTCACTTTCGAGGACTTTGCGGCGGACATCAAAGACCCCGATAGCCTCATGAATCTCAAAATCCAGTCACAAGCTGTGTGGGGCTTCCTAGAGCAGAGGTGGCTCTGAAATATCCTCATCCCTTGATCAGAACAGACTACGAACCATCCGACAGGATGAATGGCGCTTTGCAGCAGATGCACCATGACAGGTGCGATTGCGAAGCGTGAACGATCGCACACATCTCCTGAGCCTCTGACCAGTCAGCAGGGGCTCAGCGAGCCTGATGAGGTGGCGTGCGTTCGAGCTCATCGAGAGGGAACGGACGGAAAGCGTCAAAACTGCCCCTTCCCCGGGGGGAAGGGACAGCGTCTGCGACTGTTAGTCGATAACCCGGACGATCTTGCGCGTTCCTGGGTCTACCAGCACCGTTCGGTTGTCAACGACGACATAACGATACTTGACGTCCGGCGCATCAATCGTATGCAGTTCCACCGTTTCCGGAACCGTCGAGCCGACATTGAGCTCCACTCCAGGAAGTTTGATGGAAGCAAGCGGCTTTTTCTTCACGTATTCACGAACGACCGTTTCCTGCTCTGGCGTGATAACGACCGTCTGAGCCAGGGCAACGCTAGAAGCACCGACCAGAAACAGCCCTGCGAGGGCCGAGCTGACAAGCTTTTTCATGTTTTTCTCCAGGCTGGTTGTTGTAGTTCCCACTCTCAGCGCGGGAACCACCTAAAAACCCGGTTGCGTAATTTTCGTTCCGATGGCCAGACTTCGGTCGCATGGGGGGGTCGACCTTAGTCTGGGACCTCGAAAATTACGCAAGGCGGTGTGAAGGTTCCTCCCAAAAATGCTCTCTCTGGCTGTAATTCTGGGAACAGATGAGGCCGCATGCGGTTCAACTGTGAGTGTCGGCATCCTGCCGGCGAATGGAGAACTCTCATGATCATGAAATCCGTCGCTACCCTCGCCTTCGTTGGAGTACTCGCCACACCTGCACTTGCGCAGACGGACATCGTTTGTGACGCGGCCGCCATTGCGAAGGCCGAACAACAGATCGCTCAGATTTCCGATGGCGCAAAGAAAGTCGAATCCACCAAGGAATTGACGATGGCCAAGGACGCCATGGCGGCGAATGACTTGGAAAAGTGCAAGTCGCATCTGGGCAATGCGATCAAGGGAATGGATGCCATGTAAAAATGTACGCGGGGTGGTTCCCAGCGCCCGCCCCGCTGCCGCATTGGACACCCTCTGTCCTTCCCAGCTGTGTAAGGCGCGCCCCTGATTCGCCCCCTATCGCATAGCGCCGTCGCGCGAAGGTCCGGAAATATCCGATCTTGCTCAAAAAAGCTGATCAGTGAACCCCGTGGGTCTGCGAGCCTTGGGCACGCCTCACCATTCGGGTTTGGCGCCGTCGGCATCGAGTCATGAGGTTCTGCGGATCGTCTATCTGACCGATAAGGAAGGCGATCAAAAGGGCGGCTTCTACCCAAACGGAATGAATGGCAAAATCAATGTCGGTCCCGCGCTTCGCGTTCGCTTATCTTCGCCCTCGACCGTTACCCTTTCTGACGGCGAGCAGTCGAGAAGTTGAACTCTGAAACTCTCTCGTGGGCCCCATCTAGCGGGGGAAGCTGTAGGCAGCTGAGACCAGAGGCGCCTCGATCGCGGTCCCGGGCGAGAGGGTATTCCAACTTAGGACGAACGCAGCGTTCCTCTATGGGACTTAGGTCCTATCAGCTCGCGCAAAGGTCGCCTCGGGCGAGCCGGCCTGGAACAACGCCCGCATGGGCGGGTTGGACTTCGACAAGGAGTTCTGGCGATGATCTTAATCCCACCTGAATTTGACAGCAGAGGCGGCGAGGGTTCCGACGCTTCGGGGCTCATCGCCTCCATCAAATATGCGCTGGCGGCTGAAGCGCCGTTCGACACCCAAAACATTTGCTTGAGCATGCTCGGCAACATCGTTGTCATTGAAGGACTGGTCGACGCCCCTGACGCCCACGCATATATTCAACGCCTGGCGGAGGACATCGCCGGCGAGGGTCGCGTGCTAGTACGGGTGGTTGCCCCAAGGGTGAGCCGGGCGGAGAGGCCCATTAGTCGAAGCTTCCTTAAGTGAATTCGCACTCGCGGCCTTGATGGTCTTTGCCGTGGCACAGGTGTTTAGCGATCTGACATCAAAAGGCCCTAGATTCGAAACGGGTAGAAATCCAGGGCCCTTCGTCTGAGCGTTCTACTTCACAGACGCATCATTTATGGCTGAAACTCCTGGGCTTTCAAGTCTGGCAGCGCCGCCTGGGGCACTGCCACTTTAACTTAGCTGATGAGCAGGTATTCGATTTCCACGACGCGCGAGCAAGGGCCTACGGCGCCGCCGGCAACCCAGTCGATACATTATGCGATCCTGAACGCACTAAACCGGAATATAGGGAAACCGCTGCCCACACGCCTGAAAACCAGGGCAGCACTGGATATCGACACCGGCGAACCTACCCGGTCGCACCACGTTCCTACAGAAACGACGGATGGGTTCATGATCACAGAAACTAGCGTTCGTCCATCGGTTTGGCTCACCACATCCGGTCCCCTGTGTTGGGCGCGACCTATCGATCGTGAAATGTCAGCCCTGGCGTTTTCTCAGAGCTGGCTTGAAGCTCACCAGCAGGCATTTCAGCTCGATTTCGCGCACGCGCCGAGCCGCCTCACCTTGGACTGACCCAGTCGAGAACGCGCTGCCCTTGCTCTTTGAAATTGGGGCTGATTTCAGTCACTTCAATCTGAAACAGCTCCACAATGCAAGGAGCGACACTGCCGGTGTTAAGTTCCTTTAGGTAGGTGTAGCGGCCGACCGGATCCTTTTTTACCCGACCACGCACACCGGCTTCTTCCCATGCTTCGACGGCAGCCGCCTCGTAGGGCTTCTTGCCCTTCATCGGCCATCCCTTGGGAATGACCCATCGCCGGCTTCCGCGCGAGGTAACTACCAGGATTTCGATCTCGGAACGGTCTTCCTTGTAGCGAAAACATAAGGCACCGTATTGCTGACCAAAACCTTTCCCAAACAGCGCATCCGGAGTTTGAGCGAGCTGCTGGAGCAACGTCTTTGATTTGCCCGCATCGGGCTTAGAGCGTTTCCCTGACTGATTGAATCATTTGGGCTTTGCAAATCAGATGGGTTCTGATTCAAACTTTCTGCCGATGGAGGTCGGCAGATAATGTCGAAAGCCCTTTCCGTTGATCTTCGCGCACGTGTTCTTGCCGCCGTCTCAGCCGGAGCGTCGCACCGGGAGGCTGCCGAGCGCTTTGGCGTCAGTGCGGCCAGCGTGAGCCGGTGGCGAAACCTGCAAGTCCGTCAGGGCCATGTTCGACCGGGTCCGCTGGGTGGAGACCGTCATTCGTACAAAACCGAAGCCAACGCCGACGCGATCATGTCGTGGCTTGAGGAACACCGGGACGGCACCTTGTTCGAACTTCGTGATGCCCTTGCAGCTCAGGGCATCGCCATCAGCAAGTCGGCGCTGCACCGTTTCCTTGTCCGGCACA
>NZ_JBQENZ010000054.1:0-19680 GCF_052044935.1 Ensifer sp. 22460
ATGGCAAAGAGCAAATTTGAGCGCAACAAGCCGCACGTTAACATTGGCACGATTGGCCACGTTGACCATGGCAAGACGTCGCTGACCGCAGCGATCACGAAGTACTTCGGCGAGTTCAAGGCGTATGACCAGATCGACGCTGCGCCGGAAGAAAAGGCCCGTGGTATCACCATTTCGACGGCCCACGTTGAGTACGAGACGCCGAACCGTCACTACGCTCACGTTGACTGCCCCGGCCACGCCGACTACGTCAAGAACATGATCACCGGTGCTGCCCAGATGGACGGCGCGATCCTGGTTTGCTCGGCTGCTGACGGCCCGATGCCGCAGACCCGCGAGCACATCCTGCTCGCCCGCCAGGTTGGCGTTCCGGCAATCGTCGTGTTCCTCAACAAGGTCGACCAGGTTGACGACGCCGAGCTTCTCGAGCTCGTCGAACTCGAAGTTCGCGAACTTCTGTCGTCCTACGAATTCCCGGGCGACGACATTCCGATCATCAAGGGCTCGGCTCTTGCTGCTCTGGAAGATTCGGACAAGAAGATCGGCGAAGATGCGATCCGCGAGCTGATGGCCGCTGTTGACGCCTACATCCCGACGCCGGAGCGTCCGATCGACCAGCCGTTCCTGATGCCGATCGAAGACGTGTTCTCGATCTCGGGCCGTGGTACGGTTGTGACCGGTCGCGTTGAGCGCGGTATCGTCAAGGTCGGCGAAGAAGTTGAAATCGTCGGCATCCGCGACACGTCGAAGACGACGGTTACGGGCGTTGAAATGTTCCGCAAGCTGCTCGACCAGGGCCAGGCCGGCGACAACATCGGCGCGCTGATCCGTGGTGTTAACCGTGACGGCGTTGAGCGTGGCCAGATCCTGTGCAAGCCGGGTTCGGTCAAGCCGCACAAGAAGTTCATGGCCGAAGCCTACATCCTGACGAAGGAAGAAGGCGGCCGCCATACGCCGTTCTTCACGAACTACCGTCCGCAGTTCTACTTCCGCACGACGGACGTGACGGGCATCGTGACGCTGCCGGAAGGTACGGAAATGGTCATGCCGGGCGACAACGTCACCGTTGCCGTCGAGCTGATCGTTCCGATCGCGATGGAAGAAAAGCTGCGCTTCGCGATCCGCGAAGGCGGCCGTACCGTCGGCGCAGGCATCGTAGCCTCGATCGTCGAGTAATCTGCTGGTTTCAGATCAGTAGAGAGGCCCCGCTGGCAACGGCGGGGCCTTTTTCGTTGCAGGAGCTGCCAGGACTTCATCGATAAAGTCGCGCTTGCCGTGGGTGTAGATATCCCAATCGCCATTGGCGTCTGTGGCAAGCCGCTTTTTCAGCGTCTCGTATCGCTCGGCATAGTCCGGCCGTTCACGCAACTGGTCGCGGAAGAGGAGGCGTGCCGCATGAGCGGCGTTGTCGCCAGAGCAAAGATAGAGGCGCGTGCCGTAGGGGCGCGTATCGGTGGTGAAGGTCCAGAGGCCGCTTGCGTGCGGATCGCGGTGAAAGGTGTAGCCGATGCTGCGAAGGCGCGCAGTCAGCTCCGGCAGCCTTCTCAGATCCGCGATGACCGCATCGATATCGATCTTCGGCTTCGCCGCCAATCCGGGCACTGCGGTACTGCCGATGTGATGGACCTCGCGGACGAAGGGTGAAAGCAGCTTCGCGATCTCTGAGGCTCGCTCTTCAAACAACAAAGGCCAGCAGGGCTCGTGTTCGACCAGCGTGATGCGCGACATATGATTCGGCTCCCGGCAATTGCCGGCAGGATAGCGGATTCCCGACTTCGCGCGCCGCGGAAATTACGGCAGGCTCGACAATGACTTGCGCCCGTTCGTGACGCCGCAGGCGGCAGGGCAGGGGGTTGTCGCAATTCGATGAGGATTTTTTCGCTTCTTCGGTGAAAGGTGCTTGTCATCCTCCGGCAAACTGAATATTAAGCCGCTGACTTGAGGCGGCGACGCGTCGTTAGACGAAGGCGCAGCTGAATAGGGGTATAGCTCAGTTGGTAGAGCGGCGGTCTCCAAAACCGCAGGTCGGGGGTTCGAGCCCCTCTGCCCCTGCCATTTCTCTCGCGCTTGCATAAAGGCTGAGGGGACGGCAAACTAAAGCTTAAGGACCGGTGACCCGGTCGACGAAATTCACAAAAAAGACTGATTGGCTCTTGTGGTTTTCAGAATCGGTCTTTATGTAGGGTCCAAACAGACACGCGGTGCGTGGGGCTGAATCATCGGCTTTACGCGCCGTAATGGCGTGAGCATTACATGGCATCCAAAACGAATCCGGTAACGTTTCTGCAGCAGGTTCGCTCTGAGACGTCGAAAGTGACTTGGCCTTCTCGGCGCGAGACGATGATCTCGACGCTGATGGTCTTTGTCATGGTCTTTTTTGCCGCTGCCTTCTTCTTTGCTGCGGACCAGTTGATGGGTTGGGCGATCGGCCTCATCCTCAACGTTGGCGCTTGATTGGGTGGAGGGTAGTATGGCTGCGCGCTGGTATATTGTTCACGCCTATTCGAACTTCGAAAAGAAGGTCGCTGAATCGATCGAGGAAAAGGCCAAGCAGAAGGGTCTCGAGCATTTGTTCGAGAAGATTCTCGTGCCGACCGAGAAGGTTGTCGAAGTGCGTCGTGGCCGCAAGGTCGACGCCGAGCGCAAGTTCTTCCCGGGCTACGTTCTGGTTCGCGCCAATCTGACGGATGAGGCTTTCCATCTCATCAAGAATACGCCGAAGGTAACGGGTTTCCTCGGTACGGACAGCAAGCCGGTTCCGATTCCGGACCATGAGGCTGAGCGCATCCTTGGTCAGGTCCAGGATGGCGTCGAGCGTCCGAAGCCGTCGGTTTCGTTCGAGATCGGCGAGCAGGTCCGCGTTTCGGATGGTCCGTTCGCCTCGTTCAACGGCGTCGTTCAGGACGTCGACGAAGAGCGTTCGCGCCTCAAGGTCGAGGTTTCGATCTTCGGTCGCGCGACGCCGGTCGAGCTGGAATACGGTCAGGTCGAGAAGGTCTGAGAAGATCTCAAGAGATAGGGCGGGTTGCGACCCGTTCTGGCGGAGAAATCCGCATGCGCGTGGAAGGGGAGCGACCTTAGCCGGGTCGGATCGTCCGTACCACGCAACCGCAGCCGCTGATCCCCGTGATCGGCAACAAGCCGGGCAACCGGCGTAACAGATCCCGGTGCGATCCGTCGCAAAGGGATTTCAGAAAGGCAGAGAGAAATGGCTAAGAAAGTTGCAGGCCAGCTCAAGCTGCAGGTGAAGGCTGGGTCGGCCAATCCGTCCCCGCCGATCGGTCCTGCGCTCGGTCAGCGTGGCATTAACATCATGGAATTCTGCAAGGCGTTCAATGCCGCCACGCAGGAAATGGAAAAGGGTATGCCGATCCCGGTCGTCATCACCTATTACCAGGACAAGTCCTTCACTTTCGTCATGAAGCAGCCGCCGGTCAGCTACTTCCTGAAGAAGGAAGCAAAGATCCAGTCCGGTTCGAAGACCCCCGGCAAGGGCGGTTCGGCCGGCAAGCTCACCAAGGCTCAGATCAAGTCGATCGCCGAAGCCAAGATGAAGGATCTCAATGCTGCCGATATCGAAGGCGCAATGGCCATGATCGAGGGCTCTGCCCGCGCTATGGGCCTGGAAGTGGTAGGCTAAGACCATGGCGAAGATTGCAAAGCGTGTACAGAAGTCCCGCGAGGGCGTCGATCCGACGAAGATCTACGGCCTCACCGAGGCCGTTTCGATGGTCAAGGAACGTGCAACTGCCAAGTTCGACGAGACCATCGAAGTTGCGATGAACCTCGGCGTTGACCCGCGCCACGCCGACCAGATGGTCCGCGGCGTCGTCAACCTGCCGAACGGCACCGGCCGCTCGGTTCGCGTCGCCGTTTTCGCACGTGGCGCCAAGGCTGACGAAGCCAAGGCTGCCGGTGCTGACGTCGTTGGCGCGGAAGAGCTCGTCGAAATCGTTCAGGGCGGCAAGATCGATTTCGATCGCTGCATCGCAACCCCGGACATGATGCCGCTCGTCGGTCGCCTCGGTAAGGTTCTCGGCCCGCGTGGCATGATGCCGAACCCGAAGGTCGGCACGGTCACGATGGACGTCGCTGGTGCCGTCAAAGCATCCAAGGGCGGCGCCGTCGAGTTCCGCGTCGAAAAGGCCGGTATCGTTCACGCCGGCATCGGCAAGGCATCCTTCGATGCCAAGGCACTGGAAGAAAACATCCGTGCTTTCGCTGACGCAGTGATCAAGGCAAAGCCGACCGGCGCCAAGGGCAACTACGTCAAGCGCGTCGCTATTTCGTCGACCATGGGCCCAGGCCTCAAGATCGACCCGGCCACGCTCAGCGTCGCTTAATCGTTTTCGGGCTTCGGCCCGGTACCAAATTCCCGGCCTTTCGGGGCCGGGAATTCCGGACGTCAAGTCCGGAACTCCTGTCCGAGATTGCGGGTGGTTTTACCTTAATCACTTCGGCCTGCATGAGACGGGTAAGATCTGAATTTCGCTATGGCGCCGGAGGCGTCGAAATTCGGTTCGAACCTCGCTTGCCTTGTGTCAGACCCGGCTCTTCCGGGAACGCCAAGGGACAGGATCCTTAAGCGTTACGTGGGATCGAGCTCGATCTCGGGTGACAAAGGCAAACCCGGCGGGGCTGCAGTATTGCAACCCTGCCTACTGGAGACAGACAGTGGAAAGAGCGGAAAAACGCGAATTCGTCACGGAGCTGAACGAAGTCTTCAAGGCTTCCGGTTCGGTTGTCGTGGCCCACTATGCTGGTGTCACAGTTGCGCAGATGAACGACTTCCGTTCGAAGATGCGCGCTGCTGGCGGCACCGTCAAAGTCGCGAAAAACCGCCTGGCCAAGATCGCTCTTCAGGGCACCGAGTCGGAAGGGATGAGCAATCTCTTCAAGGGTCAGACGCTGATCGCATACAGCGAAGACCCGATCACGGCTCCTAAGGTCGTCATGGATTTCGCCAAGACCAACGACAAGCTCGTTGTTCTCGGTGGCGCCATGGGCACAACCACGCTCAACGCCGAAGCAGTCAAGTCGCTCGCGACCCTGCCTTCGCTCGACGAGCTGCGCGCAAAGCTGCTGGGCCTTCTCAATGCCCCGGCAACCCGCGTCGCAACGGTTGTTGCAGCACCGGCAAGCCAGCTTGCTCGCGTGTTCTCGGCCTATGCCAAGAAGGACGAAGCCGCCTAAGGCGGATTTTCGCTGTTGTATTTAAAACCAGTTCGAACCGAACAAAAGGAAAAGTAAAATGGCTGATCTCGCAAAGATCGTTGAAGACCTCTCCTCGCTGACCGTTCTGGAAGCTGCTGAGCTTTCCAAGCTGCTCGAAGAGAAGTGGGGCGTTTCGGCTGCTGCTCCGGTAGCTGTTGCTGTTGCTGGCGGCGCTGCCGGCGGTGCTGCTGCTGCTGCTGAAGAAGAAAAGACCGAATTTGACGTTATCCTCGTTGACGCTGGTGCCAACAAGATCAACGTCATCAAGGAAGTCCGCGCCATCACCGGTCTCGGCCTCAAGGAAGCCAAGGACCTCGTCGAAGGCGCTCCTAAGCCGGTTAAGGAAGCAGTTTCCAAGGCTGAAGCTGCTGACCTCAAGAAGAAGCTCGAAGACGCTGGCGCCAAGGTTGACGTCAAGTAATTCGGCTACATGCAAGGGGAGGTGGCCTTTTCAGGCCGCCTCTCTTTGACCGTTTTTGGAACATATTACCCAAAAGCCTGTCGAAAAACGGCTTTTGGGTAATGGGTTCTTCAAGAGGATGGTCTCGAACGGAAGGCAGCACAGCAATCCGCGCTGAGCGTTTTCCGTTAGCTGGACGAGATTGGACTACTCATTGATTGACGGGGTCGACTGGCCATCGGTTCCCGTCCGTTGCAGGCCCGGATGCAAGATTGACAAGGAGCGACGATGGCTCAGACCCTTTCGTTTAACGGTCGCAGGCGCGTACGCAAGTTTTTTGGTAAAATTCCAGAAGTCGCAGAAATGCCGAACCTCATCGAGGTTCAGAAGGCATCCTACGACCAGTTTCTGATGGTTGAAGAGCCCAAGGGCGGTCGCCCTGACGAGGGGCTCCAAGCTGTTTTCAAGTCCGTTTTCCCGATCAAGGATTTCTCGGGCGCATCGATGCTTGAGTTCGTGTCCTACGAATTCGAGCCGCCGAAGTTCGACGTCGAGGAATGCCGTCAGCGCGATCTGACCTACGCAGCGCCGCTCAAGGTGACGCTGCGCCTCATCGTATTCGATATCGACGAGGATACCGGCGCGAAGTCGATCAAGGACATCAAGGAACAGAACGTCTACATGGGCGACATGCCGCTCATGACCGACAACGGTACCTTCATCGTCAATGGTACCGAGCGCGTTATCGTTTCGCAGATGCACCGGTCGCCGGGCGTGTTCTTCGACCACGACAAGGGCAAGAGCCATTCGTCGGGCAAGCTGCTCTTCGCAGCACGCGTCATTCCTTACCGCGGTTCCTGGCTCGACATCGAGTTCGACGCCAAGGACATCGTGCATGCCCGTATCGACCGCCGCCGCAAGATTCCGGTGTCGTCGCTGCTGATGGCGCTCGGCATGGACGGCGAGGAAATCCTCGACACCTTCTACACGAAGTCGCTTTACCAGCGCGACGGCGAAGGCTGGCGCGTGCCGTTCCAGCCGGATGCCCTGAAGGGTCAGAAGGCCATCACCGAGATGGTCGACGCCGACACCGGTGAAGTCGTTGTCGAGGCTGGCAAGAAGCTGACCCCGCGCCTGCTTCGTCAGTTGCAGGACAAGGGTCTGAAGGCGCTCAAGGCGACCAATGATGACCTCTACGGCAACTATCTTGCCGAAGACGTCGTCAACTTCGCAACCGGTGAAATCTACCTCGAAGCAGGCGACGAGATCGACGAGAAGACGCTTCCCGTCATTCTGTCGGCCGGCTTCGACGAAATCCCGGTTCTCGACATCGACCATATCAATGTCGGCGCCTACATCCGCAATACGCTGACCGTAGACAAGAACGAGAACCGTCAGGACGCTCTGTTCGATATCTACCGCGTCATGCGTCCGGGCGAGCCGCCGACCATGGATTCTGCGGAAGCCATGTTCAACACGCTGTTCTTCGACGCCGAGCGCTACGACCTCTCGGCCGTCGGCCGCGTCAAGATGAACATGCGCCTCGACCTTGAAGTTGCGGATACCGTCCGTACCCTGCGCAAGGAAGACATCCTGGCTGTCGTCAAGATGCTCGTCGAACTGCGCGACGGTAAGGGCGAAATCGACGACATCGACAACCTCGGCAACCGCCGTGTTCGTTCGGTCGGCGAGTTGATGGAAAACCAGTACCGCCTGGGTCTGTTGCGCATGGAGCGCGCGATCAAGGAACGCATGTCGTCGATCGAGATCGACACCGTCATGCCGCAGGACCTGATCAACGCCAAGCCGGCTGCCGCAGCCGTCCGCGAATTCTTCGGCTCCTCGCAGCTGTCGCAGTTCATGGACCAGGTGAACCCGCTTTCGGAAATCACCCACAAGCGCCGCCTTTCGGCACTTGGCCCGGGTGGTCTGACCCGCGAGCGCGCCGGCTTCGAAGTCCGCGACGTTCACCCGACGCACTACGGCCGTATTTGCCCGATCGAAACGCCGGAAGGCCCGAACATCGGTCTGATCAACTCGCTCGCAACCTTCGCCCGCGTCAACAAGTACGGCTTCATCGAAAGCCCGTACCGCAAGATCGTTGACGGCAAGGTGACGAACGACGTCGTCTATCTCTCGGCGATGGAAGAAGCGAAGTATCACGTCGCCCAGGCCAACTCGGTTCTCGAGAGCGATGGTTCGTTCTCGGAAGAATTCGTCGTTTGCCGTCATGCCGGCGAAGTTATGCTGGCACCGCGCGACAACATCAACCTGATGGACGTTTCGCCGAAGCAGCTCGTTTCGGTCGCGGCCGCGCTCATCCCGTTCCTTGAGAACGACGACGCGAACCGCGCACTGATGGGCTCGAACATGCAGCGTCAGGCCGTGCCGCTGCTGCGCGCCGAAGCGCCGTTCGTCGGTACCGGCATGGAGCCGGTCGTTGCCCGCGACTCCGGCGCAGCAATCGCTGCCCGTCGTGGCGGTGTCGTCGACCAGGTTGACGCGACCCGTATCGTTATCCGCGCCACCGAAGACCTCGATCCGTCGAAGTCGGGCGTCGATATCTATCGTCTGCAGAAGTTCCAGCGTTCGAACCAGAACACCTGCGTCAACCAGCGTCCGCTGGTTACCGTCGGTGACGTTCTGAACAAGGGCGACATCATCGCCGACGGTCCGTCGACCGACCTCGGTGACCTGGCGCTCGGCCGCAACGCGCTCGTCGCGTTCATGCCGTGGAACGGCTACAACTACGAAGACTCGATCCTGCTCTCCGAGCGGATCGTGCGCGACGACGTGTTCACCTCCATCCACATCGAAGAATTCGAAGTGATGGCGCGTGACACGAAGCTGGGTCCGGAAGAAATCACCCGCGACATTCCGAACGTTTCGGAAGAAGCGCTGCGTAACCTCGACGAAGCCGGTATCGTTTATATCGGTGCTGAGGTTCAGCCGGGTGACATCCTCGTCGGCAAGATCACGCCGAAGGGCGAAAGCCCGATGACGCCGGAAGAAAAGCTTCTGCGCGCCATCTTCGGTGAAAAGGCTTCCGACGTTCGCGACACCTCGATGCGCATGCCCCCGGGCACCTTCGGTACCGTCGTCGAAGTTCGCGTCTTCAACCGCCACGGCGTTGAGAAGGACGAACGCGCGATGGCGATCGAGCGCGAGGAAATCGAACGCCTCGCCAAGGACCGCGACGACGAACAGGCGATCCTCGATCGTAACGTCTACGCACGTCTCGTCGACATGCTGCGTGGCCACACGGCCGTTGCCGGCCCGAAGGGCTTCAAGAAGGGCACCGAGCTTTCGAACCTCGTCGTCAGCGAATACCCCCGCTCGCAGTGGTGGATGTTCGCCGTCGAAGACGAAAAGGCTCAGGGCGAGATCGAAGCTCTGCGCGCCCAGTACGACGAATCCAAGTCGCGCCTTGAACAGCGCTTCATGGACAAGGTCGAGAAGGTCCAGCGCGGCGACGAAATGCCTCCGGGCGTCATGAAGATGGTCAAGGTCTTCGTCGCTGTGAAGCGCAAGATCCAGCCGGGCGACAAGATGGCCGGCCGTCACGGCAACAAGGGTGTCGTGTCGCGTATCGTGCCGATCGAAGACATGCCGTTCCTGGAAGACGGCACGCATGTCGACGTCGTTCTGAACCCGCTCGGCGTGCCTTCGCGCATGAACGTCGGCCAGATCCTCGAAACCCATCTCGGCTGGGCTTGCGCCGGCATGGGCAAGAAGATCGGCGCGATGCTCGATGCCTACAAGGCAGGCGCCGACATCCAGCCGCTGCGCGACACCATCGACAGCGTCATCGGGTCGGGCCCGAAGGGCGAGCCGATCAAGCAGTACGACGACGAGTCGATCGTGCGCCTGGCCGAGCAGACCCGTCGCGGCGTTTCGATCGCGACGCCGGTCTTCGACGGTGCTGTCGAAGCCGACGTCAACGAGATGCTGGAGCAGGCGGGCCTGAAGGTAACCGGTCAGTCGACGCTTTACGATGGCCGTACCGGCGATCAGTTCGACCGTCAGGTGACCGTGGGCTACATCTACATGCTCAAGCTCAACCACTTGGTCGACGACAAGATCCACGCCCGTTCGATCGGTCCGTACTCGCTCGTCACCCAGCAGCCGCTGGGCGGTAAGGCGCAGTTCGGCGGTCAGCGCTTCGGGGAAATGGAGGTCTGGGCGCTGGAAGCTTACGGCGCGGCCTACACCCTGCAGGAAATGCTGACGGTCAAGTCGGACGACGTTGCCGGTCGTACCAAGGTCTACGAAGCGATCGTCCGTGGCGACGATACCTTCGAAGCGGGCATTCCGGAGAGCTTCAACGTTCTCGTCAAGGAAATGCGCTCGCTGGGCCTTTCGGTCGAGCTCGAAAACTCGAAGGTCGACGAGGCTGGCGCGGCACAGTTGCCGGACGCAGCCGAGTAAAGAGACCCAAGGTGCGTGCCGCGATGCGGCGCGCACCGTTTCCGCCTGAAGACGCTGACGTTTTCGGCAGGAACAGAGCCGCAGCCAATGCGGTTTTAGCTGTTTAAGGGGCAGGGGCCGGCGCCCGGGATTTGTCGGCACCCTCGCCAAGCTCAGGGCGTAAAGCCCGTAAAGGAGACAGGCATGAACCAAGAGGTCATGAATCTTTTCAATCCGCAGGTGCCTGCACAGACCTTCGATTCCATCCGGATTTCGATCGCCTCGCCGGAGAAGATTCTTTCCTGGTCTTACGGTGAGATCAAGAAGCCGGAGACGATCAACTACCGTACGTTCAAGCCGGAACGCGACGGTCTGTTCTGCGCGCGCATCTTTGGCCCGATCAAGGACTACGAGTGCCTGTGCGGCAAGTACAAGCGCATGAAGTACAAGGGCATCATCTGCGAAAAGTGCGGCGTCGAAGTCACGCTGTCGCGCGTTCGCCGTGAGCGCATGGGCCACATCGAGCTCGCCGCTCCCGTCGCCCACATCTGGTTCCTGAAGTCGTTGCCTTCACGCATTTCGACGCTGCTCGACATGACGCTGAAGGATGTCGAACGCGTTCTGTACTTCGAAAACTACATCGTGACCGAGCCGGGTCTGACGTCGCTGAAGGAAAACCAGCTCCTCAGCGAAGAAGACTACATGCTCGCCGTCGATGAGTTCGGCGAAGACCAGTTCACCGCCATGATCGGCGCCGAAGCGATCTACGAGATGCTCGCTTCGATGAACCTGGAAAAGATCGCCGGCGATCTGCGTGCAGAACTTGCCGAGACGACCTCGGATCTGAAGCAGAAGAAGCTGATGAAGCGGCTGAAGATCGTCGAGAACTTCATGGAATCCGGCAACCGGCCGGAATGGATGATCATGAAGGTCGTTCCGGTGATCCCGCCGGATCTGCGCCCGCTCGTGCCGCTTGACGGCGGCCGTTTCGCGACGTCGGATCTGAACGATCTCTACCGCCGCGTGATCAACCGTAACAACCGTCTGAAGCGCCTGATCGAACTGCGTGCTCCGGGCATCATCATCCGTAACGAAAAGCGCATGCTGCAGGAATCTGTGGACGCGCTGTTCGATAACGGCCGTCGTGGCCGCGTCATCACCGGTGCCAACAAGCGTCCGCTGAAGTCGTTGTCCGACATGCTGAAGGGCAAGCAGGGCCGCTTCCGTCAGAACCTGCTCGGCAAGCGCGTCGACTATTCCGGCCGCTCGGTTATCGTGACCGGTCCGGAACTGAAGCTGCACCAGTGCGGTCTTCCGAAGAAGATGGCGCTCGAGTTGTTCAAGCCGTTCATCTACGCCCGCCTCGACGCCAAGGGTTACTCCTCGACCGTCAAGCAGGCCAAGAAGCTCGTTGAAAAGGAAAAGCCGGAAGTCTGGGATATCCTCGACGAGGTCATCCGCGAGCATCCGGTTCTCCTGAACCGCGCGCCGACGCTGCACCGCCTGGGCATCCAGGCCTTCGAACCGACCCTGGTCGAAGGCAAGGCGATCCAGCTGCATCCGCTCGTCTGCACGGCCTTCAACGCCGACTTCGACGGTGACCAGATGGCCGTTCACGTGCCGCTGTCGCTCGAAGCCCAGCTCGAAGCACGCGTGCTGATGATGTCGACGAACAACATTCTGCACCCGGCAAACGGCGCGCCGATCATCGTTCCGTCGCAGGACATGGTTCTCGGTCTCTACTACTTGTCGATCCTGAACCAGAACGAGCCGGGCGAAGGCATGGCGTTCTCGGACATGGGCGAACTGCATCACGCGCTCGAAACCAAGGCCGTGACCCTGCATGCCAAGATCCGTGGCCGCTTCAAGACCGTCGATGCCGAGGGCAACCCGGTTTCGAAGATCTACGAAACCACGCCTGGCCGCATGATCATCGGCGAGCTGCTGCCGCGCAACGTCAACGTGCCGTTCGACATCTGCAACCAGGAAATGACCAAGAAGAACATCTCCAAGATGATCGACGCGGTCTACCGTCACTGCGGCCAGAAGGACACGGTCATCTTCTGCGACCGCATCATGCAGCTCGGCTTTGCCCATGCCTGCCGCGCCGGCATTTCGTTCGGCAAGGACGACATGGTCATCCCGGACACCAAGGTGAAGATCGTCGGCGACACTGAAGCGCTCGTGAAGGAATACGAGCAGCAGTACAACGACGGCCTCATCACCCAGGGCGAAAAGTACAACAAGGTTGTCGACGCCTGGGGCAAGGCGACCGAAAAGGTCGCCGACGAAATGATGGCCCGCATTAAGGCGGTGGAGTTCGACGAAAACGGTCGTCAGAAGCCGATGAACTCGATCTACATGATGTCGCACTCCGGCGCCCGTGGTTCTCCGAACCAGATGCGTCAGCTGGGCGGCATGCGCGGCCTGATGGCCAAGCCGTCGGGCGAAATCATCGAGACGCCGATCATCTCGAACTTCAAGGAAGGCCTCACCGTTAACGAGTACTTCAACTCGACCCACGGTGCCCGTAAGGGTCTGGCCGACACCGCCTTGAAGACCGCGAACTCCGGTTACCTGACCCGTCGTCTCGTCGACGTCGCGCAGGATTGCATCGTCAACTCCGTCGATTGCGGCACCGAAAACGGTCTCACAATGACGGCGATCGTCGACGCCGGTCAGGTTGTGGCCTCGCTTGGCGCTCGTATTCTTGGCCGTACGGCTCTGGACGACATCGATCACCCGGTCACGGGCGCTCGCATCGTCGATGCCGGCCGGATGATCCTGGAACCCGACGTCATCGAGATCGAGAAGGCTGGTATCCAGTCGATCCGCATCCGTTCTGCACTGACCTGCGAAATCCAGACGGGCGTTTGCGGCGTCTGCTACGGCCGCGACCTGGCTCGTGGTACGCCGGTCAACATGGGCGAAGCGGTTGGCGTTATCGCTGCACAGTCGATCGGTGAACCGGGCACCCAGCTCACCATGCGTACCTTCCACCTGGGTGGTACGGCGACCGTGGTCGACCAGTCGTTCCTGGAAGCGTCCTACGAAGGTACGGTCCAGATCAAGAACCGCAACATGCTGCGCAACTCGGACGGCGTTCTCGTCGCGATGGGCCGTAACATGGCGGTCCAGATCCTGGACGAGCGTGGCGTCGAGCGTTCGTCGCAGCGTGTTGCCTATGGTTCGAAGATCCTCGTCGACGATGGCGACAAGGTGAAGCGCGGCCAGCGTCTCGCCGAGTGGGACCCCTACACCCGTCCGATGATGACGGAAGTAGAAGGTACCGTTCACTTCGAAGACGTCGTCGACGGCATCTCGGTGCTCGAAGCGACCGACGAGTCGACCGGTATCACCAAGCGCCAGGTTATCGACTGGCGTTCGACCCCGCGTGGTACGGACCTCAAGCCGGCGATCGTCATCAAGGACAAGAACGGCGCAGTTGCCAAGCTGTCGCGCGGCGGCGAAGCCCGCTTCTTGCTCTCGGTCGACGCGATCCTCTCGGTCGAACCCGGCCAGAAGGTCAGCCAGGGTGACGTTCTCGCTCGTTCGCCGCTCGAAAGCGCCAAGACCAAGGACATCACCGGTGGTCTGCCGCGTGTTGCCGAACTGTTCGAAGCCCGTCGTCCGAAGGATCACGCCATCATCGCTGAGATCGATGGCACCGTTCGCTTCGGCCGCGACTACAAGAACAAGCGTCGCGTTCTGATCGAGCCGGCGGAAGACGGTGTCGAGCCGGTCGAGTACCTGATCCCGAAGGGCAAGCCCTTCCATCTTCAGGATGGCGACTACATCGAAAAGGGCGATTACATCCTCGACGGCAACCCGGCGCCGCACGACATCCTGGCGATCAAGGGCGTGGAAGCGCTTGCTTCCTACCTGGTCAACGAAATCCAGGAAGTCTACCGACTGCAGGGCGTTGTCATCAACGACAAGCACATCGAAGTCATCGTTCGCCAGATGCTGCAGAAGGTGGAAATCACCGATGCCGGCGACTCGACCTACATCGTCGGTGACAATGTCGACCGGATCGAGCTCGAAGACGTCAACGACGGCCTGATCGAACAGGGCAAGAAGCCGGCATACGGCGATCCGGTCCTGCTCGGCATCACCAAGGCGTCGCTGCAGACACCGTCCTTCATCTCGGCGGCTTCGTTCCAGGAAACCACCAAGGTCCTGACCGAAGCGGCGATCGCTGGTAAGACGGACGGCCTGCAGGGCCTGAAGGAAAACGTCATCGTCGGCCGTCTGATCCCGGCCGGTACCGGTGGCACGATGACCCAGATCCGCCGCATCGCAACCGCGCGCGACGAAATGATCCTGGAAGAACGTCGTCGTGGCACGGGCGCCGAGGCAGCAACGCCAATGCTTGCCGATCTCGCCAACGAGAACGCTGCAGCCGAATAAGCGGGGAGGGCGGGTTATTCCGCCCTCTGACCCACACAAAGAAGAAGCCGCCGAGAGCGATCTCGGCGGCTTCTTCTTTTGGGCGGTCGCCCCGCGCGGCAACGGCGAGGGCGAAGGTCACTTGACTGCAAAGATTAGCTAAAGCGGATGATCGCCACTTCGCCTTCGAGTGCGCCCTGGTAGGCGGAGGCGTGGGGTTCGTCGCTCGGGATCTCGGTCAGTGTGCCGATCTGGTCCAGATCAGCCTCGAGAAAACCCTCTTCGGCAAGGGCGTTCAGTGCTTCGCGAACAGCGGTATCGTCGTCGGGCGCCTTGAGCATCACGTGAATGTCCACGCCGTCTTCGTCGCCGTCGGTCTCATAGGCCTTGCCGATGATGATGAACACCATCGGTTCGTCCGGGGCATTGTCGTTGTCTGGGGTGACGGCCATATTGTTTCCTTTCGATTGGCTGGCGCGACCTTAGCGCCCTTTTTTGTCCGGCGCGATGGAAATGCATCGCGCCTCGAATGCTTCTGCAGCGACCGACTCGAAGATGGTGGAAAACCCCCACAAAGTGGTTGCCGATTCCTTAACCCTATCCGACACTCCGCCTGTCGAAGGGCCAAAGAGGCGGGCACAAGGTTCGAAACCATGTGCAAAAGCCTTGTTTTGCAGGCATGTCAGGCCTGCGCGCGATAGAATATTTCTTAATTGCCCTTGACTGTTGGCCTTGAAATCAGTACACCCCGCCGCATCGGAGCCCATGTGAGGCTGGCTGGTTCGGAACGTCGCGTTCTGGAGTTCGCCTCAAACAAGGTTCGAAACGCACGCCGACGACTACAATGCTGCACGCAAGACGCGCACGATAGTGCGTCCTCTGCTTTATTTGGGGCCATCTGCGGAAAGGCGGATCGGCCCCTGTTTTGCGCATTTCATGAGGCGTTCGAAACTGCCGGCGACGGCAACGATCCGCCCGCAAGGGTAACGTGATAAGATTTTGCAAGGGATGGGTATATGCCTACCGTAAACCAGCTGATCCGCAAGCCTCGTCAGGCACAGGTAAAGCGCAATAAGGTTCCTGCTCTGCAGGAAAACCCGCAGAAGCGTGGCGTTTGCACCCGCGTTTACACGACGACCCCGAAGAAGCCGAACTCGGCTCTCCGTAAGGTTGCCAAGATTCGTCTGACGAACGGCTTCGAAGTCATCGGCTACATTCCGGGTGAAGGTCACAACCTTCAGGAGCACTCGGTTGTCATGATCCGCGGCGGCCGCGTTAAGGACCTTCCGGGCGTTCGTTACCACATCATCCGTGGTGTTCTCGATACGCAGGGCGTCAAGAACCGCAAGCAGCGTCGTTCGAAGTATGGTGCGAAGCGTCCGAAGTAATTCGGTTTTGAAAATCCCGGCGCTGCGCGAGGTCCTCCGCGTGGTAAAGCGCTGAAACAGTTTGAAGAGACGAGAAGTATGTCCCGACGTCATAAAGCAGAAAAGCGCGAGATCAATCCGGATCCGAAGTTCGGTGATCTGGTTGTCACGAAGTTCATGAACGCCATCATGCTGCACGGCAAGAAGTCTGTTGCG
Organism: Ensifer sp. 22460; assembly: GCF_052044935.1. Lineage (NCBI taxonomy): Bacteria > Pseudomonadati > Pseudomonadota > Alphaproteobacteria > Hyphomicrobiales > Rhizobiaceae > Ensifer > Ensifer sp. 22460. Next base: position 15,994 of record NZ_JBQENZ010000054.1, read on the forward strand.
GAAAGCATTGTCTACGGCGCGTTCGATGCGGTTCAGGTCAAGCTCAAGCAAGAGCCGATCACCGTATTCCACTCTGCGCTCGACAACATCGCGCCGCACGTTGAAGTGCGTTCGCGCCGCGTCGGTGGTGCAACTTACCAGGTTCCGGTCGATGTTCGTCCGGAGCGTCGCCAGGCCCTCGCCATCCGTTGGCTGATTGCGGCCGCACGCAAGCGTAACGAAACGACCATGGTTGATCGCCTGTGCGGCGAACTCATGGACGCAGCGAACAACCGTGGTAGCGCCGTGAAGAAGCGCGAAGACACGCACAAGATGGCTGATGCCAACCGTGCGTTCTCGCATTATCGCTGGTAATTCTGGCGCGAACGTCTCAAGAGGCAGTCCACTATGGCACGCGAATACAAAATCGAAGACTACCGTAATTTCGGTATTATGGCGCACATCGACGCTGGCAAGACCACGACGACTGAGCGCATCCTGTACTACACCGGCAAGTCCCACAAGATCGGCGAAGTCCACGACGGCGCTGCGACCATGGACTGGATGGAGCAGGAGCAGGAACGCGGCATCACCATCACCTCTGCTGCCACGACCACCTTCTGGAAGGGTCGTGACGGCAAGACCCGCCGCTTCAACATCATCGACACCCCCGGCCACGTTGACTTCACCATCGAAGTCGAGCGTTCGCTGCGCGTTCTCGACGGTGCTATTGCGCTTCTCGACGCCAACGCCGGTGTTGAGCCGCAGACGGAAACCGTCTGGCGTCAGGCTGAGAAGTACAATGTTCCGCGCATGATCTTCTGCAACAAGATGGACAAGACCGGCGCCGACTTCTACCGCTCGGTCGAGATGATCAAGACCCGTCTCGGTGCAACGGCTGTCGTCATGCAGCTGCCGATCGGCGCTGAAACCGAATTCAAGGGCGTTATCGATCTGATCGAGATGAACGCCCTCGTCTGGCGCGACGAGTCCCTCGGCGCTCAGTGGGACGTTGTCGAAATCCCGGACGACCTGAAGGACAAGGCCGAAGAATATCGCGAAAAGCTGATCGAGACCGTTGTCGAGATCGACGAAGCTGCGATGGAAGCCTATCTCGAAGGCAACATGCCCTCGAATGACAAGATCCGCGAACTCGTTCGCCGCGGTACCATCGACGTGAAGTTCCACCCGATGTTCTGCGGTACCGCGTTCAAGAACAAGGGCGTTCAGCCGCTTCTCGACGCCGTCGTTGACTACCTGCCGTCGCCGCTCGACATTCCGGCGATCAAGGGTATCGACGCCAAGACCGAAGCAGAGATCGAGCGTCACGCTGATGATGCCGAGCCGCTCTCGATGCTCGCGTTCAAGATCATGAACGACCCCTTCGTCGGTTCGCTGACCTTTGCGCGCATCTACTCGGGCAAGCTCGAAAAGGGCTCGTCGGTCATGAACACGGTCAAGGACAAGCGCGAGCGCGTCGGCCGCATGCTGCAGATGCACTCCAACAGCCGTGAAGACATCGAAGAAGCTTTCGCTGGCGACATCGTCGCTCTCGCAGGCCTCAAGGAAACCACGACGGGCGACACGCTCTGCGACCCGCTGAAGCCGGTTATCCTCGAGCGCATGGAGTTCCCCGAGCCGGTCATCCAGATCGCGATCGAGCCGAAATCCAAGGGCGACCAGGAAAAGATGGGCCTCGCGCTCAACCGTCTGGCTGCCGAAGACCCGTCCTTCCGCGTCAAGACTGACCAGGAATCCGGTCAGACGATCATCGCCGGCATGGGCGAACTTCACCTCGACATCATCGTCGACCGCATGCGTCGCGAGTTCAAGGTTGAAGCAAACGTCGGCGCGCCGCAGGTTGCTTACCGCGAAACCATCACGCGCCAGCACGAAGAAGACTACACGCACAAGAAGCAGTCCGGTGGTACCGGTCAGTTCGCGCGCGTCAAGATCGTCTTCGAACCGAACCCGGAAGGCGAAGACTTCAAGTTCGAATCCAAGATCGTCGGCGGTGCTGTTCCGAAGGAATACATCCCGGGCGTTCAGAAGGGTATCGAAAGCGTTCTGTCTTCGGGTCCGCTCGCTGGCTTCCCGATGCTGGGCGTCAAGGCGACGCTCATCGACGGCGCATTCCACGACGTCGACTCGTCGGTTCTGGCCTTCGAAATCGCATCGCGTGCTTGCTTCCGTGAAGCGGCCAAGAAGGCTGGCGCACAGCTTCTCGAGCCGATGATGAAGGTCGAAGTCGTAACGCCGGAAGACTATGTCGGTGACGTTATCGGCGACCTGAATTCTCGTCGTGGCCAGATCCAGGGCCAGGAATCGCGTGGCGTTGCTGTCGTCATCGCCGCAAACGTGCCGCTCGCGAACATGTTCAAGTACGTCGACAACCTGCGTTCGATGTCTCAGGGTCGCGCACAGTACACGATGACCTTCGATCACTACGCGCCGGTTCCGTCGAACGTCGCACAGGAAATCCAGGCGAAGTATTCCGGTCAGAAGTGACCGGAATACCCTTTCGCTGACAGAAGTTAAGAGTTTTCCCCGGTAGGGGATAGAAAACGGAGAGCCGGAAATGGCAAAGAGCAAATTTGAGCGCAACAAGCCGCACGTTAACATTGGCACGATTGGCCACGTTGACCATGGCAAGACGTCGCTGACCGCAGCGATCACGAAGTACTTCGGCGAGTTCAAGGCGTATGACCAGATCGACGCTGCGCCGGAAGAAAAGGCCCGTGGTATCACCATTTCGACGGCCCACGTTGAGTACGAGACGCCGAACCGTCACTACGCTCACGTTGACTGCCCCGGCCACGCCGACTACGTCAAGAACATGATCACCGGTGCTGCCCAGATGGACGGCGCGATCCTGGTTTGCTCGGCTGCTGACGGCCCGATGCCGCAGACCCGCGAGCACATCCTGCTCGCCCGCCAGGTTGGCGTTCCGGCAATCGTCGTGTTCCTCAACAAGGTCGACCAGGTTGACGACGCCGAGCTTCTCGAGCTCGTCGAACTCGAAGTTCGCGAACTTCTGTCGTCCTACGAATTCCCGGGCGACGACATTCCGATCATCAAGGGCTCGGCTCTTGCTGCTCTGGAAGATTCGGACAAGAAGATCGGCGAAGATGCGATCCGCGAGCTGATGGCCGCTGTTGACGCCTACATCCCGACGCCGGAGCGTCCGATCGACCAGCCGTTCCTGATGCCGATCGAAGACGTGTTCTCGATCTCGGGCCGTGGTACGGTTGTGACCGGTCGCGTTGAGCGCGGTATCGTCAAGGTCGGCGAAGAAGTTGAAATCGTCGGCATCCGCGACACGTCGAAGACGACGGTTACGGGCGTTGAAATGTTCCGCAAGCTGCTCGACCAGGGCCAGGCCGGCGACAACATCGGCGCGCTGATCCGTGGTGTTAACCGTGACGGCGTTGAGCGTGGCCAGATCCTGTGCAAGCCGGGTTCGGTCAAGCCGCACAAGAAGTTCATGGCCGAAGCCTACATCCTGACGAAGGAAGAAGGCGGCCGCCATACGCCGTTCTTCACGAACTACCGTCCGCAGTTCTACTTCCGCACGACGGACGTGACGGGCATCGTGACGCTGCCGGAAGGTACGGAAATGGTCATGCCGGGCGACAACGTCACCGTTGCCGTCGAGCTGATCGTTCCGATCGCGATGGAAGAAAAGCTGCGCTTCGCGATCCGCGAAGG
>NZ_JBQENZ010000055.1:0-17621 GCF_052044935.1 Ensifer sp. 22460
TGTGCCGGACAAGGAAACGGTGCAGCGCCGACTTGCTGATGGCGATGCCCTGAGCTGCAAGGGCATCACGAAGTTCGAACAAGGTGCCGTCCCGGTGTTCCTCAAGCCACGACATGATCGCGTCGGCGTTGGCTTCGGTTTTGTACGAATGACGGTCTCCACCCAGCGGACCCGGTCGAACATGGCCCTGACGGACTTGCAGGTTTCGCCACCGGCTCACGCTGGCCGCACTGACGCCAAAGCGCTCGGCAGCCTCCCGGTGCGACGCTCCGGCTGAGACGGCGGCAAGAACACGTGCGCGAAGATCAACGGAAAGGGCTTTCGACATTATCTGCCGACCTCCATCGGCAGAAAGTTTGAATCAGAACCCATCTGATTTGCAAAGCCCAAATGATTCAATCAGTCAGGGAAACGCTCTAGTCGGTAGCGGCCGCCAACGAGTCTACCACGTGCCGCTCCAAATCGATCTCAAACAGCCAGACGGAAATGCCACTTGACAACCACATGTTCATACGAGATTGTACCGATCGGTAAACAGATTACCGATCGGTACAATCCCATCAATTCAACAAGGAACTAAAGATGTCACGTCCCCCACTCCCCCCCTTCACCCGCGAAAGCGCCATCGAAAAGGTTCGGTTGGCCGAAGACGGTTGGAACACTAGAGACGCGGCGAAAGTCGCTCTGGCCTATACGCTCGACACCCGCTGGCGGAACCGCGTCGAGTTCGCGAGCAATCGCGAAGAAGCTCAGGCATTCCTGACACGTAAGTGGAACAAGGAGCACGAATACCGCCTCATAAAGGAGCTATGGGCTTTCACCGGTAACCGCATCGCGGTACGCTACGCGTATGAATATCGCGACGATGGCGGCCGCTGGTACCGCGCATATGGTAACGAGAACTGGGAATTCGCAGAGGACGGTCTGATGGCGCACAGACACGCGAGCATCAATGAAATGCCGATTGCTGAAAGCGATCGTCTGTTCCACTGGCCTCTTGGCCGTCGGCCGGATGATCACGCCAGCCTCAGCGATCTGGGCCTCTAATCATGGCCCGCATGGTCGCTGAAAGAGCCGACGCCATAGCCCCGTTGGCCGAAGTTTTCCGCGAACATGGCTACGAAGGCGCAAGCCTTGCCTTGATCGGCAAGGCTACCGGTCTCGGCAAGGGCAGCCTCTACCACTTCTTCCCGAACGGAAAGGAAGAGATGGTGCGGGCTGTTCTCGGCGAAATCGGCCAATGGTTCGAGGATGCCGTATATTCCCCGTTGCGTAACGAGAGCGATGTTAATGGTGCCATCCGTGCCATGCTCGCCTCGACGGACCAATATTTTCGGTCCGGCAGGCGCGTGTGCCTCGTCGGTGCCTTGGCAGTGGCCAATACGCGTGACCTCTTCGCGCAAGCTATCCGAGGTTATTTCGTAGCTTGGGTGGACGCATTGCAGTCGGCGCTTATTCGGCAGGGCCGTGAAGCCGATCAATCGCGCCTCCTCGCGGAAGAGGCAGTTCTCGCTATCCAAGGAGCAATTATTCTTTCTCGGGCAATGGACGATCCAGCCGTTTTCCAACGGGCTATCGACCAACTCCGGGGACGATTGGTGATCGAAAACGATACCTCTAACTACGAGGGCACAACCGACGTTTCACCGCAAAATGAAGGTCGGCTTGTCTAAGATCGGCGGAGATATCAACACAACGCGGAGTGGCAGGATTTCGGGCAATCTTGCCACTCCACGAGCGGTCAAAGGCCAGCGGCAGGAGTTTCGGCAAAGCGTCCGCAGGGAGACGGGACAAAACTTTGTCAACAGAGCCTAGGCGACCTCCTCTATTCATAGCCTGCGCGTGCCAAGCCACTTCACCATTGCTGGATCGCGATGATCGAAGAGGCTGCTGGCCTTCTGGTCAAGATCGGGCTCGGGGTTGCTTGGAACAAGGAAGACCCAACGGCGTCGCGGGACGACATTATCGACATTGCCCGCTCGCTGCGCGCCCGGGCAGGTGAGGCGCGCCTGATATTCGAGCGCTGCTGGAAGCCAAAACACTATCATCGTGCTGCTTAAAATGATTGAGCCTCCGCAGCGGGCAGAGGCTCAATCAAGGTGCGCGTTCGTAAAATTGAGGCGCGCGCTCTGCTCCACCCTCACAGCGGCGGCTTTGAGCGTTCATCAAGCTATCTGCTCTTTTTCGGCTTCGACGGGAGCAGGCCTTCGCGTTGCATTTGCTTGCGAGCATTCTTGCGCTGGCGGCTCACGGCCTCGGCTTTCTCGCGCGCTCTCTTAACCGAGGGCTTTTCAAAAGCCTCGCGCATCCGCATTTCACGAAAAATGCCCTCGCGCTGGAGTTTCTTCTTCAGAACGCGGAGCGCCTGATCGACATTGTTATCACGTACTAGAACCTGCATTGGCCGCTCGTAGATTGGAAAAGGTCGCTCAACTTACAAGTTTTCGCGCTGAATTCTAGTTCATACTTCCCAGGAATTCGAGCTTTCCAATATGTACCGCCCGCACGACACATTACCAAGTATCAAGGCCATGATTCGGCTTGGGGCTTTCGCGGGCATGCTCTGCCGAAAGGAGTTCCGGCCGATGACGCTTGCGATGATTTCGTCCGATTAAAGTCGCATACCGTATCGTCGGAAACTCACGGCTTCCTCGAAGCGATTAGGTGCAAGGCAGAATTCCCACCGGTCACCGCCGCCGTTGACAGCTTGCGATCGAACGTCGCTAAGCGTCGGGACCTCGCCGCTTTCCCTGAGATCTACAGCCTCGCCAAGAGGGGCCGCCGCGATTGTGCGATGTCCTGAGGTTGGGCCGGTGAGCTCGCGCCTTCGCGGGTGTCTCCAGCGCCGTTTGTCCGTGTCGCGTCCACGCCGCTCTTCCCTTTATAGAACTCAGCCATATTTACACCGTCACTGCCGGAAGGCGGTTCCTTCAAACGGACCTAGGGCATGTCCATCATAATCAGCATCCTGATCACGGCCCTTGTCATCGCCTTGGCGCTGTACCTCGTGCAAAAACTTCCGATTGACTCGACGATGAAGCAGATGGCTCAGATTGTCGTTATAGTCGTCGGCATCGTCTTGTTGCTCAGCTACCTGGACCTATTTTGATCAGTGCACGGGCTTGCCACTATGGAGGGAAGCGTGGGTGCCAGAACCGCTTGCGAGGATCAGCCGAGCCCGGACGTTTTCTGAAGCGAAGATCCGTCAACTTCAATCCCTTGAATCGGCTTCCAAGTGGCCAGCCGCACCAGAAGGCGACGCCGGTAGCTTACGTTCTTCGAGTTCCGTCGCGACCCACTCTAGAAAGAGGTTGTAGGGCACCGCCAGTAAGGTCGGCCCGAGAAAAAGCCCGATTAATCCAAAGGTGAGGACGCCGCCAACAAGCCCGAACAGGCCAAGCAGCACGGGCAGATTGATGTTCTGGCTAAGCAAATATGGGCGTAGGAAGTTGTCAATACTGCTGACGAGAAGCAGGCCCCACAAAGCGATGAAGAGGCCCCACCAAACTGATCCCTGCATGAGAAGCCAGAGCGCAACGGGACCCCAGACAAACGGTGGTCCTGCGGGCATAAACGAGAGCAAGTATGTCAGGCAACTCAGTAATAGCGACTGCGGCGCGCCGGCGATCCAGAAGCCGATGCCGGCCAACAGCCCTTGGGCAAGTGCCGTTCCGATCATTCCCTAAACGACACCTTTCACGGTCATGCCAATGACCGTGAGCAGCCTTCTGGCGCGAGCGCCGGCAATCCGCTCACCGATTTGACGCATGAAACTGATCATGCGTCGGCCGTGCAGGAACAGGAAAAAGGTGATGAATATCCTTAGCCCGGGTTCGAGTAGGCCGACGCCGAACGCGGCACCGCCAGCGAGGGCAATATCGGTGATAGGGCCGGTCAGCTTTTTGAGCTCGAGGATGAAGGCCGGAGCGTCATGAGTAAAGTTTTCCCAGTAAGAGCGGCGGCAACTGTCAGTATGCTTTGTCTCCGCGTCGTGGCGATCGTTCTGCTCATTCTGGCTTGCTGACGCCACGTGAACCTGAAATCGGAATTGAAACGACGCTTGCGCTAAACGGGCGGCCAAAACCACAGGATCAGAGGCACGCCCATTAAGACGACAATGAACGAGAGCGGCAGCCCCAACTTCCAATAGTCGCCAAAACGATAACCGCCGGGCCCCAACACCAAGGTGTTGCATTGGTGTCCAACAGGCGTGAGAAAGTCACAAGCCGCCCCCACCGCGACTGCCATCAGAAACGCATCCGGATTGTAGCCAAGGCGCTGAGCAAGGGTGACCGCGATCGGCGCGACTACGAGAACGGTGGCTGCATTGTTCAGAAACGGTGTTGCTGCCATCGCGACGACCATGATCATTGCAAGGGCCCCATAGGGGGGCAAGGTGGTAGCAATGTGAGCGAGGCCGCCGGCGATAAGGTCGGCACCACCGGTCGCACGGATCGACTCGCTGACCGGAATGAGAGCGCCGAGCATTATCAGGATGGGCCAATCGACAGCCTCGTAAGCTTCCCGAAGCGAAAGTGAACCGAGCATTACCGTCAGCACAGCAGCCGTAAAAAAGGCTGTGGCGACGGGCAGCAGGCCGAATGCCGTTAGCACCATGGCACCAGCCAGGACCACCACAGGTATCAGGCCTTTTCGGGGGGTCCCCAAGCGGATTTCGCGTCCGGCCAACGGAAGAAGGCCGAGTTCCATCAACATGGTTGGGAGAAGCACGAGATCGCCTTTCAAAACGAGAACGTCGCCTGGTCTTAACACGATGTCGCGCAATCGATCAGTGAAGCGCTCGCTGCTTCGGCTTACCGCGAGCAGATTGATATTGAAGCGATCATGCAGCGCCAAACGTTTGGCGGTTTCCCCGATCAAGACTGATTTCGGGCCGATCACTGCCTCAATTCCGGCAATCTCCTCGTCGGCTCCCTTCGCTTTCGTGGGGCGGTCGTGCCCCTCCAGTTCCAGCCGCGCACGACTGATGCCTCGTTCGAGCGCATGAGGGTCTCCTTCCAAAAGAACGATATCACCTTGACGGAGGACGACGTTTGGCAGCGGCCTCAGTGGTTCGACTCGATTGCGAATGAGGCCAGTGACCAGGACCTCCTCGTCCAACAAGATCGACAGGTGACGGATCGACTTGCCGACGACGGACGAAGTCGCAGTAACGCGGGCTTCGGTCATGTAGTCCTTGATGTCCAGCGCCTTCTCCATTGTCGCGACCGCTTTGCGCTCCTTGGGAAGCAGCCGGTAGCCAAGTGTCAGAAAAACTACTCCCGCGGCGGCAAGCCCTATACCGACTGGGGTGAAATCGAACATGTTGAAAGGGCGGCCTGTCAGTTCCTCGCGCATCCGGGAGACGACGATGTTCGGCGATGTGCCGACGAGGGTTGTGAGCCCGCCAAGCAAGGAACCGAACGCCATCGGCATGAGAAAAGATGAAGGGGAAGCTTTCGACCGGCGCGCCATCTGGAATGCGACCGGAATCATCATCGCCAGCGCGCCGATGTTCTTGATGAAGACGGAGAGAAGCGAAACAGTCGTCACGAGCATAACAACCTGCCCCTGCACGGAGGTCAGGCTAGGCGCCGCCCGATGGAGGAATGCCTCTATGACACCACTGCGCTCAATCGCGGCACTGACGATCAGCGCGCTGGCTACAATGATGACGATGTCGTCCCCGAAGCCGGAGAACGCTGCTTTGTGCGGCACGATGCCGGTGAAAACTGCGGCAAGCAACGCGAGAACCGCAATGAGGTCGTAGCGGAGGCGTCCCCATATGAAAGCGACCATCAGGCCGATCAAAATGGTGAAGGCGAAAGCCTGAGCTTGTGTCATTTGATAAAGTCCCGACCAACTCTTCCCAATGCCAAGTCCAATTTACGCGCCTGAAAGAGCTAATGTCGGGATAACTTACAAGCTTCATTCAACGGCGCGGTACCCCGAACGTCCGTCCAGGATGTTTTCCAGCGATCTCCTATTTTCCGTTCTGGTTGGTCTACTCATTACGCGGCGTCTGCCGCGCTTCAGGATAGTGAGCGGCTGCAGCTCGTGCTGACCTTGCCGAGGACGTCCGCTGGAATTTTGATATCGGCCATAATGGCTGCTACGAGTTCGTCACGTTTCGCACGATTGTCGTAGCCCTTAAGCGTCGCGAGATCCGTGCTGTTGGCAGTCGCCATTCGTCCTGCAGCACTTGAACAAATGCCGGAAAGCGCGTCCACTCTAGCCGTCTCTGTCGCCAGAGTGCTGGCAGTCGTGGTGGTAATCCATCCCGCATTGAAGCCGATGATCGGCGCGGCAATAAGCCCGACAACTAAACCAATCGCATAGGGCTTTGTCCGCTCAAGGACTTGATCGAATGTCATGATTTCATTCCCTTTAATCAGGTTGATTATCGGGATCGTTGCGGGCTCGCGCTCGGACCAGGGAGCCAATGGCAATCCGGATTTTCTACAGTGCGCTTTAAAAGAATTAATGTAAACAACCAATTACAATGTCCATACAAAAGTACGTTTCAAATAATGACTGTAAATGATCTTGGGACGAAAACGACAAATATCGATTTATCAGTACGACTATATTTATAAAATCCGAACATTTTTTTTCGATAAAACATATTCTCAATCAATAAACATAGTAAAGCCGTATTCAAGGCATACAGATTTACGATGGTTTTGAGGCGAGCTTGGCTTTTTGCTTCATCAGAGGCAGTAAGCCCGCCAAACTCACCAATCTCGATTCCGTGCGGTGCCGTCGTTATGAGCTTCGTCCGATGAGGCCGTAGCGACGGGAGCTGTTCGCGCTGTTATTGGCGCCAAACAGCCTGCTGAATCTCGCCCACGTATGCCACAGAAAAGGAGGGCAGCATGTTTGCCCGGACGAAACATCGAACAGTCCATTTCGACCAACCATTCTGGATGCCAGACCTCGGTGAGATAGTGTCGCCTGGCGACTACCAAGTCGATGAGGACGAGGAGTTGATCGAAGGCATCTCGTGGCTCGCCTATCGCCGTGTGGCGACCTTTATCACGCTACCAGCCACGGCCGCGAACGAATACCGAAAGCGTCTGATAGCAATCGATCCTGAGGAGCTTGAACGCCTGATAGCCGTCGATCGCCGCGAAGCCGCAATCTCGCCGTCATCCTAACCGTAATGGCAACATCAACGCGTAACCATCGATTCCCGATCGGTCTGTCAGTGCGCCTTTCGCGCAAATATTTCACCCCTAGCGGCGGAAACGATCATGTCGTCGCCAAACTCGCCTTCAGGGACAACTCGCCTCGGTATCGCATCCGCAATGATGAACTCGGCCAAGAGCGAGTGAGCAACGAAGTTATCTGCAGCCGATTGAACGGGGCATGACGCCCGATAAGTGAGCAGCGTCGCCAGTCGGGGGCACAGGCGACCGCCGCAAGGAGGGCTGCAGATGAAGAGTAAACACGAAGAACACGCGCTCGTCATCAGCGCATGGGAATCCGAAGGGGGCGCGCCGAACAGATCCGGACAGCTCGATCAGTATGGTCGCCGTTTCGACGGAAACGGAACCTATTCGATCTATCACGTCTTCACGGGAGAGACTGCAGAAATAGGCCCTTGGAAGATGGAGGGGCTCAGCCCCAAAAATGCAGCGCGGGCGCTGTGTATTCTCAATACCCCCAAGCGGGCCGGCGATCGCCTCCACCTGTGAACAACCACTGTAGCGCCTTTTTTTGAGGGGCCCCGCGGTACGGCGCCTCCTTAACATACCGTCGGCTGAAGCCCAATTATGTCGGAGATCGCTACTCCATGTTGCAGAGCCGCATTCTTAGGAATGCTTGGTCTCTGATCCCGGCGACCGCAACGGCTGATGGCTCAATACCAGCGACCGCGACCGTACAGCCGCCGCTAAGCAAGAGCACAATGACAACGATCAAGATGATGCACGATGCTATTTCTTGCTGCACTCCAACGTAGGATGTGACGCGCCAGTCGTGCCTCCGTTCCGGCCTGGAGAGGAGGGCGGCCAGAAACCCGCCCACCAACATTACGGACAGTACATGGGCGGCGGAGCCCAAACAGCAACCGACTCGAACGCCCAGCGTTTCGAGAGCTACCAGCCACCCACGACATTTCTCGTATGGGCCTGCGTCGCCACGGAGGTCGCCACGAGGATCATCGGATTCGGTGGGCGGTTTGGGTGACGGGCGGCACGTCACGCGCAGCGTGGCCGATCTTGCAGATCTCCTCCATTTCGGGACAGGTACAGGCGTCTTCCTCGATCTCGTCGGAACTATGACCTTTCGTGTATCCAAGGCACCAGTAGCCTCCAATTATCGAGAAACTGAAGTGTGATCGCGGTTTGGGCGGGCCATATCAGTTTCGCCGAGATCTGACCGCTGATGGCGCTGATGGGGGCGAACAAGAGTGCTGGCTGGAAAGCCGGATAGTGCGATGGCGAACTGGCTGCTAAGCTATGACGATTACGAGAGGAGCAAAGCATGCCGTCTGAGCCTCGATCGCCACGCCTTGCGGTCCTTATCGACGCCGACAACACCTCGGCAAAGATCGCCGACGGGTTGTTCGAAGAGGTTGCAAAGATCGGGGAGGCAAGCGTCCGCCGCATTTACGGCGATTTCTCGGGCACGCGTTCCAAGGCATGGGCGGATGTGCTTGCGAAACACGCGATCATTCCGCAGCAGCAATTCGCCTACACGACCGGCAAGAACGCCTCAGATATCACGCTGGTGATCGACGCCATGGATTTGCTGCATAGTGGTCGTTTTGATGGCTTCTGCCTCGTTTCGTCCGATAGCGATTTCACGCGTTTGGCCGCCCGTATTCGCGAGCAGGGCATCGACGTTTTTGGCTTTGGCGAACAAAAGACTCCAGAGAGCTTCCGGCAGGCCTGCCGCCGATTCATCTACACTGAAAACCTGCTTGCAGGCGCAGGGAAAGACGAACAGGATGCCGCATCAGCCGCAAAGTCCTTGCAACCGGTGAGCGCCGCCGTGCCGTTGATAAAAAAAGTTCTTGCCCAAGAAGAAACCGAGGAAGGGTGGGTGAATCTGGGTACCGTTGGCAAGCAACTGCTCAACTTGGCACCCGACTTTGATCCGCGTACTTTCGGGTTTCGAAAGCTCAGCGACCTCATCCGGAAGACAAACAAGTTCGAGGTTCAGCAGGCGGAGGGTAGACCCGTCAGTATTCGCCTGAAGCAAGGAACCAAGGCCCAGTAGCGATTGCAGGCAGTCCTCGGACCTAAACTCGCCTGGGCGGGCACTGTACTTCCTGGACAGGGGGGTGTGTGCGCTCCTCATTGCGGTCACGCACATCCCCCCTAATGCGAACGTGCCGTCGGAGGATACCGTGCAGCCGCCGCGGCGATCATGACGATGCTCGTCGTCGTCGCTTTGGCAACGCCGCTTGCGTTCCTCGTGAGTGTCGCTTGTGGACGACATAAAGAACGTCGCTCAAGCGATTACGCGCGTCTTGGAGGAGGGGCCTTCGTCGCTACCCGCCTCGGTTAAGGGTCTGCCGATCATTGGCGAGGGTTGTGGCCGCCTATTGGGAGAACCTTGTTCATGATGCCCCAGCGTTCATGGCTGAGTTCAAGAAACTAAAGGGAGCTTGCTCTCAGCATGTCCATCACCTTCTTTTGGTTCCTCTCCATGGCCCTCGGGGCAAAAGGCTGCTGACGGTCATCGGTGCGACCGTGGAGGGGGTCGTCTACGGGATGATCGGAACCGCCCTTGCGCAGGGCCTGCTGGGCGTACCGGTTTCTGGATCGCCGGTGTGCCGAGCCCTTATTGTTGGACTGCCTGACTTGGCAGTGGCAGCCCCGCACGCATGCCTGTCGAGGAGACAACGGCGCCAACGTCAGGAGATCTTTGCTTCGGATCAGGTGCCGGCAGAACCGGGCGAGGCCTGGGCGTTCCGGACGAATGTTGCGGAAATTGATTGCCAATGCGATCAACGAATTGCAGTCGGACTGCAGCGCACGCGTTCTCGTTCCTACGATCAGATCTTGAAAGCCCACCGTCGCCTTGGACGCGCGCGGCCCTCACAATGCTGTCCGCGTCCCCTGGCAGATGTCCAATTGGCCACAAATTGCAACGATCACTCCAGTTGTAGGCTTTGATACACTTCCCGTGATTTGCGAAACATCGTGGATACCCAGGGTTCCTAGGCTCTTCCAGTCGGGACGTCGAATGACGCCGCGGCAAACGTGAAAACCACAGGAGCTATTTTGATGACCAAACACAGAAGGGATACGATGGGTCTTCGGGGAGACGGTCGCGCGATCGCGTTTGTTCTGGGAGCAATGCTGTTGCAAACCGCTTATCCGCTACCCGCGAACGCAGCCGATGGAAACTCTGCGGCAACTGATGCGAGTGGCGTCAACGACGAAACGATTCGTCCTTTTCAGATCCAAGTTCCTCAGGCGCAGCTTGACGACCTCCGTCGACGCATTGCCGCGACTAGGTGGCCGGACAAGGAGACGGTTAGCGACGCCTCTCAGGGGATCCAGCTAACGCGAGTTCAAGAGCTCGTCGAATACTGGCGCTCGAAATATGACTGGCGCAAAGCTGAAGCGGAACTAAACGCCCTGCCACAGTTCATAACGAAGATTGACGGTGTCGATATCCAGTTCATCCACGTCCGTTCGAAAAACCCTAATGCCCTCCCAGTTATTCTGACCCACGGTTGGCCTGGGTCGATGTTTGAGTTCATCAAGACGATTGGGCCCCTGACCGACCCGGTGGCTTATGGAGGCAAGCCGGAAGACGCGTTTGACGTAGTCATACCGTCCATACCGGGCCACGGATTTTCAGGACGTCCAACTGACCTAGGTTGGGGGCCGGACCGAGTGGCACGTGCATGGGATGTCTTGATGGAGCGTCTCGGCTACGACCATTACGTATCCCAGGGAGGCGACCACGGTTCGGTTATTTCTGATGCGCTGGCTCGCCAAGCTCCGAAGGGCCTACTAGCAATCCATCTCAACATGCCTGCAACGGTCCCCGGTGATCTCATGGAGGCTATCAATAGCGGGGATCCGGCTCCTGCAAGCTTGGCACCCCCTGAAAAGGAAGCGTATGACTCCTTGAGCACCTTCTTCGGCCGCAATGCTGCATATGGCGCGATGATGGTCACCCGCCCACAGACCATCGGGTACTCGCTTTCTGACTCACCTTCTGGGTTAGCTTCATGGATCTATGAAAAATTTGCTCAGTGGAGCGACAGCGACGGCGTTCCCGAACGGGTGTTTTCCAGGGACGAGATGCTGAACGACATCACGCTCTATTGGTTGACAAATACTGGCGCGTCATCGTCGCGATTCTACTGGGAAAACAACAACAATAACTTCAGCTCTGACGCGCAAAAGACGAAGGACATCAAAGTCCCCGTCGCTATCACTGTCTTCCCCAAAGAAATCTACCGCGCGCCAGAAAGTTGGAGCAAACTGGCGTATCCCTCGCTCAACTACTACCACCAGGTCGAAAAAGGCGGGCATTTTGCTGCGTGGGAGCAGCCGCTGATATTTGCGGAGGAGCTAAGAGCGGCATTCAAGGCCGTTCGTTAGTCGGCGCCATAGTGATCAACAAACCGGTGTAGTTAATCGGCCAGATTCTATCGTGCGGCAAGGCGCTTCTGCCGACTGGGAGAGGCGTCTCATTTTGCCGGGTATCGCAATCGGGGTTCGCAGGACGGCGAGGGCTGCGGACGAGACGCCCACGACCGCTTCTGCCTATTGGCGATATCATCGCTCAGAACCTTAGTACAAAGGCGTGGTGACTTTTGACCCAGGCCGAAGTCTTGGAGGCAAAACGGGCTGCAGTTCGTGCGTCCCCCGAGCCGCGGATACCGTAGTCAGCGTTCAGCCGCGCTTTCCCACGAAGATGCTCCGGCCACGAGCCGCACGTTATATGGGGGCTTCCCGTCGCTGCCATCATTCCTCGGTAGGTGCGGAGTGCGTTTCGTGGCGCGCTAACGATGCGACAAGCTTGGACACGGCATCGCGCTGAGAAGACGACGCAATCTTGTCGAACTGGCCCGCCAACTTGAGAGCCGCAGAGCTGACATTGGGAATCGGGAGAGTATTTGTGCTGGCGTCAACGTCGGTGAAGAACTGGCCGATACTGCAGTCAAGCGCATGCGACATGGCAACCAACTTGCTTGCCGAAATCCGGTTGATTCCCTTCTCGTACTTCTGAACCTGCTGAAACGTTAAACCGAGCTTCGCGCCGAGAGCTTCCTGGGACATGCCGAGCATATTGCGGATGCGTCTGACATTGCGACCAACGGTTGCGTCGACTTCGTTTGGGGACTTAGGATTAGGCATGAGGCGCTCCTTCGATCCAGAGTCGCGTTCGGGGAAGGCCATGTTGGCGGAGCGCTGCGTGTTCTCAGAGCTAGTGATCTCCTGCCAGCGAATGGCAGCGCACACACGTCATTTTGGCGGGTGCGTGCGATACCGCCACCTACGAACCATCTGCAATTATATTAGGGATTATTCATATAAACATCAAGTTGAGAGATGAGGACGCCGATCGGCTGAGCCCGGCCTTGTATTGGGTTCTTCCAGGTCCTGCGCAGCCTTGATGACAGCATCTGCGAAGTGCTCCGATATGCTCTGTCCCTCTTCGAGAAGCTTGACCTTCTCAATATCACTCTGACGGGACTCGTCGCGGCGGATTTGGGACTTCACGAGGCCCGTGGCGAGCTCTTCTGGACTGCGCGCGCCGAAAGGCACGCGATCCAGCTGTTGGTCCTCGCGTCGCGCTTCAGAATATTCCTCGAATCTGCTCGGTCAGAAAATTCGTGTGATGAACTCTGTGCAATACCTGATTGAGTTCCTTCACTTTTGAGTCGGTCAAGTTGAACGCGGTGCGTCCTTCGTTGAACGTGCGTTAAGGTAGTCGCCGGTGATGGATCCATGGAAGACGAGGTGACATGACCATCGCGTCTAACCCGGTCGATGCCCAAAAGCTTGTCAATTTTGCGGGAAGGTGTGTTCCGACTGTTCCTGGGACACCGCTATGTTTCGGGCGTTCATCGCATTTGCCAGATCGAGCCTGCGGGGGCCGACCTTCGCAAAGATTTCGCGCGCGGCAAGCGGTGACAGGCGATAGGCCAGAATGAACTCTTCGAGATCGTAGACTGCGCCCCAGCCACGAAGCAGGGCCTCTTTGTCATACTTGAAATGCCTGGTCATAGGAACGCTCCCGCGTGCTGGATAGTGCTCGGCGCAAAGACAGCCATTTGTCAGGCGGCAGAGGAAGCGTCAGGGGTAGAGGGGGGATATGGTCTCTAATAGCTAAACGGGGTGGAGCGCATATGGTTCCGGTGGCCGTCGGGGTCTCGTACCTCACAACATTCGTGCATCTCAGCGGGGTCGACTGTTCGTTTCTCAACGATGCGAGAGTTTCGTATACGGTCTTGGCTCAGAGATGTCCGCCATGCTTAGCGCCCGCATGTACGTGAGGATTGCGCGAGTGGCTTCTTTGGTCCGTCAATTCTTTTGCGTGCCACAGGTCGAACTAAGTTCCATCCGCTGTTTTGGTGCGCAGCCCGTGACCGCGATCGTCTGGCCGCCCGACCGGCCCGCCAACCCACTGAAATGGTGCTCATAGTTTTCGCGAGAGGCTTGATCGACAACGGCGACCGGAGCGGCGAGGATCAAACCCGCAGCGCTGCCCGCCGCTGCCGCCACTCCCGTCGTTCCAGCGATAAGGTGATCTCCAAGCCCCATCTTGCTGTCCGTCAACGTCTGGCCCTCGGAAATCCGGGCGCCGATCAGTTGGACCACCTCGGGCGATTCTGCGAATTTTCCGTGGTGCATGCTGTCTCCGGCCTTGACCTTCGTCAGATCAATGACGGTGATATCGTGGTTCGCCAACTCTTGCTTGTAAGGGGCCTGCTCCGGATCGATCGATCCCAGCCGGGGAATGTCACCCCAGACCCTGCGCGAGAAAGCGAGCGCCCGGTCGTCCTGCGATACGAAGAGGGTGAACCGCGGGCGTTGATCTCCCATGTCCTCGATCTGCGATCGGAACACGTCGACGTCGACGTCGGGGGCAGCGAGCATTACGTTTTTGAATTTTGCCGGTAGGCGGTCGTTACGGATCGCCATCTGACGGAGCGCCTCCAGCGTGAGCCAGTTCCCCATCGAATGAGCAAGGATCGAGACTTCTTTCACCTCCTCGTCCGCAGCCAGATATTGGAACAGCGATTCCAACGCGTTGCGGGTGTAGTTGGTGCTTTCACGGTCATAGCCATAGGCCAACAGACTGCCCCGCGAGGGCCAGGTCACCAGAACGGGCGCGCTCTTGACGCCGGAATCATGGACGATCTGGGCAAAGCGGTAGACCGAGTCTTCGAAGCGGTTGTTGAACCCGTGGATGAAGACGAGCACGCTTCGGTCGGCGCTCTTCCTGGCTGAAGTGTTTAGCCAAGCCTTAGCTTCAGTCTTTGTCAGTTCGCCCGCTTTGAGGGTTGCGAAGTCGGTGGCCGGATTGGGAGGCAGTTTCTTCGGCCACGCGACATCCCCAACCTTGCGCACCGGAGGAATAGAGACGGTGATGTCCGCAAACGCCGGCGCACGTGCTCGCTCGCCTGTGAACATTTCTCCCGGTACTTCCGAGCGGGCACGCGTGGTCGCGATTAACATCTCCACCCGGCTTACATCGGCTGACGTCTCAGCGACGGGCGTCAGCACACCCTTCGGGTGGCCGCCGCATCCGGAAACGGTGACGAGCGTCAGACAAAGGATCATCCATCGCAAGCGGCTCGAGGATGGAGTAACGCTTCCATCGTTAGTGTTAGAATGGGTCAACGCTTCCAACTTTTCTTTGATATTTGGGTCCTAGCGGCAATAGACGCCGACGGCGCAGCGTCGCACGGTTCGCCGAGCGACGCCCACGACGCTGACAGGCGTCAACGGGCGACCCACGCGAGCCTGGGCGGCCTTCGAAAAACCGGCGATCCCAAGGATCGACACCTGAACGCGGCTGTTGAAAGGGCGGTTTTCGTATTCCAGCGGATCATCGGCCTATGCCTCGTGGTGCTTGGATGCCTCAGTCGCCGGCTGGCGCCTGACATCGACGAACTGTAGACACCGCCGAGAATGAACACCCGTAACGTCTGGTAAGCTCTGTGCGAGGAGACTGTAGGATCTGTTTGCCACGGAAGCCGTCAGGGGATTTTGGATGCAGCGGAGGCAAATGTTTTCGCCTCGACTTCCTCTGCGCTCGGCACAGGAAGGCCCGCCTTGCGCAGCGAGGCGATCATTCGGAGGTTGTCCTTTGGATCGATGTTGCGCTTCCTGTGTTCTTCGATGATGTTCGGGATGTAATCCGGGCGCATTTTCATGAATATCTCTCCCTCGCGCCTCGCATCGTCCAACAATCCAGCGTCGGCGAAGATGGCGGCTGCGACCAGATGAAACATCGGGAACTTTTGTAGATTCGTCTTGCGGATGAGACTCACCGCTTTATCCTGATCGTTCAGCATATAGGCCGCGAGCGCTCGTGCTCCGTGGTAGTAGCTTGCTCCACCGGGGTTGAGCGCAAGAGCTCGGTCAAGGAGATCCGCGCCACGCTGCCACTGGCCACAGATTGCGAGCCGCGTTCCGAATTCGCCCAACAGCTCCGTGTCGTTCGGGTTTAATGCCAGCGCCTCCTCGCCGGCCTCAAGCGCCTCGGTGAGTTGTTGGTTGAAGAAAAGCGCGATCATCAGGGATTGAAGCGCCCGGGTATTTCTTGGTTCCAGTTCGATTGCGCGTCGGGCCGAGTGCAGCGCCCGCTCAATTGGCGCCGGCTGGCCACTCCTGAGGTTGAAGCGGAAGCGATCCTCATCGAGGTATAAGATGGACGACATTGCCCATGCCGTCGCGTAACTGGGGTAACGTGCCACGACGCTTTCAAGACACTCTCGGGCCTTGAGGTGAGTCTCCGGGCTCAGTTCCGAACGATACGCGTAAAAGCGGAGTGTGCAGTTGTAGACCCCGAGGTCTTCTGGGGGCGGGCTTGCTGTCGCAGCCTGCGCGATGACGCCGTACGGCTGGGCTACAGCGGCCGCAACCTTGCTCGCGACGTCGGATTGGATGACGAAAAGTTCCCGGCTTGTTAGGTCATCGTCGTAGGTCTGGGACCACAGGATTGCGCCGTCGGATGTGTCTAATAGGCGCGCCGTCACTCGGACCTTAGGACCAGACACCCTGACGGCGCCTGCAAGCAGATAGCGAGCACCGAGCCCACCACGAATTTCGGAAGCCTCAACCTGGGGGGAGAGAGACTTCGACGTCTCGCGGCCAAAAACCATGATCTCCTTGAACCGTGGCAGGGCGGTGAGCAGTTCCTCTGTCAGCCCTGATGTGTAAAGTTGAGCCTGCGGGCCGTCACCGAGATTGGCAAAAGGTGCGATCACCAGCGTCGGCTCGTCAGGCGAGATTGCGGTTCCGCTCCGCTTCGCGGCCTCAACTATGCGCTCGCTTCCCCAGTATGTCAGTGCCGCAAGTGCGAGAACGCCGAAAAGGCCGAGCATTAGCCACCCACGACGCGGCCATGAGTGATCGAGCTGTTTGCGCTCCTCCTCGACAGAGGCAAAGATGGGGGCCGCTGAGATCGGAGCGTTCCAGGTGAACGAAGGCGCGTAGCGTCCTTTTGGAATATCTATCCTGACGGGGTCGTCCTGTCCCGCCACGAGATAGTAGCGCTCGAGCGCCCGTCTCAGCCGTCCGGCCTCGATGCGGACGACCGGGTCATCCTGGGTGAAGTCTTCGCTCCGCTTGAATACCTCAACCGCGATTGTGTAGCCTTTTAGGCGAAGCGCTCGCCCCGCAAGGGCCTCCTCGACGACGAAACTGAGAAAGGCCGGGCCGCGGCCTCCTTTTGGAAACTCGGCACTCGAAATGATGCGCGCAAGTTGGTCACGAATATCTGCTGGACTTGGCACAGATCCTGACGATTCCGCCATGTCCTCCGATCCGCGTGCCACCAAGGTGTCCATCAATCGCCCCCTTATCCACTCAGCTGCGACAATCGCTGATTTAGTTACCGTCCCTTTATGTAACCTACGTTGTCAAGGTCTGCTCGTCCAGAAATCATACCGGACGACCACCTCGATTTTTGTGGCTCCTAGAGTTCGCCACGCCAGTGGTAAGCGTCGGTGTCGAAGTACCTCCGGGCGGAAGAGGATGAGCCAATTCTTCCGGCGGATTCGCAGGAAAAAATTTGAAGGAGTTTCGCGGTTGCCACGGTCAGTGACGGGCGCGCGCGGCCGTGCCGGCGCTGCACCAGCCCGGTAAGAAGACATCTCAGGGTCTCTGCTGCCGCTCACGGAATCGTAACGATGCCTAGGCATGCGATGATGACGAATGCTCGTTGGTGACCTTCGCGGCGCCGACCCACGTTCCGGCGGTCGATGGTACCTCACGCTCACGCTCCGCCGGGGACATGGAGATGGCAAACAGCCGCCGAGACGGGATGTCGGCAGCGCTCGCCATCGTGCAGCCTCCGCGCTGCGAAATGCCGACGTAACCGTAGCAGGGGCGTTGCATACTGTAAGCTACTTCCCTTTTGGCGACCGCATTGCGCATGTCAACGCTGGCTACCGCCTCGGCTATCGGTCG
>NZ_JBQENZ010000056.1:0-13669 GCF_052044935.1 Ensifer sp. 22460
GACGCCGGCGGTCGGCAGGTTGACCATGACCATGCCGGCCTCGGCATTGCGCTTGAAATGGGTCGCATGTTTCAGGCTGGTGGTGGCGATGCCGGACGACAGGCCGAACGGCGTGTCGTTGGCCACAGTGAGCGCCTCGTCGTAATCCCGGACGCGGATCACCGAAGCGACCGGCCCGAAGATTTCTTCCCGCGAAATCCGCATCTGATTGGTCGCCTCGGTGAACAGCGCTGGCTGCAGGTAGAAGCCGGGCGTGTCGCGCTTCAGGAGGTCGCCGCCGAAGGCGAGTTTGGCGCCCTCCTGTTTGCCGATGGCGATGTAGTCGGTGTCCTGGTTGAGCTGGCTATGATCGACCACCGGGCCGATATGGGTGCCGGCCTTCAGCGCGTCGTCGATCGTGAGCCCCTTCATCCGTTCGCCCATCGCCTCCACGAAGCGATCGTGGATGCCCTCGGTGACGATGATGCGCGACGACGCCGTGCAGCGCTGGCCGGTGGAGAAGAAGGCGGAGTTGACCGCCGCCTCGACCGCCACCGACAAATCGGCATCGTCGAGCACGACGAAGGGGTTCTTGCCGCCCATCTCCAGCTGGTACTTGCGATTGTGCTCGACGGAGGCCATTGCCACGCGTTTTCCCGTGCCGGTCGAGCCGGTGAAGGTGATGGCGTGGATATCCGGGCTGTCGAGCATCGTCTGACCGACGACCGAGCCCTTGCCCATGACGAGGTTCAACACACCCTTCGGCAGGCCGGCGCGATGGAGGATGTCGACGATGGCCCAGGAGCTGCCGGGCACCAGCTCGGCCGGCTTGAAGACGACGGTGTTGCCATAGCAGAGCGCCGGCGCGATCTTCCAGGCGGGGATGGCGATCGGGAAATTCCAGGGCGTGATGATGCCGACGACGCCGACCGGCTCGCGAGTGATCTCGACGCCGATGTTCGGTCGCGCCGACGGAAGAACTTCGCCCGCCAGTCGCAGGCACTCGCCGGCGAAGAAGTCAAAGATCTGGCCGGCTCGCACCGTCTCGCCGATGCCCTCGGCGAGCGTCTTGCCTTCCTCGCGCGACAGCAGCCTTCCGAGCTCGTCCTTGCGGGCGAGGATCTCGTCGGCCGCCTTCCGCAGGATCGCGTGGCGTTCGAGGATGCCGGAGCGCGACCAGGCCGGAAACGCTTCCCTTGCAGCGGCGATCGCCGCTCTCGCATCCTCGGCAGAGGCGCGCGCATACTCGCCCACCACGTCATTGGTGTTCGAAGGGTTGATGTTGGCAACCCCGTCACCGCCGACCCATTCGCCGGCAATCAGGTTCTGGTGGATGGTCATGGGCTTTCCCCTTCTTCATTCTGCGACGAGGGCCGCCTCCGCGCGAAAGCGGCCCACTTTTCTCACTGACGCTTATGTTTTCCGATAAGGGTTTCCATCATAGCCATTTCCTCTGGTGTCAGGTCATGGAGTGGCGAGCGAACCGGACCAGCATCGAAGCCCTGGAGCCGCACCCCGGCCTTGATGGCCGAGACGGCATAGCCCTTCGCACGGTTACGGATCGCCATGAACGGATAGAAGAAATCGATCAGGATTTTCTCGCACCTGGCGCGTTCGCCCGCGCGCAACGCCTTGTAAAAATCCATGGCGAGGCCGGGCACGAAGTTGAAGACGGCCGAAGAATAGGTGGTAAAGCCTGCACCAAGATAGGCCTCAGCGAAGAGTTCGGCCGTCGGCATGCCGCCAAGATAGGTCAAGCGGTCCCCCAACTTGGCGGTGATCTGCCGCACGAGGCCGATGTCGCCGGTGCCATCCTTGAAGCCGACGAGGTTCGGGCAATCGTCGCAAAGGCGCGCCAGCGTATCGGCCTGCAGAACGGAATTGTCGCGATTATAGACCATCACGCCTATACCCGTGGCCCGGCACACGGCCTTGATATGCCGGTAGAGCCCTTCCTGCGGCGCATCGATGAGGTAGTGCGGCAGGAGCAGGATGCCGTCTGCGCCGGCCTTTTCGACGGACTTGGCGATCGAGACGGCGATATTGGTGCCGTAGCCGCAACCCGAGACGATCGGCGTCTTGCCGGCGGCTTCCTTGGCGACGCGGACGATCTGCGGAATTTCCTCCGGCGCCAGCGAAAAGAACTCCCCCGTACCACCAGCGGCAAAAAGCGTGGCCGCCTCGAAGCCGGAAAGCCAGTTGACGTGTTCGGCATAGCTTTTGGCGTTGAAATTGCCCTCCGCATCGAAATGCGTCACCGGGAATGAAAGCAGACCGGCGCCAAGCGCATGTTTCAATTCTTCAGTTTTCATGGGTGTGACCCTCCTTTGAAGGAAGCATCGGGGAATGCCGATGTCCCTGGTTGATCTGGTTGGCTGGGGGACGCTTCCTCAGGCCGCGAGCGACCGCACCATCGCGGCAAGGCGGTCGCAG
This sequence comes from Ensifer sp. 22460, assembly GCF_052044935.1. NCBI lineage: Bacteria > Pseudomonadati > Pseudomonadota > Alphaproteobacteria > Hyphomicrobiales > Rhizobiaceae > Ensifer > Ensifer sp. 22460. The sequence continues at coordinate 2,413 of NZ_JBQENZ010000056.1, forward strand.
GCACCCTCCAGCTCGCGGTCGGATGCCGCAATTGACAGGCGGATGAAACCGGCCGCGCCGAACGCGGCGCCGGGTACGCTCGACAGGCCGAACTGTTGAAGCAGATGGGAGGCAAAGGCCATGTCGTCGGCGATCACCGCTCCTTCCGCCGCCGTCCGGCCGAGCAGCTTTGTAACGCCGATGAAGGCATAGAAGGCGCCATCCGGCGGGGTGAAATCGAGCTTGTCGATCTGCGCAAGACGCTGCGAAACGATCTTCGCCCTGCCGGCGAAGGTTTCCGCCGCTTTCGCGACGAAAGCCTGGTCACCTGTCAGCGCGGCGAGAGCCGCCACCTGCGCCACCGTCGAGACGGATGTCACGCTCTGCGACTGCATCTTGTTGAGCGCGGCAATCAGGGTTTTCGGACCGGCGGCATAGCCCACACGCCAGCCGGTCATCGCATAGGCCTTTGAGACACCGTTGACGATCAGCGTCCTGTCACGCAGTTCGGGGCAGGCCGACACAAAGGATGCGAAGGGTACGTCCTTCAACAAAATGTGCTCGTAGATCTCGTCCGAGAGCACCAGGATCTGCGGATGGAGGGCGAGCACCTCCGCAAGCGCGCGATATTCATCGGCGGAATAGATTGCGCCCGTCGGATTGGACGGCGAATTCAGCATCAGCCAGCGCGTCTTCGGCGTGATCGACGCCTCCAGCCTCTCGGCGGTGATCTTGAAGCCGGCGTCACGCCCGCAATTGACATAGACCGGCTCGCCGCCATGGAGGGACACGATATCGCCGTAGGATACCCAGCAGGGCGTGGGGATGATGACCTCGTCACCGGTTTCCAGCGTCGCGAGGAACGCGTCAAACAGGATCTGCTTTGCGCCATTTGCGACCATCACCTCGTCGATGGCATAATCCAGCCTGTTTTCCGTTTTGAACTTGCTGACGATTGCCGCGCGCAGGCTTTCCATACCCGCCGGCACGCCATAGCGCACCCTGCCCTTGCGAATGGCTTCGCAGGCTGCGTCGGCGACGTGGGCTGGCGGCTCGAAATCCGGCTCGCCGAGCGACAGATCGATGATGTCGCGGCCTTCGGCAGCCAGTTTCTTGGCGGCCATGGCGATCGCCATGCTGGGGGACGACTTGATGCCCCCAGCGCGCTTGTTTTCGAACTTCATCTCCGGCTTCCTTGAATTGATCTGGCATTTGGGACCGGACGACGCTTTCGCCTCGCCCGGTCCCCGGGAGGACTATCTGGCGACGACGTAATCGAAAGCACTGTCACGCTTGGCGGCAGCCGGATCGCGCTTATCGGCCGGACCATAGCCGCCACCGCCGGGAAGCTCGAGGATGAGCCGGCGCCCCGCCGGCACATGCTGCCGTCCCTTCGACGTAAGGCGTGTGCCGTCATCGAGCAGCACGGCTCCGGGGGCACCGTTCTCGCCGCCCTCACGGCCGCGCGCCGGATGCTCGACGCGGTCGAACATGGCGTTGAAATGAATCTCGTGACCTTCGGTCGGCGAGATTTCCACGACCTGGCCAAGGCCGCCGCGGAACTGGCCGGCGCCGCCCGATCCGTCGCGCAGTTCCTTGCGCCAGAAGATGACCGGGCCGACATGCTCCGTCGCCTCGATCGACATTGAGTGCACGCCGCTCGGGAATGCCGTCGCGCTCAGGCCGTCAAGCGTCGAACGCGCACCGGCGCCGCCGCTGTTGAACAGCAGCACTTCGGCGCGCTGACCGCCGTCGGCCGGGGCCTTCTCGCCCTGCAGCGGGCGTACGCTGACATGCAGGTTCCAGAGCGCGCCCGCCCCTTCCGCCGGCACGCGGCCCGGCAGTATCTTGTGCACGGCGCCGAGCACGGCATCGGGAACGAGATGGCCGAGGACGTGACGCACAGATACAGGCGCCGGATGCTGCGCGTTGAGGATGCAGTTCTCCGGCGCTATGACGCGGAACGGCAGCAGGGATGCGTGATTGTTCGGAATCTCTGGCGCGATCGAGCACTTCAGACCATAGCAGGCATAGGCTGCGGAATAGATGAACGGGCAGTTGATACCCTTCGGGCTCGGCGGCGACGTGCCGTCGAAATCGGCTAGGATATGGTCGTCGGCCACATCAAGGCGAACGGCGATATCGATCGGCGAGCCATAGCCATCGACGCGCATTACATTGGAATAGGAGCCCTTCGGCAGGGCCGCGATCCGCTCCAGCGTCGCATCGTAGCTGCGATTGAAGATGAAGTCGGCCAGCGTTTCCAGATCCGCAAGATCGAACTCGTCCATCATGTCCATCAGGCGGCGATGGCCGATCTCGTTGCAGGCCGCGAGCGAGTAGACGTCGCCGACCACCTGATGGCTTTCGCGCACGTTGTTGCGGAGAATGTTCACGAGATCCTTGTTGACCTTGCCACGCTCCGCAAATTTCATGATCGGGACGAAGATGCCTTCCTCGTAAACCTCGTTTGCATCCGGGCCGAAGCCACGGCCGCCAACATCCACCACATGCGCGGTGCAGGCGAAGTAGCCGACCAAAGAACCGTTGCGAAAGCTCGGCGAGACGACGGTAAAGTCGTGCAGGTGGCCGGTGCCCTTCCAGGGATCATTGGTAATGTAGACGTCACCTTCGAAGATGTTCTCCGGACCGATGTCGCGGATGAAATGGCCGACGGCTTCCGCCATGGCGTTGACGTGGCCGGGCGTGCCGGTCACCGCCTGGGCGATCATCTTACCGCCACGGTTGAACACGCCGGCGGACAGGTCGCCGGATTCTCGTACGCTGGTGCTGAAGGCGGTTCGGATCAGCGTTACGGCCTGCTCCTCGACCACGGAGATCAGCCGGTTCCACATGATCTGCATGTGGACGTCGGAAAGTGCATTGGTTTTCATGGATTGTCCTCCGGTCAGGCGGCTTGCTTGGCGCGCACGAGCAGGCAGCCATCGGCCTGCATGACGACCTCGCGGCTCGCCGTGATGATGGTCGAGGTTTCGCGTTCGGTGATGACCGCCGGACCTGCGACCCAGTCGCCCGGCTTCATGTCGTGGCGGGAGACGACCGAGGCCTGCTGGAAGCGGCCTTCCTGGACGTCGAAAATCTCGCGGGTGCCGCGCACCGTAGCGTCGCCAGCCTTTCCGACCGTGCTGATCCTGGCCGGCGGCGTGACTTTCGATGTCGCTCTCAGCGACCAACTGACGATCTCGACATCGAGGCCGTCAATCACTCGGCCGAAGAAATGCTCGTACTGCGCGTCGAAGAGAGCGCGGAATAGGGCACCATCGACATCGGCATAGTCACGCACATCGATCGTGATGGGAACTTCCCAGCCCTGGCCGACATAGCGCATGTATGCGGTACACTCGAGATTAGGATCGGCATCCGGTGCGCCGGAGCGCACGAAGGACGTCGCTTCCGCGACGAGTTCCGAAATCGTCCGGTTGATCGCATCTGCGTCGAAACGGCTGAGGCGGCTATAGGCGCTGCGAACCGACTCGAAGCCGAAGGGCGCGCGCAGGAACCCGATGGCCGAGCCGACGCCGGCTCCCGGCGGGATCAGTAGATTCGCCATGCCGAGCTTCTCGCAAAGGCGGGCGGCGTGGATGGGCGCGGCGCCACCGAAGGCGATCATGGTGAACTCTGAAAGCTCCTTGCCATTTTCGACTGCATGCATGCGGGCGGCGTTGCTCATGTTCTCGTCCACGACCTCGCTGAGGCCGTAGGCCGCAGTGGCAATGTCGGTGTCGAGTTTCGACGCGATGTCGGCATGCATCGCCCGATCGGAGGCGGGCGCATTAAGCTTCATCGCCCCGCCTGCAAACTCGTCGGCATCGAGGCGGCCGAGGATCAGGTCGGCGTCAGTTACCGTCGGGCTTTCCCCGCCACGGCCATAGCAGGCCGGCCCCGGTTCGGAACCGGCACTGTGCGGCCCGACACGGATCTGACGCATACTGTCGACGGTGGCGATCGATCCGCCGCCGGCGCCGATCTCTACCATCTCGATAACCGGGATGGAGATCGGCATGCCGCTGCCCTTCTTGAAACGCCAGGTGCGGGCCACCTCAAAGGTTTTCGAGGTCTTCGGCGTCTGGTTCTCTATCAGGCAGATTTTTGCGGTCGTGCCGCCCATATCGTAGGAGAGGACCTGATCGAGCCCGTAACTGCTGGCAATATGCGCGGCGAAGATCGCGCCGCCCGCCGGACCGGATTCGAGGAGGCGAACCGGAAACTCGATAGCGCTCTCGACGCTGATGATACCGCCGCCCGAATGGATCATGAAGACCGGGCTGCGCATGCCCTCTTCCGCCAGCCTGCCGACGAGACGATTGAGATAAGACGCCATCAGCGGCTTGACGAACGCGTTGGCGCAGACCGTGTTAAAGCGCTGGAACTCGCGCATCTGCGGCGAGACCTCGGAGGAAATCGAAACGGACAGATCCGGCTTCCTCGCCAGCAATCGGTCGCGCACCGCCTTTTCATGCGCGCCATTCAGGTATGAATGGATGAAACCGATTGCGACGCTTTCATAGCCTGCGGCGATAATACGGTCGCAGAGGGCGCCGACCTCGGCAAGATCGAGCGGCTTCAGGATACCACCGTCGGCGCCGATCCGCTCGTCGATGACGAAGCGTTCGTTGCGGGGCACAAGCGGCGCAGGCAGCACAATATTGAGATCATACTGTTCGAAGCGGCTTTCGGTCCGCATCTCGATGACATCGCGAAAGCCCTTGGTGGTGATGAAGGCAGTGCGCGCGCCGCGCCGCTCGATCAGCGCGTTCGTCGCGAGCGTCGTGCCATGGATGACGGTGTCGATCTCTGACAGTGCGACGCCTGCCAACTCGGCGACCTGCCGGATGCCCCTGACGATCGCGTTTTCCGGATAGGAATAATCGGTCAGCACTTTGATCGAATGGAGCGTGGTGCCTACCTCCATCGCAACGTCGGTGAAGGTGCCGCCGATGTCGACACCGACCCTGATCTGCATACCATCTTTCGCCATTTTCTTGACTTTGCTCCGTGAACGAACTTCTCTTCCACACCGCGCCCAAGGGCTTGCTTTCGACATGCGGTGGGCATTCCCCGCCCGCACTTGCAGGCGGAGGCTAAAGCTCTTCGATTGTTGATGTTTCGGGGTGCCCTGCGCAGCGGTTGCGCAGGGCAGGCGCGTTATTGCTTGCCGGTGAAGTCTACGCCCGGCAGCGTTGTCGGAAGTTTTGCGCGATCGACGCCGATCCATTTCTTGTAAAGTGCGTCGAGCGAGCCATCAGCCGTGTGACTGGTCACAAAATCGGTGAGGAAGTTGAGCATTTCCTGGTCGCCCTTGCGAACGGCCATGCCCTGAAAATTATCGGCCACCCTGTACTTGCGCTCGAACTCCGCTTCGTGTCCCGTCTCCTTGATGACCAGACCGTAGGTCACGCTGCCAAGGATGGCGTCGACCTGGCCGGACAGGAGGGCCTGCACGGTCGTCGCATCGTCGTCAAAGCGTTTGATCTCGGTCGTTGGCGGTGCAGCCTTGACGAGGATCGGCTCGAACACGCTACCACGGTTCACGCCGATGACGTATTTGCCAAGGTCGTCGTTGCCCTTGATCGCCGCATCCTTCTTTGCCCAGACCGTGATATCGTTCGACGAGTAGGGGATGACGTACTGGATGACCTTGGCGCGCTCCTCGGTGATCGTCATCGATGGCACGAGGAAGTCGACATTGCCGTTGACCAGCAGCGGAATGCGATTCTGCCCGGTGATGCGCTCGAACTTGACCTCTACACCAAGTTCCTTGGCGATCAGCTTGGCGATTTCGATGTCGAAGCCGTCATTCTGGCCATTCTGGTCGATGAAACCCCAGGGGAACTGGTCCATCTGCACGCCGATGGTCGCCGTGCCCTTGGCCTTAAGTTCCTCCGGTGTTATGGCCAGCGCCGTCGTCGCGAACAAGGTCGTGGCCAAAAGCGCGGCGGCAAACACGCCGGGAACGTTCGAACGCGAAAGGGGCAATGCTGTCTTGAACATGTGGTCACCTCTGGTTGGTTTTGTCATGCGTTCTTGTTTTACCGATCGGCATTGAGCCGCCGTTCGATCCGAGCGCTGCTGAAGGTCAGCGGAAGGCATATGAAGAAGTAGACGAGGGCGACTGCGCCATAGACCTGCAGCGGTTCGAACGTGATGTTCGCCATCAGCTGGCCGGACCGGGTGAGCTCCGTCAGTCCGAGCAGAGCAGCAAGCGCGGTACCCTTGATGAGGTTCACAAGGAAGCTGATTGTCGCAGGCAGGCCGATGCGGAACGCCTGCGGCAGGACGACGTCCACCATCCGGTGCACATAGCCGATCCCGAGAGCGCGGGCGGCCTCGCTCTGGCCATCGGGAACCGCCTGGATGCTGCCACGCCAGATCTCGCCGAGGAACGCGCTGGTATGCAGCGAAAGCCCGATCGTCAGCGCCACCCAGACATCCACCTTAAGACCCAGAAGCGGCAGGCCGAAATAGACGAAGAACAGCTGGACCAGCAGCGGGGTGCCCTGAAAGATCTGAATGTAGGTGGCCATCAGGATACGCAGCAGCCTCCACTTGCTCGTGCGGCCGAGCGCCACGCCCAGCCCGAGCGCGCCGCCGAAGGTGAAGGCGAGAAGCGTCAGGACCACCGTCCAGCGCGCGCCCTCGAGCAGAAAGAGGAACTCTCCCCAGCCAAATTGACGGATCATCGCAAGGCCCTCACTTCGTCGGATAGGAGAAATAGACCCTGCCGATCACGCCAAGCGCGGCAGAGAAGAACTGGGACAGCACGAGATAGATGACGCCAAGCGTGAGATAGATCTCGAAGCTGCGGAACGTCTGGGAATCCAGGGTCTGGGCGAAGTACGTCAATTCCTCCGCCGAGACGGAAGACACCAGACTGGAGTTCAACATCATCAGGATGAACTGGCTGCAGAGCGCCGGGTACACCGCACGGATAGCCGGACGAAACACAACGAAACGATAGATGTCGGCCGTGTGAAGGCCGAGCGCCCTGCCAGCCTCGATCTGCCCGGGTCGGATCGACTGTACCCCGCCGCGCACGATCTCCGCGGCATAGGCCGCGCAGTTAAGCGTCATGGCGAGGATCGCCGCCTGTTCCCCACTCAGCCGGATACCGATGGCCGGCATGCCGAAGAAGACGAAGAAGACCTGCACGAGGATCGGCGTGTTGCGGATCAGCTCGATGTAACCGATCGCCATCGCCCGAAGAGCGTTGCTTTTGCTCATGCGCATCAGCATGAACACGATGCCGAGGCTCAGGCCGAAGACCATGGAAAGCGATGACATTCTCAGTGTGCCTATCACGCCCTCTAGAAGCATGGGCCAAGCGGCAAAAACCGGTGCGAAATCGAAGGAGTAGTTCATCGGCCGCCCTCAGTGGTTGAGGATCTGGCTGAGGAACGCCCTGGTGCGTTCGTGGCCCGGATTATTGAAGAAGACGTCCGGCTTGGCGCTCTCGATGATCTCGCCGCGGTCCATGAAGATGACACGGTGCGCGACGGCACGCGCGAATCCCATTTCATGCGTCACGCAGATCATCGTGATACCGTCGTCGGCAAGCGAGATCATCGTGTCCAGCACTTCCTTGACCATTTCCGGATCGAGCGCCGAGGTCGGTTCGTCGAACAGCATGATCTTCGGATCCATGCAGAGCGCGCGGGCGATCGCCACGCGCTGCTGCTGGCCGCCGGAAAGCTGAGCGGGGTATTTCTGCGCCTGCTCGGCAATGTGCACGCGCTCCAGATGCCGCATCGCTTTCGCCTTGGCATCCGCCGCCGACGCCTTTCGGACCCGGCGCTGGGCCAGCATGCAGTTTTCCAGAACGGTCATATGGGGGAAGAGGTTGAACTGCTGGAAAACCATGCCGACGTCGCGGCGAATGTGATCGGCGTTCGACCCTTTCTGGTTGAGCGCAGTGCCATTGACGACGATCCTGCCCTGCTGGACTTCCTCAAGGTGATTGATGCAGCGAATGAGTGTGGACTTTCCCGACCCTGACGGGCCACAGAGGACGATATGCTCGCCCCGCGCAACGTTGAGTTCGACGCCCTTAAGTACCTGCAACGGACCATACCATTTGTTGACACCCGTCATCTCGATGGCTTTTTCGTTGCTTTCATTCTCGCCCATGGCCAATTCCCTTTCCTGTAACCGTCAGGATTTCGCTGCGACTTCAAACACGGCGTCCACTTCGACCGACGATCCACGTGGAAGCGATCCGGCCCCCAGTGCCGTGCGCACATGACGCCCCTTTTCGCCCAGAATTTCGACGAAAAGGTCGGACGCACCATCGACGATCGCGGGGTGACCTTTGAAATCCGCCTGCGCGTTGACGAAGCCACGGACCTGAACGCAGGCCACTACCCGGTCGAGATCGCCGTCGAGCGCGTCGTTGACACGGGCAAGGATGTTCAAGGCACAAAGCCGCGCCGCCTGATAGCCCTCTTCAAGCGAGACATCCTGCCCCACGACCCCGGCAAAATGCTCCACGCCGTCAATCCGAGGGATTTGCCCGGAAACGAAGAGAAGGTTCCCGGCAAACCGATACGGAATGTAGTTGCCTGAGGGCGAGGCAATCGAAGGCAACACGATGCCGAGCTCGGAGAGGCGTGCGGAGACGTCACCCATAGCGGTTTTCCACCTGATTTTGTGCGCGCGCCGTGGGGCGCAGTTCCTGTTCCCGGAGCTATTCGCCACGTTCGCTTGAGGATCGTGGCGCTGGCTCGCTTTTTCTGACGAAGAGATTAGTGAAATAGTATCTCATGTCAACATAAAAGTTAGAGATACTATCTCTTCGCTTTGAGAAATCAAGCCAGCAGGATTAATCGCTAAATATCAAATAGTTAACCACTAGGCATTGGTTCTATAAAACTGTGAATTCTCGCCAACGGCAAAAAAATCTCGCAACGAGCTCCAAAATAAAACCAGAAATGAGATGGCCTGGCCCCCCTATTCGGCAGAGAGTGCGCACACTTGACGAGCGAAAATTTCCGTTGAGGTAGCATCACCTCACTGCGTCATGCTACCTTGTCAAAGACACAACAAATCCCTATCAGTTGGCAAACGCCGCTCACGCGTGCGACCAAGCAGACGGGTGGAATCTTGAGTACTTTGGCAAGCCGGACGATACAGGCCCTGAAGGCCCATATCGTCGACAATCAACTGGACAAGGGCCACAAACTTGGATCGCTGAATGAACTGGCGCAGCAGTTTAACGTCAGCCGCACGATCATCAGGGAGGCCGTCTCCGCGTTACGGTCGGAGGGAGTTGTCGAGGCACGTCATGGCGTCGGTGTGTTCGTGCACGAGAAACCTAAGCCGGAAGACCCATACGACTACGATCCGGAACTTGTCCTGGCGCCATTGCAGCGCCTGAAAACCTCATTCATGGACCTCCTTGAACTGCGGATGGCATTCGAGGTCCATGCCGCAGGCCTTGCTGCGACTCGGCGTTCATGGGCGCAGGAATCGAATATCTGGAATGCTGCACGGCAGTTCGAAGCCTCGCTCGACGACGAGGCCGCCCTCGACCACCTGGATTTCGTGTTCCACCGATCGATCGCGGAAGCGACGAATAACGGCGCCTTCATAGAGTTCTTTAACCTGATGAGCCTCCAGATCCTCCCCCAACCGGCTTTCTCGAAACAGGTGAACCCCGAGCTCATCACACCAGAGTATGTGCAGAACACGGTTCGGGAGCACAGGGCGATCTGCGAAGCGATCAGCACCGGCAATTCCGAACAGGCCCGTGAAGCGATGCGGGCGCATTTGAACCGTAGCCACTTACGCTACAGGGGCTTCTCGAATGGTGGCGCTTCTCCCTTGAGCAATGTCGCGCGGGATGAATAGAAGGCGACGGTTGACCAGATTGAACTGTCGACATACCAACGGCCAACGTAAGACCTGCAGAAAACGTCGACATGGCATTTGGCCACTATGCAGGTATTGATGGATTGAGAGTGCAACAGGAAATAGCGCCCCTCCTCGCGAAACGCCCTTCCAGTCGATACATTATGCGATCTTCTGTAACCCGCGCTTCGTCAATCCCTTGTGCGCTCAATCCCTCTCCGAGTGCTTGCTTCTGTCCGCAGTCGGAGCTTTGCCGCTGCTCTATGGTGTCTGCTGAGGAGCGGCTGACCAATCTTAGAGGCGCAGTCACCGCGTGCTGCTGATCGCATAGCGGCCTAACCCATCCATCGTCCCGGCGAAGGGACCTTGCTGCGGAGGGCTGATGGCTGTGCCCGTCCGAGACCTGTCTTGTCGTCTCCTCCCGATCAAGCCGCCACAGCGGACGCTCCCTTACGAGCAACGAAGTTGGTTCTGTCCCTGAGCATGCAATGCAACACCACCGCTAGCTTGCGGGCCAGCGCCACGCGCGCCTTTCTGGGGCCGGCACGTCTTGCGACCGCCAGTGCCCAGCCCCTCAGATCGGAGCCTTTGACCGGTCGCGTCAGGATGACGTTGGCCGCCTCGAAGAGCGCGGTGCGCACACCCCCATGTCGCCGATCTTCGAGATGCGACCGCTATGATCGGTCTCGCCCGATTGATATTTCTTCGGCGCCAATCCGAAGTGCGGCCCGACCGCGCGGGAGGAGCGGAATCGCTCCGGCGCATCGACGGCCGCCACAAACGTCAGCGCCACCAGGACGCCAACGCCTGGCGTCGTCATCAGCCGCTGTGCGTTGTCATCCTGGCGGGCGATGGCATGCAGCTTGCGCTCAAACCCCGCAAATTCATGCACAAGCGCGTCGCGCACCTTCAGCAGTGCCATAGCGATCGCTTCCAAGGTCGAATGACCTGCAATCAGCACGCGGATACGTCCCGCGAAAGTGCGCCGTGTCGTCGGCCCGACCTTGAGGCCGAAGCCGCGCAGGATGCCCCGGATGCTCATCTCGATGTCGTGAAGCTTACCCTGAATGAGCTTGCGGGCAGTCAGCAGCGCACGCACCTCCTGGGCGGCAAGAGATTTGCAATGGACCGGCCTGAACCAGCCAAGCCGCATCAACTGCGCAATACCCCGGGCGTCCTTCTTGTCGGTCTTGACCGGCATCGTCTTGAAGGCGGCACGCACGTGGCGTGTCTCGATCAGCTCGACGGAAAGACCTGCTTTCACCATCCCGGCATGCAGCCACTGCGACAGGGGGCCGGCCTCCAGACGAATGCGCTCCATCGCCACGCCGTGCGCGCCGAACCAGGCGATCAGCGCATCGGGTTCGCTGAGGATCTTCGCTTCCCGGATGATCCGGCCATCCGCATCCACCAC
>NZ_JBQENZ010000057.1:0-12948 GCF_052044935.1 Ensifer sp. 22460
GAAAATCGTCGTCTCGGGGCTGTGGACCGAAGTCTGCAACACCACCTTCGCGCTGTCGTGCATGCATGACACCGACTACGAGATCTACATGGTTGCCGACGCCTCCGGCGGCACCTCGGCCGATGCGCACAAATACGCCATGGACCGCATGGTCCAGGCCGGCGTTATCCCGGTGACCTGGCAGCAGGTCCTGCTCGAATGGCAACGCGACTGGGCCCGCAAGGAAACCTACAATGCCGTCACCGCACTGGTGAAGGAGCATTCCGGCGCCTACGGCATGGGCATCGATTACGCCGTCACCATGGTTCACAAGGGTGACGAACGCGTCAGCCACGGCAGGACGATCGGCCCCAACCCGGCAAAGTGAGCATCACTGGATCCCCTGGTTTGTCGCCCAGACGGACCAGGGGACCCGCATCGCCCTGTCAAGACTCGTTTTCATGGGCGCACCGCGGGATCAGAGCTCGCTTCACGCCATGCCAGGTGACACCAGCGTCGACGGTTTCGTTATCGCTACAATCGAGAATGTCGCTAGGGCTCAAACAATAGGGGGTAGCGGCATACGATGCTGAACATACTTCGCGGGAAAAGCAATTCACTGGCACTGGCGTTCATTTCCGGGTTCGCTGACGCACTCTTCTTCATTCACTTGGGCGGCCTTTTCGTCGGGCTGGTTACGGGCAATGTCGTGCTCCTCGGGCTCGGACTGGCCGGTCATGAAAAAGGCGGCCTGCGCGATCTTCAGATCATGACCTTCCCGCTCTTCATGGTGGGCGCGGGCCTGGCCGCCATCCTCGTCGCCTGGATCAAGCCTCTCGAGCGCGCGACATTCTGGACGCTCATCATCGCCGCGGCCGCGTTTGCAACGGCCGCCCTTCTTGCGATCTTCGATGCCGGGCCAGTATCCGCATGCGCCCTTCTCGCCGTCGTCGCGATGGGGATGCTGACGGCGATCGAGCGTCTCGACCCAAGGCTCGGCCCACCGTTTTCGCTCATGACGGGCAACATTGCCGGCCTCGCAGTCGCTGCTGCCCGTCGCGTCATCGGCTACACCGAGAAGCCGGAAGAGTGGGGGCAGTCGCTGACGTCGATCAGCCTCGTGCTCGGCTTTGTGATGGGGTGTGCTGGCGGAGCGTTTGCGCAAGTCACGGTGGGCGTTGCGGGAATGCTCTTCCCGGCTCTCTTGCTGCTCCTGGTCGGCCTTTTCTATTCACCGCAAGACACGAAGAAGCCGGGCTGAACGATGGCCGCCGTCGTTTTGCCGCCGCCAAGCGTGATCTCGAAGGGAGGCCAGCCTTGTCCGCGATAGCCGCTTTCAGCCTGCCCCCGCGCGATCGTAACGAGGTCAACCGCGGCTCGACCTCCCTCGAACTGATGTTCGATCTGGCCACCGTCGTGGCGGTGGCCGCCGCCGCCCATGGACTGGCGCATGACATCGAAACCGGCGAATTCGGGCTCGGCGTCGTCCGGTTTGCGTGCAGCTTTTTCATGGCCTGGCTGGCCTGGGCGAACTACACATGGTTCGCCTCGGGCTATGACAACAAGTCGGCCGCCTTCCGTGTGGTGACGATGGTCATCATGTTCGGATCGCTTACCCTTGCCGGAGGGATCCGGAGCGGCCTCGGCGATGAGCCGCATTGGCTCGTCCTCATCGGTTTCAGCATCATGCGACTGGGCATGATCGCCCTTTGGCTCGGCGCGGCGAACGGGGATCGGCATGCCCGCCCGGCGGCCCTGCGCTACGCGGCCGGGATCGGCGGCATGCAGGTCTACTGGAACACCCTGATCATCACACTTTCCCCTGAAGCGCCGCTTTACTTTCCGCTCTTTGCGCTCGGTGCCGCTGGCGAGCTGGCCGTACCGTTGCTGGCCGAGCGCGGGACCGCCAGCAACTGGCATCATGGTCACATCATCGATCGCTACAACTCGTTCAACATCATCGTCCTTGGTGAATGTTTTGCCGCCATCGCCTTGATTGTCTCGGATCCGGCGACCCCAGAATTAAGGCACTTCTGGTGGGCGGCCCTGTGCTCCATCATCGCGTTTTCGATGTGGGGACTATACTTTGACCGCAACGAACAGCTGCTCAGCCGCAAACTTGGCACCGTTCTGACCTGGGCCTACGGACATTGTGTGCTTTTCGCGGCTGGGGCGGCGACGGCCGCCGGTTTTGCGGTGTTTCTGAGCGTCGCCCGCGACGGGACCGTTTCGCAACAGCTTGCCGCTCTCGCCTTTTGCATACCGATCGCGATGTACCTGACCGCCCTCTGGCTGGTTCGCGACCGGGCGTCCAAACATGGCTCGATGCACTGGCTTCTCTTGATCATGGCAGCGCTCGTGCTCGCAAGCAGCGCGTTCGCCTCCCATGCTCTGGAATTGATCGCAATGTTGCTGGCGATCACCGTAACGATACGTCGCCGACTATATCCGGTAAGCCTGCATGCGGGCGGCGAACACGACTGAAATCGGCGCAAGGAAAGGGTGGAGAAAAAGGATGGGGGATTGGAGGGCGATGTCGTTGTCAGCGACCATTTTTACGCGCATTCACGGATTTCGATCCTCAATCATGCCGCTCCTTTTTGCATCCGGTCTACTGACGGCATGTGTCGCCGGGCCGCGTATCTCGGTTCCGGCAGAACAGGCTTCGGCTGTGCAAATCGAACAGGTGGACCTTGCCCGCTTCTGGGGAGACGAGGTCACGCCCACTCTACGTTCGCTCATAGCGCAACAGTACACGCAGACACACGATGCGGCTCGCTCAGGGCGTCGCCCGTCCACCGCCGTCAATCATGTCGACTTTCTTGCCATTTCGGGCGGAGGCGCCGACGGCGCTTTTGCCGCCGGATACCTGACGGGCTGGAGCGAGAGGGGCAATCGACCGCAATTCGAGGTCGTGACTGGCGTCAGCACAGGCGCTTTGGCGGCTCCGTTTGCCTTCCTTGGGCCGTCCCACGACCGGGAATTGCGCGAAGTTTTCACGCAGTATGGTGACCGCGATATCTATAGAAATCTCGGCCTGTTCGGCGTGATGGGCCGTGGTCTCTACGATAATGGGCCGTTGCGGCAATTGATCGGTCGCTATCTCACCGAAGAAATGGTCGCAGAAATTGCGGCGCAGTACCGCATCGGCCGGCGTTTGCTGGTCCAAACCACCAACATTGATGCCCAGCGTCCTGTTGTCTGGGACCTGTCCGCGATCGCGGCCAGCGCGCGCGCCGATCGTCGAGAGCACATGATCGACATCCTGTTGGCGTCTGCGGCCATACCTGCGGTGTTCCCACCGGTTCGGATCGATGTAAGGCTGGACGGTCAAGCCAGACAGGAATTGCATGTCGACGGCGGGACGGTGGCGCAGCTCTTCTTCGCCCCTCCCAATATAGAGCTCTCCGGATATGAGAGGCGCTACTTTGGTCATGCCCGCTCGCGAACACTCTATCTCATCCGCAACGGGCGATTGACGCCCGAGTACGCAACGGCAGAAGAAACAGCGCTCGGTATCGCCCGCCGTTCTATCGAAACGTTGATCAAGTATCAGGCAATTTCCGATCTGATGCGCCTGCAGATTCAGACGACGGCCGCCCGAGGTCAGCTTTATTACGCATCGATCCCGGATCAGTTCACACGGAGCCCGAAAAGCGAATTTGATCGAAACTACATGCAACAGCTCTTTGCCGCCGGTCACGACGAAGGCCGTCTTGGGCGGTGGCGCAAGCAGCCCCCGCTTACGCCGGTGCAGGCGGCCGAGCAGCGCAATCCTGGCTGACGTTCGTCAACGCCTGCAGCCGGATCACGGGCTGCAGCGCTCATGGCTGCAGCCGCCGATATCTGCTCAGCTGCCGTCGGTTCCAAAGGCGGCGATCGCCGCCAAATTGACGATGTCGGAATCGCGCGCCTTGAGCGGGACGATCTGCCCTCCACCACAGGCTTTGATGCGAGCGCCCCGAGGTTTCCGAGGCCGAGAATGGCCGTACCGTTGGAAATCACGGCCACCATGTTGCCGCGCGTCGTGTAATCGAAGGCGCGGGATGGGTCTTCCGCTATCGCCTTGACGGGCTCGGCCAATGAAAGGTCCCGCTGCGTCGCCATCGGTTTGGTCGGCGTGATCTCGAATTTGCCGGGACGCCCCATCGCATGAAACTCAAGCGCCTCGGCGGCGGTTACCGAGGCTGCGGAGTGGATTCTTTTCGACGACATCAGTTCGTTCCCTTCGGCAATATGAATACGATCGGCAGCGACTGCCGCTAGCGATGCTTGAAGTTGGTAAACCGCGGCAGCAGTCGCGGTTGCACACCGGCAAGTTCAAGCGCGGGTCAGGCGCTCACGGCGAGCCGCGATGAAACGACGATCTCAGTGCCGGTGGTGGCTCTGACGTCTTCGATCATCACGGCATCGGCAAGTTCAAGAACCTCGAATGCAGCGGCATCGCCGCGCAGCGGCTTGAAGACGCCGAGGTCCGTAATGATGAGACCGACCACGCCCTTGCCCGTCAGGGGCAGCGAACAATGCGGAACCAGCTTTGGTTGAATGGAGCCCGTCTTGTCCTTTGCGACATGCTCCATAACCACCACGACGCGCTTGACGCCGGCCACCAGGTCCATCGCTCCACCCATGCCCTTGACCATCTTGCCCGGGATCATCCAGTTGGCGAGATCGCCATTGGCCGCCACCTCCATGGCGCCGAGGATAGAGATGTCGATATGCCCGTCGCGGATCATGGCGAAGCTGTCGGCAGACGAGAAGAGGCTGGTCGTCGGCAGCGCGGTGATGGTCTGCTTGCCGGCGTTAATCAGGTCGCCGTCCTCATCGCCCTCGAAAGGGGAACAGCCCCATGCCGAGCATTCCGTTCTCGGATTGCAGTTGCACGCTCAGGCCGGGTGCGATGTGATTGGCGACCAGCGTGAGAATGCCGATGCCGAGATTGACGTAGAAACCGTCCTGCAGTTCTTTAGCGGCGCGCGCCGCCATCTGATCGCGATTCCATGCCATCGGTCAGTCCTCCTAAGCCGCAGTCCTCGGTCTGGTCGTGCGTTGTTCGATGCGTTTTTCGGGATTGGCGACGTGCACGACGCGGCCGACATAGATGCCGGGGGTATGGATCCCGTCGGGGTTCAGGTCGCCAGCCGCCACAAGTTGCTCGACCTCAGCGACCGTGAAGTCTGCCGCGGTGGCCATCATCGGGTTGAAGTTGCGGGCCGTGTAGCGATAGATCAGGTCCCTTCACTATCGCCCTGCCAGGCATGTACGATGGCGAGATCACCGCGCAGCCCCTTTTCCATGACTAGGTTTCGCCGCCGAATTTGCGGGTCTCCTTGCCGTCTGTAGTGCCGACCCCGGTGCGCGTGTAGAAGGCCGGGATGCCGGCGCGGATGCGCTCCGCAAGCGTCCCCTGCGGGGTGAACTCAAGTTCGAGTTCGCCCGACAGGTACTGCTGTGCAAAGGTCTTGTGCTCGCCGACATAGGACGAGACCATCTTACGGATCTGGCGCGAGTCGAGGAGGACGCCGAGACCGTCCCGTCGACGCCGGCATTGTTGGAAATCACGGTCAGGCCGGTCACACCGGATTCGCGGATCGCCAGGATCAGGGCTTCCGCGATTCTTGAGGCGACCGGCCAAGGCCTCGGTCGCGCTGCTCATTACCTTCTTCACGGGTGTACTCCCTTGTCGATGCGCGGCGCTGCCGCTAGCCGTTTGAGGCGAGATGGTCGCGATACCGGATCGCGTTGCGGACGTAGCGCCCAGCCGATGCCTTGAGACGCTCGGATTCCTCGGCCGAAAGCGTCTTCACCAGCTTTGCCGGCGAGCCGAGGATCATCGAGCCGGGCGGGAACGACTTGCCTTCCGTGACCATGGCGCCCGCCCCGACGAGCGAGCCTTCCCCGATCTCAGCGCCGTTCATGACGATCGCCCCCATGCCGATGAGCGAGCTGTTTCCGATCGTGCAGCCATGCAGGATGACGCCATGGCCGATGGTGCAGTCCTCGCCGATCACCAGGGGAAACCCCGGATCGGTATGGAGGATCGCGCCGTCCTGCACATTGCTGCGGGCGCCGACGTCGATCAGTTCGTTGTCGCCGCGCAGGACCGCGCCGAACCACACACTGGCGTCCTTTCGGATGCGGATCCTGCCGATGACCTGAGCATCCGGCGCGATCCATCCGAAGTCTTCATCCAGCACCGGCTTGCGGTCTTCGAGATCGTAAAGGGCCATTTCACACTCCCATGGTAACTATGGACCGGTGCGTGGGGCCGCCGTCNCCCCACCGCCGTCAGATCTTCGAGGCGAGTTCCGGGGTCGCAATGACATCCAGGTCGTCGACGGCCTCGGTATCGGCGAGCGGACTGCCGGCGAGCGCCGCCTGGAGACGGGCCTCATCGAGTTCGCCCTCCCACTTCGCCATGACGATCGCCGCAACGCCATTACCGATCATGTTGACGAGGGCGCGTGCCTCGCTCATGAAGCGATCGATGCCGAGGATGAGCGCCATGCCGGCCACCGGGATCGCCGGCACCACCGAAAGCGTGCCGACAAGGGCGATGAACGAAGCGCCGGTGACGCCCGATGCACCCTTGGAGGTGAACATGGCGACCCCGAAGATTGCCAACTGCTGACTGAGAGAAAGGTCCGTATTGGTCGCCTGAGCGACAAACAGGGCTGCGAGCGTCATGTAGATGGACGACCCGTCGGTGTTGAATACGTAACCTGTCGGCACGACCAGACCGACGACGGGTTTGGCCACACCGGCATTCGTCAACTTTTCCATGAGGCTCGGCAGCGCTGAGTCGGACGACGAGGTGCCGAGCACGATTAGGATCTCTTCCTTGATATAGGCCAGGAATTTGAGGATGCTGAACCCGGTCCACCATGCGATCAGACCGAGGACACCAAGCACGAAGATGATGCTGGTGAGATAGAAGGTGCCGATCAGGAAGGCGAGCGGTCCGAGCGACGACACGCCGTATTTGCCGATGGTGAAGGCCATGGCGCCGAACGCGCCGATGGGGGCGAGGCGCATGATCGCGTTGATCGCACCGAACACGAGATGCGAACCGGCCTCGATGACATCACGGATCGGCTTGGCGCGATCGCCGAGATGCGACAGGACATAGCCGAACAGAACCGAGATCAGCACAACGGGCAGGATATCGCCCTGCGCGAAGGCGTCGACCACGGTCTTCGGCACGATGTTCATGAGGAATTCGGTGACGGATTGCTCCGCCGCCTTGCCGGCATAGACATTGACGGCGTCGGTATCGAGGGTGGCGGGGTCCGCGTTGAAGCCGGCGCCCGGCGTGAGCACGTTACCGATCACCATGCCGATGGCGAGCGCCAGAGTCGAGACGACCTCGAAATAGAGAAGGGCCTTGCCGCCGACACGGCCGACCTTCTTCAGGTCGTTCATGCCCGCAATGCCCGAGACCACCGTACAGAAGATGACGAGCGCGATCACCATCTTGATCAATTTGATGAAGGTGTCCCCGAGGGGCTTCATTTCGATGGCCGTTTCGGGCCAGAAGTGACCGAAGACGATCGCGATCGCGATGCTGATCAAAACCTGTATGTAGAGTATCTGATACCAAGGCTTGCGCGGCTTTGGCGTGGCGGAAGCATGCGTCATGAAAGGTCCTCCCTTCGGAACGAGCAGGATTGCCGCGACGGGCAACCCGTCACGTGAACTGGCATCGAAATTTCGAGATAGCGGCCGCTTGCCTTACGGCGGCTGGGTCGTCGGCATCACCAAGAGGATCGTTGCCGGCCGGTCCGTCGCATTATAGAGCTTCCGGCCTTCCGCCGGTGCAATGCGGCAGGAATCCCATGGCTCCAGAACGACCTCCTCGTTGCCGTTCGAAACCGTGACCTTGCCGTCGAGAACGACGTAAAGTTTTTCGACGGGCGAACTGCTAAGGGTCGTGCCGCCGCCTGGCTCCAGCGTCGACACTCCGAGCCAGGCCGTATCGGACGGCCTGGCCTCGAGACCCTGCAGGCGAACCATCCTCATCTTGTCGTGGCCCGGCGCCTGGTAGGGCGGAGCGTCTGTGAACTTGACGAGGTGCACGGCCTCACGCTCCCGGAACGAGCACGATGCGGTCGCGCGAGGACGCCATGACGGCCTGATAGGCCTCGTGAGCGTTTTCGAACGAATAGATCGCGGTTTCTAAGATGGGAATCGGCTTGAGCTTGCCGGCGGCAAAGCCCGGCGCCATTTGTTTGAGGATCGCGCCCGTCTCGACCGAGTTCAGCGAAATCGTGTCGATGCCGACATAGGTGTGCTGCCCCTTGTAGAAGGCAAGCAAGTCAAAGTTGACGAAACGGTCGATCGCCGAGATGAAGATCGCCCGACCCCGCACGGCAAGCGACTTCTGGCCGATCTCGTAGAACGGGTCGCCGACCGTGTTGTAGACGATATCGGCGCCCTTGCCGTCCGTCAGTTCACGAACCCGCGCCGGCACATCCGTCTTGTCGGCGGCAATGACCTCGATCGGCGCATTGGCGTGCCCCTGATAGGCCTCGTCCCGGCGCACGACGCCGATGACGCGCGCGCCTCGCCAGGTTGCGATCTGGGCCGCCGCCTGCCCCACCTTGCCGTTGAGGCCGAGAATGAGCACGGTCTCGCCGGCTGCGGGCAATCCGGCCCGTTGCAGACCCTGCCAGGCCGTGACGAAGGGCACGCCGATGCCTGCGGCCGCCTTGATGTCGATGCCATCGGGAACCTCGACGACGGCGTCGGCCTCGACGATCATGTGGCTCGCCTGCGAACCGTTCTGCCGGATGCCGAGGTCACCGGACGAACCGAAGACACGTTTTCCAATCAGGTCCTGGGGGCCCGCCACCACCTGGCCCGCGAAATCGCGGCCAGGCGTTCGCGGAAACACCGCATAGGGCATCAGGCCCGTTGCCGCCTTGGCATCGGAGGGATTGACGGCCGCCGCATGGATTTCGACGAGCACCTCGCCTGGCCGAAGAGGCCGAAGCGGATGCGTCTCGATGGGGAGCTCGATCGCGTCGTAGCTCGGCGCCTTGGCATGGAGACGCAGGCCCCGCACCGTCGTTGCCGCTTCAATGTTCAAATCTTCGTTGTTCATCATCAAGGCCTCCTGTCACGCAGCTTCGCGCAAGCCGAGAATGCGGCGCGCTTCGGATGGATTGGCGATCTGGGCCCCCAGATCTTCGGCGATGCGGCGCGCTTTCTCGACGAGGGCCGCATTGGAGGGCGCAAGCACGCCGCGTTCGATATAGACGGCGTCCTCGAGCCCGACCCGGACATTGCCACCGGCCAGATAGGACTGGGCGACCATCTGGAAGGCCGAGCGGCCGATGCCGATGGCGGTGAAGGCGGCATCGGCCGGCAGCAGCCCGCGGGCATAGAGTACGGTCTCCGGCGACGGCTGGAAGCCGTACTTCACGCCCATCACGAAGGAAGTCAGGAGCGGGCCGTTGAACGTGCCGTCGGCGATCAGGTCATGAAGCAGGGCGATATCGCCGGAATCGAACAACTCGATCTCTGGCTTGACGCCGGCGTCAGCGATCACCTTCGCCATGCGGCGGATATTGGCCGGCGTGTTGATGACCACCTGTCCGCCCGAATTCATAGTGTTGAGATCGAGCGTGCAGATATCGGGTTTCAGCGCGACGACATGCTCGACGCGGCGCTCCGGCACCATCAGCGTCGTGCCCTCGCCCGCGATCTTCGGATCATGCTCTGACGGTTCGAAGCGGCCGCCCGGCCCCGTTGTCAGGTTGATGATCAGCTCGGAATTCTTCGCACGGATGCGATCGAGCACCTCGCGGTAAAGATCGAGTTCCATCGACGGCCGCCCGGTCTTGGGATCGCGGACATGGATATGGGCGATAGCCGCCCCGGCATCTGCCGTTTCCAGCGCGGAATCGGCAATCTGTTTTGGAGTGATCGGCAAATGCGGCGTCTGCTCCGGCTGGGTAATATTGCCGGTGATCGCGCAGGTGATGAACACTTTCGACAGCGGTGCGCGTGTTATGGTTTCCTCCCGTTTACCTGGCTAGAGCGTCCTTTGTGCGTTTGTCTGAACGCACGGCGCTCTAGAGCGCCCGGCCTCCGTCGACTTGGATGATATGCCCGGTAGAGTAGCGGAGCATGGTGGCGCAGGCGGTGATCGCCGCGGCAATGTCTTCGGCGGTGCCGATGCGCTTCAGCGGCGTCGAGGCCTTGACCTTGTCGTTAAAGTCGGCGCCGCGGCCCGGAACAAATTCGGTATCGACGACGCCCGGCGAGACCGCCAGCACCCGGATTTCCGGCGCAAGCGCCCGCGCCAAAGCCTTGGTCATGACGTCGATGCCGGCCTTCGCCGCACAATAGGCGATGGATGAACCGACAGCGGTGAAGGAGGCGATCGAGGAGATCGACACGACCAGTCCGTCGCCAGATGCCTTCAGCAGCGGCGCAAAGGTACGGACGGTCGCGAACTGGCCGCGCCAGTTGACTTGCAACATGAGGTCGATGAGTTCGTCGGTGAGCCCATCGAGGTCGGCATGCGGGACGGGCTTGGTGAAACCAGCGGCATTGACCAGGATGTCGAGGCGGCCGTGTTTGTGTTCAAGCGTCGTGCGAAGTGCGATGAGCGAAGCGGTGTCGACGACATTCGCCACATAGGCGGCATGAGGCGCGCCGAGTTCCTTGATCAACGCTTCGGCCGCCAGCGCATCACGCTCCGTGTCCATATGCGTGACGACGATCGTCGCTCCTGCCGCTGCGAGCATGCGGCTGGTTGCGGCGCCGATAGCGCCGGCGCCACCGACGACGAGTGCAACCTTGTCTTCGAGCGAACGGGGATAGGTTTCGCGTTTCAGCTGTTCTGTGTTCGACATGAGATACATCCGTTTTTTATGTTGGGGTCAGCGGATCGGCGGAGCCGGAAGCTTGGCTTCGCCGCGTTCCATCACGAATTCATATTCAAGCCGGTACCAGGCGCCGGTCACATCGGCAGCCGGCGGCGCGCCGGCGCCTTGCGTGAAATCGCCGATCAGGTGGCGGGTGACGCCGAACACCACATCGCTTTCCAGATGCTCGTCGTCATCGACGAATATCTGGGTGATGAGGGTTTTGTAGCCCGGCTTGAAGCAGAGGAAATGCAGGTGCGCCGGGCGGTAGGGATGGCGGAGTTGCGCGCGCAGCAACTCGCCCACCGGCCCGTCGGTCGGCACCGGATAGCCCGCGGGCTTCACCGAGCGGAAAGAAATGCGACCCTGCGCATCGGTCCGGAATTTGCCGCGCAGGTTCATGTTTGACTGGTCCGGGTCCTGGTTCTCGTAAAGGCCGGCCGGAGACGCCTGCCAGACGTCGATCTCGACGCCTTCGATCGGCTTGCCGTCGGGATCGGTGACGCGGCATTCAGCGAAGAGGGCCGGGCCGGACGTATGCGAGCGGATGATCGAACCTCCGTTTTCGGTCGACGGCGAATGCATCCGCCAGAAGGGCCCGAGCAACGCCACGGCAGTTTCCGTGGCGCCGTTCTGGCCGTTGTTCAGCAGGCAGACCAGGGTGGAAAAGCCGAGCGCATCGGAGAACAGCACGCCCTCATTGTGAGCGTCGTTGGTCGCCTGCCCTATCCGGTTGAGGAAATCGATCCCCTGCTCGAATTCATCCTCGCTGAGGCGGACTTCGCGGGCGAAGGCATGCAGATGCTTGACGAGCGATTCCATGATTTCCCTGAGGCGGACGTTGGTCGCTCGCGACATCGCGTCGAGCACCACTCCCGTCACCTCCGCCTGATTTTCGATAACGTGGGTGGGCCTAGCCTTCGTCTCTGCTGCGTCCATGGGATCTCTCCAACTATGCAATCGATTGCATGTCCTTTAACGCAATCGATTGCATAATGTCAAGAGCATGAAGGAGTGCTTTTTATCGGGGACTCAAACAGAGGTTTGCTTCCCGTGAAGACACGGATTCGCTTGCACGCGGCGCACGCCAAGGCCATCGCGGGGACAGCGCTAGCCACATCGCCGGGGCAAGACGTGGCTCGCCCCAAAGACCACGCGCGAAGTGCGGGTTTGATCTTGCGCAGCGAAGCGGGAAGCGGCCACGCGCCTGATCGCGTGGGCGTGCGTCGACGAACGCGGTCACAGCCGAGCAAATCCAAGTGCTTTCGGCAAAATGCCGCCTTTACATTCAAGCCGCCGGCAAGTCGGAGCACTATCTTTTCCAGCTGTCAGCTATTCCTTGGAGTAAAAGAAATGACGCCCCTTCCGCTTCTGACACCCGACGAGCCATTGCTCCTGATCATCGACCAGCAGGCTGGACTCGCCTTCGGCGTGGGATCCGGCGATCGCCAGTTGCTGGTCGGAAACACAGTGGCCCTCGCCAAAACTGCGCGCGTTTTCAACCTGCCGATCGTCGTGTCGACCTCCGCATCCAAGGTCTATAGCGGCCCCCTGATGCCGATGATCAGGAGCGTCATCCCGGACGTTCCAGTGATCGAGCGGCACAACATGAATGCCTGGGAGGACGACGGCGTCCGTGACGCGGTTGCCAAAACCGGCCGCCGCAAGCTCGTCGTCTCCGGTCTCTTGACCGAAGCATGCGTCTCCTTCCCCGTTCTTTCCGCGCTTGCTGATGGTTATGAGGTCTTCGTCGTAGCCGACACATGCGGCGGCATCACCGCGGAGAGCCACGCTCTTGCGCTGCGAAGGATGGAGAAGGCAGGCGCGACGATGACGTCCTGGCTGCAGCTTCTCCTCGAGCTTCAGCGGGACTGGACGCGCAAGGAGACCTACGATGGTGCCCGGGCGATCGTAGAAGCGCATGCGGGCGGATACGGGATCGGACTTGCCTATGCGCGTGACATGATTCACCCGGTTTGATCAGATGGGACGTTGCGCCATTTTACGCAATTCAGTCGAAATCATTATTGCAATTCAGCAGCGCAACCCGGTCGGCTACACCTGCTCTCACCAAACAAGTTCACCCCAGACCGGC
>NZ_JBQENZ010000058.1:0-11352 GCF_052044935.1 Ensifer sp. 22460
AACAGATCAAGGCCGCGCTTGGATCGGGCCTCCTTTCCTTCCCGGTCACGCACTTCGACAAAGACGGTCGCTTTGCGCCGGAGAGCTACAAGGCACATGTCGAGTGGCTGGCCGGCTACAAGGCGCCGGTGCTGTTTGCGGCCGGCGGAACTGGCGAGTTCTTCTCGCTGAAGCCCGATGAAATCCCCGGCATCGTCGCCGCCGCCAAGGAGGTTGCCGGCGATACGGCGATCGTATCCGGCTGCGGCTACGGCACCGAGGTTGCGGTCGATATTGCCCGCTCGGTCGAGCGGGTGGGTGCGGACGGTATTCTGCTTCTGCCGCACTACCTGATCGATGCGCCGCAGGAAGGGCTCTACGCCCATGTGAAGACGATCTGCCAGTCGGTCGGCATCGGTGTCATGGTCTATAACCGTGACAACTCCGTGCTGCAGCCCGACACGCTGGCGCGGCTCTGTGACGAATGCCCGAACCTGATCGGCTTCAAGGATGGCACCGGTGATATCGGCCTCGTGCGCCAGGTCACCGCCAAGATGGGCGACCGGCTGATGTATCTCGGCGGCATGCCGACCGCCGAGCTTTTTGCCGAGGCCTATCTCGGTGCTGGCTTCACCACCTATTCGTCCGCCGTCTTCAACTTCGTTCCGGGTCTTGCCAACGAGTTCTACGCGGCGCTGCGCAGCGGCGACCGCGCCACCTGCGAGCGCATCCTCAACGATTTCTTCTATCCGTTCATGGCCATCCGCAACCGCGCCAAGGGCTATGCCGTTTCGGCGGTCAAGGCGGGCGTGCGCCTGCAGGGGTTCAATGCGGGTCCGGTGCGCAGCCCGCTCAAGGACCTGACGGGGGCCGAAGTCGAGCTGCTCGACGCCCTCATCGGCAGTCACAAGCGCAAAGCGTGACGGGCAGGGAGGAGTGGCATGAAGATCACCGCCGTCCGCACCCATCTCCTCGAGCACCGGCTGGCGGTGCCGTTCGAAAGCGCGTCGATGCGCTTTGATCGGCGCGCGCATGTGCTAGTCGAGATCGAATGCGATGACGGGACCGTCGGCTGGGGCGAATGCCTTGGGCCGGCGAGACCCAATGCGGCCGTGGTCGCCGCCTATTCCCCCTGGCTGATCGGCCAGGACCCGCGCCAGACCGAAAAACTCTGGGCGATCCTCTATAATGCGCTGCGTG
This sequence comes from Ensifer sp. 22460, assembly GCF_052044935.1. Classification (NCBI taxonomy): domain Bacteria; kingdom Pseudomonadati; phylum Pseudomonadota; class Alphaproteobacteria; order Hyphomicrobiales; family Rhizobiaceae; genus Ensifer; species Ensifer sp. 22460. Next base: position 1,180 of record NZ_JBQENZ010000058.1, read on the forward strand.
ATCAGGGGCAGCGCGGTCTGGCGATCACGGCGCTGTCCGGCATCGACATCGCGCTCTGGGATATCAAGGGCAAACATCACGGTGCCTCGGTCTCCATGCTGCTCGGTGGCCGCTGGCGCGAGAGCGTGCGCGCCTATGCGACCGGCAGCTTCAAGCGCGACGGGGTCGACCGCGTCTCCGACAATGCCATGGAGATGGCGGAACGCCGGGCGCAGGGGTTTCACGCCTGCAAGATCAAGATCGGCTTTAGCATCGACGAAGACCTGCGCGTCATCCGCGCCGTGCGCGAGGCGATCGGCGATGAAATGCGGCTGATGATCGACGCCAACCACGGCTACACCGTCACCGAGGCGATCCGCCTCGGCAAGGCGGCGGCGGACTACGATATCGACTGGTTCGAGGAGCCAGTGGTGCCGGAACAGCTTTCGGCCTATTGCGAGGTGAGAGCCGGGCAGCCCATCCCGGTCGCCGGCGGCGAGACCTGGCATACACGCTACGGCATGTGGCCAGCGATCGAGAGCCGCGCCGTCGATATCCTGCAGCCGGATCTCTGCGGCTGCGGTGGGTTCTCCGAGATGGCGAAGATTGCAAGTCTTGCTACGTTGCACGGCGTGCGCATCGTGCCGCATGTCTGGGGTACCGGCGTGCATCTTGCCGCGGCGCTACAGTTCATGGCGGCGATGACGCCAGATCCGGTGCGGGTAAACCCGATCGAGCCGATCATGGAGTTCGACCGGACGGAGAATCCCTTCCGCCAGGCGGTGCTGAAGACGCCGATCGAGGCCGTGAATGGTGTCGTTGCCATCCCGGACGCGCCCGGTCTCGGCATAGAGATCGATCGCGGTGCGCTCTCGGAATTCAAAGTATCTCAAGGGTGAGAACAGCGCGGGAGGCCAACGCGCCAACCACGCGCTCCCCCAGCAGGCGGGACGTGCGTTGATCTCAACGGTGCCGACCGCGTCTCCTACTGGTTGGCCGCAAGTCCGTCCGCGAGCGCAAGTGCTTGCTCGGGTTCGTCAAGCTGCATCAAGCCACCATCTCGACTCTGGCGCACCTTGTTCAGGTGATCGCGCGGACTGAGGCCCAAGGTCCGCTTGAACATGCGGGAGAAGTAATAGGGATCGGAATAGCCGACTTCGGTTGCGGCAGCCGCCACGGAAAGACCAGCCTCAAGGAAATGCATGGCGCGCTCCATGCGTTTCAGTTCCTGGTACTTTCGCGGCGTGCGGGTCACTCGCTTCTGGAATTCGCGCAGGAAGTAGTCGCGATTATAGGGCGATGCATCGACCGCTCGTGTCGCAATCTCCGGATCGAGCGGGTTGGCGGAGATCATCGTGGCAGCTTTCATGACAGCAAGGTCGATCGCATCGGCGCCCTCGGGCTGATAAGTGGCGTGGTCCCGCCATCCGATGAATGCGTCCTCGATAAAAGCAATGAGCAGCACCATGAAGAGATGATGCTGACCGAGCGTGACGGAGGAGGGAGGCACACTCTGGCGATAGTGCCGGACCAGCGGTTCGAGAAGCGCCCAGCGCGTGAGGCGCAATTTCGGTTGTAGGTCCATCTGCGCGATAAGGTTATGGCGCCCGTAGATATCGAGCGTAAAGTGCTGCGCAACGCCGAGGTAGGTCTCCCGCCCCTCATTCCATCCGACGAAACGCTGGCCACGCAAAATCAGCATCGCGTCACCCGGCTCCATGATCCGAGGTTCGCCGTCTATCAGGTAATGCCCGCGCCCTTCGAGGCAGATCACAAGGTCATCGACCTCATTGGACTTGTCGATCCGCCAGGTGTGCGAGTGCTCCATGCGGATAGCGGCTCGCGTCAGATTGAGGCTCAGCGCCGTCGGTGGAATCGCAGAGAGAATGCCACCTTCAATTTCGTCCATCTTTTTCCTCGCCTTTGTGAATTCATTCTGCAGGAGAGATGGGTGATTGTCACCGCATAAGCCGCTTGTGCGCACCGTATCGTCTGGGAGGAGGGATCGGTTCGTGGCGAAAAAGGGAGAGTCCTGCTTTCGTCCGTGCCGATCCGGGAGCGTAATTTGTACGAAACTGTATCTATAAAGGCAGCATTTCGGTGCCCTCCGGGAGGAGCGGCATGAAAGGACACCGCCTTCTCGGGCTCGGTTATCTGGCGCCCTACGTCATCGGCCTTCTGATTTTCACGGCCATCCCGTTCATCAGCTCGTTCTACCTGAGCTTCACCAGCTACGACCTGATGAGCGAGCCGCGCTGGACGGGGCTCGCCAACTACGAGCGGCTGTTTACCCGTGACCGCACCTTCATCAAGTCGTTGAACGTCACGCTGCTCTACGTGTTCCTGACCGTGCCGTTGAAGCTCGCCTTTGCACTCTTCATCGCCGCGATCCTGAATTACCGGTTGAAATTTATCGGCCTCTTCCGAACGGCGTTCTACGTGCCATCGATCCTTGGAGGGTCGATCGCCATCGCCGTCCTGTGGCGCTACGTATTTGCTTCGGAGGGACTTGCGAACATGATGCTGGCCACGCTGGGGCTTGCCCCGGTCGACTGGTTCGGCGATCCGACCAATGCGCTTTTCACCATCACGCTTCTGCGCTGCTGGCAGTTTGGTTCGGCGATGGTGATCTTCCTGGCAGCACTGCAATCGATCGACAAGTCGCTCTACGAGGCAGCGGCGATCGATGGCGCGGGCAAGGTGCGGACCTTTTTCTGGATCACCCTGCCGCTGCTGACTCCCGTGATTTTTTTCAACCTCATCATGCAGATGGTGCAGGCGTTCCAGGAGTTCAACGGCCCCTACATCATCACTCAGGGCGGTCCTCTGAAGGCCACATACCTGCTGCCGCTCTACATCTATGACGAGGCGTTCAAGAAGTTCAACATGGGTTATGCCTCGTCCATAGCCTGGGTGCTCTTTGCCATCATTACCGTGCTGACCCTCGTCGCCTTCTGGTCTTCGAAGAAGTGGGTCTTCTACGCCGGCGACAAGAGGAACTGAGCCATGGTCGATCTTCAAACGTTCAACGGCCACCAGGCCGTACGCAGGGCAAGGCTTCGCCTGCTGTCGGCGACAGTTCGCTACGTGCTGCTCTTTTCAGTCGGTTTCGTCATGCTTTATCCGCTGATCTGGCTGGTCGGCGCGAGTTTCAAGACCAACTCGGAGATTTTCGCCGGCGCTGGCTTCCTGCCAGACAACCTGACCGCCGACGGCTACATCAAAGGCTGGCAGACTTCGACGCCCTATACCTTCGGCCGGTTCTTCTGGAATTCGTTCCTGATCATCCTGCCGAAGGTGATCGGTACGGCGATCTCCTGCACCATGGCGGCCTACGCTTTCGCGCGGTTCGATTTCCCGTTCAGGAAGATCCTCTTCGCTTCGGTGATCGCGATCCTGCTCTTGCCGAATGTCGTGACGCGCATCCCGCAATACATCCTGTTCCGCGATCTCGGCTGGCTCGACAGTTTCCTGCCGCTATGGGTGCCCTCAGCCTTTGCCGGCGATGCCTTCTTCGTCTTCATGCTGGTGCAGTTCCTGCGCTCTTTGCCGGCAGACATGGAAGAGGCGGCGCGCGTCGATGGCGCAAACAGTCTCCAGACGCTCGTCTACATCGTCGTTCCGATGCTGGCGCCGGCGCTGATCTCCGTCTGCCTGTTCCAGTTCATGTGGACGATGAACGATTTCCTCGGGCCGCTGATCTATCTGTCCTCGGTCGACAAATATCCCGTGAGCCTCGCGCTCAAACTCTCCATCGACACCACAGAAGCCTTCGAATGGAACCGCATTCTCGCAATGTCGGTGCTGACGATCACACCGGCTTTGGTCGTGTTCTTCGCTGCGCAACGGTATTTCATTGAAGGGATCTCCTCCGGGGGAGTCAAAGGCTGACCATGGCAAAGGTTCAACTGAAAAACCTCGAAAAGATCTATGGCGGCGCGTTCAAGGCCGTCCACGGCATCAATCTCGACATCGAGGATGGCGAGTTCATGGTCTTCGTCGGCCCCTCCGGCTGCGCCAAGTCGACCACCTTGCGCATGGTCGCGGGGCTCGAGGAGATCTCGGGCGGCGAGATCGTGATCGGCGACCAGCGCGTCAACGATCTGCCGCCCGGCAAGCGCTCGATCGCCATGGTGTTCCAGAACTACGCGCTCTATCCGCACATGAAGGTGCGCGGCAACCTCGCATTCGGGCTGAAGATTGCCGGCAAGCCGAAGGCAGAGATCGACGCAGCTATCAAGCACGTCGCCAGGATCCTCGAGATTGAGCCGCTGCTCGACCGGTTGCCGAAGCAGCTCTCCGGCGGTCAGGCGCAGCGCGTGGCGCTCGGGCGCGCGCTCATCAAGAAGCCGGGCGTCTTCCTTTTCGATGAACCGCTCTCCAATCTCGATGCCAAGCTGCGGGCCTCGATGCGGGTGCGCATCACCGATCTGCACAGACAGCTGAAGGCCGAAGGCCTGTCTTCGACGGTGATCTACGTGACCCACGACCAGACGGAAGCCATGACCATGGGAGACCGGATCTGCGTCATGCAGGCTGGCCGAATCATGCAGGTGGCGACACCCAAGGAGCTCTACAATCGACCGGCAAACCTGTTTGTCGCCGGTTTCATCGGAAGCCCCGAGATGAACCTTGTCGATGCGACGCTTCAAGGTGGCGAACTCCAGATCGGAGGCCAGCGGCTGGCGCTTGGCGCCCATCTCGAGCGCAGGCTTTCGGCGAGACCTGCTGAGGCCGTGCTCGGCATGCGCCCGCAACATCTTTCGCTCGTCGCCGATGGGCCGGGTCTGTCTGCAAGGCTCAGCAATGCAGAGTTCATGGGGCACGAAGTCTACCTGCATGCCGACCTTGATGGCCGCAAGCTGGTGAGCGTCGTGGGCGCCGCCGAGTTCGAGGCACTTGGCCAATCGGACGTGATCCGCCTGCGCCCGGATCCTGATCACCTGCATGTTTTCGACAAGACCGATGGCCGCAACGTCTCGCTGTGAGGAGGCAGCGTTCGGCCCCATTCCAAGGAGGAGAAATTCGATGAGAACGAAAAGAATGATCGCAGCACTGGCCACTGTCGCCTATGGCGCTCTGGCCTTTGGCACGACGGCGCACGCCGCCGAACTGCGTATGGCCTGGTGGGGCGGCGAGAGCCGCCACGTCGCCACCCAGAAGGCGATCGCCGCCTGTGGCGAAAAATACGGCCACACGGTCAAAGGCGAGTTCACCGGCTTTGACGGTTACCTTGAAAAGCTGACGACCCAGATGGCCGGCAAGACCGAAGCCGATATCATTCAGGTCAACTGGCCGTGGTTGCCGTTGTTCTCGAAGAATGGCGACGGTTTTGCCAATCTGCGCAAGCTCAAAGCGATCGATCTTTCCAACTGGAGTGAGGCGGATCTGTCGGCCGGTTCGATGAACGGCGTGCTGCAGGGGCTTTCGGTTTCGACGACGGGCCGCGTCTTCTTTTTCAACGCCACGACCTTCGAAAAGGCAGGCGTCGCCATTCCGAAAAGCTGGGACGAATTCTTTGCGGCAACGGCGACCATCAAGGAGAAGCTCGGCAAGGACTACTACACCTTCAATGCCGTCAAGGAGACGGCGCAACTCCTGACGACCCTGGCTGTCGTCCAGAAGACCGGGAAGGATCTGGTCGATCCCGCGACCAATCGCGTTGCCTGGACACCGGAGGAGCTTACGGAGGGCATATCGTTCCTGGGTAAGCTGGTCGAGACCGGGGCGATCAGGTCGCAGAAGGAAGAAGCAGCCGATGGCAACGTCAATCTGTTCGAAAAGCCCGCCTGGGCCGACGGCAAGATTGCCGGCTCCTACGAATGGGATTCGACCTATTCGAAATATTCAGACCCGTTGAAGGACGGTCAGGTCTTGAAGCCCGTGGCAATGCTGAAGCTTCCGAATGCGGTGACGGAAGGCGTCTATCGCAAGCCCTCCATGGTCTTCTCGATCTCAAAGAACTCCAAAGACCCCGATGCGGCAGCGCAGATCGTCAATTGCCTGCTGAACGAACCGGAGGGCATCGATGCTCTAGGCACCTCGCGCGGCTTGCCGGCGTCGAAGGCCGCCGCTGCCCGCCTCGGTGACAAGGGCGAGCCGGAAGTGCGCGCAGCAAACGCTATCGTCGTTGCCGCAAGCGGTCCGGCCGTCTCGCCTTTCAACGAGCATCCGGAGGTGCGCGCAGCCTTCATCGATACGCTGGAGGAGTACGCCTATGGCCAGCTGAAGGCGGATGAGGCAGCCGCACAGATCATCGATACGGTGAACGACGTGCTTGCCGAGTTCGATTGATCGTCAGATGTCCCGCCACGGTTTCCGCGGCGGGTCCACTCTACCGGAAAAGCCAAGAGAACGAGACCATGATCCGACCGTCCATCATCGCGCTGTCAGCGCGAACGGCAGCGCTTTGCCTGCCTAAAGCCGGAGCGCTCTATCGCGTGCCTGAGCCCGCTTCCTGGCGGCTTTCGGCGTTGACTGGCGACGGCGACGTGCGCGAAGGCGCGGCGACGACGGTCGTGAGCGTTTTTCACGATCTGCAGCCCGGTGGTCGCTACCGGCTCGAGGTCGAAGGGTTCCAATCGCTCGAGTTCGAAACGGCAGCCTGCGCCGGTCTGATCGATCCAACCGCATTCGGGCTTGTGCAGGGTGTGCGTCACAACGACCTTGAGGGTGCCCGCGCCAATGCCGCCGCACTGGCGGATGCCGTCGTCGCCGTGCCGGACGGCGGCACGCTGCGCCTGCCCGAGGGAGACTGGACGGCCTTTCCTGTCCGGCTCAAGGGCGGCATGACCCTCAACCTTTCCAAGGGAGCGATCCTTAGGGCACCTTCAGGTCGCACGGGTTGGCCCATCCTCGACGCACGCGACGCGGAAGGCAAAATGCTCGGAAGTTGGGAGGGACTACCCTCCGCCTGTTTTTCCGCTCCAATACATGCCATCGGCGCTGAAAGCCTGGTGATCGAGGGCGAGGGCACGCTCGACGGATCCGGAGACCTGGGTGATTGGTGGAGCTGGCCGAAGGAAACCCGTAACGGCGCTCGCCGCCCGCGCGGCCTCCACCTCGTTTCCTGCACGGACGTGAAATTGCTTGGCTTTACGATCCGCAACGCGCCGTCCTGGACAGTCCATCCGCAAGGTTGCAGCCGGCTGGTCGCTGCAGGCCTTACCGTGGCTGCCCCGCCCGACAGCCCGAATACCGATGGATTCAATCCCGAAAGCTGCCGCGACGTCACGATCACCGGCGTGCGATTTTCCGTGGGGGACGACTGTATCGCAGTCAAGGCGGGAAAGCGCGGGCCAAATGGAGAAGACGACCACCTTGCCGAAACTCGCGGCATCCGTGTCACCCATTGCCTGATGGAGCGCGGCCACGGCGGCCTCGTTATTGGCTCGGAAATGTCCGGCGGCGTGCACGATGTCGCCGTCGAGGACTGCGAGATGATCGGCACCGATCGCGGCTTGCGTCTGAAGACAAGGCGCGGTCGCGGCGGCTCGATCACGAACATTGCCATGCGGCGAGTTCTCATGGATGGCGTCGAGACGGCGCTATCGGCCAACGCCCATTATCATTGCGACGCGGACGGCCACGATGAGTGGGTGCAATCGCGCCGGCCGGCTGCTACCGGCCCGGGAACCCCAATCATCGATGGTGTCACCGTTGAGGACGTCGAAATCCGCAAGCTCGCGCACGTGGCAGGGGCATTTCTCGGGCTGCCGGAAGCACCGATCCGCAACACCAGAGTTCGCCGGTTGAAGATCGCGTCCTATCGCGGCGACGCGACCGCTACGCCTCCGATCATGGCTGACCGGGTGCGACCGATGCGGCACGAGACGATCGTCGCCGAGTGCGCCGATGTCGACTGCGATGAACCTGCGCTCTTGAGCAAAGCCTCGATTTCCGTTTCCTTTGAATGAGATATCCGATGGACCCGACCACCTATTTCGACCAGTTCGCGCGACGCTACACTCCCTATAAGGGGGGAAGCTGGTGCTATGAGGACGGCTGCATTTACCGCGGTCTTCGCCTTCTTTTCGAGGCGACCGGCGAGGAGCGCTGGAGCGAGCACCAGCGCCGGCTTATCGACCGCCAGGTCGCTCCCGACGGCACACTGCTCGGCTACGATCCTGCGGAGTACAATATCGACAACATCCTTGCAGGCCGCGTCCTATTCCCGCTCGCCGTAGAAACAGGGGATCCCCGCTACAAGAAAGCGGCAGATCATCTCGCAGGCCAACTCGAAACCCATCCGCGCATTCCCTCCGGCAACTATTGGCACAAGCAGCGCTACGCTAACCAGGTCTGGCTCGATGGTCTCTATATGGGTCTCCCGTTTCAGATCGAATACGCACTTGCGACCGACAATCCGGCTCTGATTGCCGATGCGCTTCAGCAGTTCGCGACAGCACTTGCGCTCACCGCGACCGCCAAGGGCCTCTACGTGCACGGCTATGATGACAGCCGGAAGCAAAGTTGGGCGGACCCAATTACAGGCAGGTCGCCGGCGGTCTGGGCCCGGGCCGTCGGCTGGCTGGCAATGGCACTGGTTGATGCGCTGGCGCTTCTGCCCAACGACAGGGCGACCGCAGCGCTACGTTCGAGGACCAACCTGCTGCTTGACGAGTTGATGGCACGCCAGACGCCGTCCGGCCTCTGGACGCAAGTCCTCGATGAACCCGATCTGGCAGGCAATTATGAGGAAAGCTCTGCCTCTGCCATGTTTGCCTACGCATTGCTGCGCTCCGCCCGATTGGGTCTTTCTCAGGCTGATCGAGCCATCTTGGCCGGCCAGCGCGCCCTCAATGCACTGGTTTCGAGGCGCCTTGTCGTTGATAGTGAGGGTGTCACTCGACTGACAACAATCGTCGGTGTCGCTGGCCTCGGCGGCTTCGAAGGCAACTATCGCGACGGCTCGCCCGGCTACTACCTCTCGGAGCAAGTGGTGGCCGATGACGCCAAGGGCGTCGGACCTCTGATGATGGCCTTTGCCGAGAGTGCGAGGCGTTGTGGTTAAGCCGCACCCGAGGCGGCGAACTGCCTAAGTCATCGGTTGCTCCGCCGGGGCCGTGCAGACGGCAATGTTCTTATTTTATCCTACCAGATGGTGTAACGGGCGGAACCCGGCCCGGCAGGTTTGAAGGGCCGGTGGTCGTCCCTCACAATGATGGTGTCGCGGATTCAGGAATGGCCTGCTCCATAGCATCACGGAGAAACGACCATGAAGCAGTATGCGGGCATCGACGTATCCTTGGAATACTCGAGCGTGTGCGTGGTGGATGCGGATGGCCGGATCATCCGGGAAGCGAAGATCCTCAGCGAACCCGATGCGCTGATCGCCTGGTTCGGCGCGCACGGCGTGGCGATGGAGCGCATTCGTCTGGAGGCCGGCCCCCTGTCGCAGTGGCTGCATGCCGGGATGGTGAAAGCAGGTCTTTCCGTCGAGCTGATCGAGACACGCCACGTGCGTGCCGCCTTCAAGACGATGCCGGTCAAGACCGACAAGAAGGACGCCCGGGGTATTGCGCAGTTGATGCGGCTTGGCTGGTTCAGGCCGGTCCATTGCAAATCTCTTGCCGCCCAGGAGGTGCGTGCGCTGCTGACTGCCCGCAAGCTCATTCAGGGTAAGCTTCACGACATCGAGATGAGCATCCGGGGCATCCTGCGCGGCTTCGGCCTCAAGGTCGGGCCGACGACACGGCGCACTTTCGCGGGACGTATCCGCGTGCTGATTGCAGGTCATTCGACCTTGGAAGCGATCGCTATGGCACTGCTGAAGGTGCGCGACGCGCTTGTGCATGAATTTGCGGGGTTTGAGCGCAAGCTGCATGCCATCGCCCGCCAGGATGACAACGCACAGCGGCTGATGACGACGCCAGGCGTTGGCGTCCTGGTGGCGCTGACGTTTGTGGCGGCCGTCGATGCGCCGGAGCGATTCCGCTCCTCCCGCGCGGTCGGGCCGCACTTCGGATTGGCGCCGAAGAAATATCAATCGGGCGAGACCGATCATAGCGGTCGCATCTCGAAGATCGGCGACATGGGGGTGTGCGCACCGCGCTCTTCGAGGCGGCCAACGTCATCCTGACGCGACCGGTCAAAGGCTCCGATCTGAGGGGCTGGGCACTGGCGGTCGCAAGACGTGCCGGCCCCAGAAAGGCGCGCGTGGCGCTGGCCCGCAAGCTAGCGGTGGTGTTGCAT
>NZ_JBQENZ010000059.1:0-11036 GCF_052044935.1 Ensifer sp. 22460
TAGAGCGTTTCCCTGACTGATTGAATCATTTGGGCTTTGCAAATCAGATGGGTTCTGATTCAAACTTTCTGCCGATGGAGGTCGGCAGATAATGTCGAAAGCCCTTTCCGTTGATCTTCGCGCACGTGTTCTTGCCGCCGTCTCAGCCGGAGCGTCGCACCGGGAGGCTGCCGAGCGCTTTGGCGTCAGTGCGGCCAGCGTGAGCCGGTGGCGAAACCTGCAAGTCCGTCAGGGCCATGTTCGACCGGGTCCGCTGGGTGGAGACCGTCATTCGTACAAAACCGAAGCCAACGCCGACGCGATCATGTCGTGGCTTGAGGAACACCGGGACGGCACCTTGTTCGAACTTCGTGATGCCCTTGCAGCTCAGGGCATCGCCATCAGCAAGTCGGCGCTGCACCGTTTCCTTGTCCGGCACACCGGCTCGCAGCGGACGTAGCGAGCACTAAGATGGCAGGCATCTGCGGACTAAACTCATTGCTGCTCTTGCAATCAAGCCATACGGAGAGAATTGCTCCAAAGGCCCTGATCCGGGCCGACTTGGTGAGCAATCTCTATGATCTGCTGGTAGGAGATCGGAGTTCGGGGTGATCGCAGCTTGACCACCGAAACTGGGATCCACCCCAGGCTTTGCTTCACCTTTCGCGCCGTCGGGAAGCTTGGTGATCGGCAAAGGCGGCGAGGGCGGTCGCTTGAAGGTTGATCTGGAAGAGAATGGGCGCGGACCGCGAACGTACATGCCGTAGTCAACGCTCGTTGGGCCTGTTGCGTTTTCCGGTTCTGGCAGATAGTCACCGGATTGAAAATTCAGGTGACTAGGAACTCAATGATGTCGAAGCAATCTGGCGTTGTCGTGGTGTTTCCGGTGTACAACGGCGCCAAGACGCTGGAGGCGAGCCTTCAGTGTATCGCCGACCAAGAGTTTAGAGATTTCCGCGCGATCATCCTAGAAAACTGCTCCACGGATGACACGGTGAAGATCGCCGAGAAGTTCTGCGAGCGGGACCGTCGCTTCTCGATCGTGCACAACGAGCAGCATCTCAGTGCAATGGATAATTTCGCTAAAGCTTTCCGCCTCGGAGCGGACAGTGGCGATTTTTTCTGCCTTCGCGCATGTGACGATTTCTCTTCGTCGGACTTTCTCTCCAAGCTCGTCGGCGCCCTAGAAGTTGACGATAGCAAGCTGCTTGCCACGGGTTCGACCAAGAGCATTCGCGGCGATGTGGTAAGACTTAAACACCCATCGCCCTCGACGTTCGGCTTCCCGCGTCGCTATGCTGCCGGAGAAGTCCCGCGGAACCTGACATTCCCTGGTGAATGGGTCTATGGTGTATTTCGCTCATCGGCCATCGATACGCTGATGGGGCGATGGTACGAGTTCAATAATCCCTGGTGCGTGGCGTCATACGTCATTGCCGAGTTCGTAATCCGAGACCTCGTTGCGTACGTGCCCGGCCCAACTTACGACTTCATGGAGGGATCGGGATCGGAGAAAAAGTATGGCGCGAAGTCGTTCCGCGACAAACTGCGGCAACGGCTAGCCTATACGCTCGGGTGCTATAAACTACTCCACAAGCTTCCAAGGGCGAGCCTCTTCACCAGAATGAAGTTTTTCCGAATGTGCTGGAATGACGCTCGAAGGAAAACGCGCTACAAACTCTTCTGGGTATTTTGAGCACCCTCTGATCGTCCATGGATCATATAAAGGTAGCCGAACTCAACGGGTTCACCGGCATCGGATTCTATCAGGTATCGGATTTCGTCTTCGGAACGAAGAACCGACAGCCGCCGCTCCTCTCCCGGCAAGAAACCAAGAGCTGTGTATAGCCCGATTGCTTTATCGTTGTTAGCGAAGACGTTGAGGTGGATCGATTTCAGCCCAAGGTCCGCAAAGCCCCAGGCCAAGAGGCTCTGAACGGCCGCCGCTGCAATCCTCGGATAGGTCGAAACCTCGCCACGTAGAACGTTGTCAAGTTCGGCACTTTCTTCAGTTAGGTTGGCGAAGCCGACGTTGCCAATAAGCTTGTCATCAGCATCGATGATCAAGAATAGAATCCGGTCTCCGCTGGGCACAACCACCTTTTCGAGCCAGTTGGCCGTGCGGGCTTCGGTTGCCTTGAATTGGGTAAGGAAGGCCTCCTTGTTGGCATTCCGCCATGCGGTGAGAGCGGCAATCGTCGTGGGGTCAGAAGCATTCGCCTGGTCGAGACAGCAGAGGCGACCAATCACATGGCCGCCATCTGACACGATCGGAATCATGAGCGAGTGTTGGCGGTCTTCATTCGCCTTTACAAAGACCGGATCAAACTTTGCCATCAACTGCCTCGCTCACTTTGACGTCTTGAGACGCCGGCAATAGCCGCCTGGCGATGACGAGAATACCAATTTCCCGTTGATGGCAGGATCTACCTCAAAATCCTGGGTTTCCGTCAGATACTGACGCAAAGCGGTCAAAGGATCATTGCCCGTTTCCCACTGTTTGGATCGCTGGATTGCGCTGCCTTCCGGTATATGGCCGACCACGGTGTCAGCTACGACGAGATAGCATCCGTCGCTCACCAAAGGCCCGTATGCTCGGCATTCGTCGAGGACGTGCTTGAATGTGTGGTCGCTGTCCAGAACGACCATGACCTTAGCACCCGGCGGGATAAGTGCCCGTACCTGCTCGAGTGTCGATTCATCCGTCGACCCTCCTTGCACGAGCTCAATCCGATCCGCCAGGTGATGTGTCTCGATAGACTCGCGGTTGTGCGCTCGAATGTCGATGTCAACGCCGATCACCTTTGCTTCGGTCTGTCCAGTCGCAGCAAGGATAGAGGCCATGAAGATTAGAGAACCGCCACGCGCGACACCTGTCTCGATGATCACGTCAGGTCTCGTGTTCCAGATCGCCTCTTGGGTCGCCATAACGTCTGCCGGCAATTGGATAATAGGAACACCCATCCAAGACCACAGATACGGGTAGTCGTAGCGGTTCAGGGACATCAGCAGTTCGACAGACTGCTTCAGCGCATCTCCATCCTGCGCGAGCGCACGGCTCATCCTATCTTTATGAGCCTCAAACTCCTGGCGGTCGTCCGTTGTCGACATGCCTCTTCTCCGTTGTCATGAATGGCGCGTCGTGCACCAATCCAAATTCACATTAGCACGTGGCTCAGGAGGTCGCTTTCGCTGAGTACCAAATTTGGCGGGTGTCCCTTGCGGACATAGTGCTCGCGGTCGCGGACTTCCGTGACGAACACGGCGGTACGGCCAACCTCAGTCTCCGTCAGCTCTGTTGCTGGGGCCACGATCTCAATCTCAGATCGTAGGCCAACCTCACGCAGAAGGTCTGCCAACGAATCGTGGTTGTCGACACCGTGTAGCAGCAGTTTTTCGACTTCGGGAGCGGTGTTGGCCTGTTGGGCAAGTGTTTGGACGGCCACCATCAGAGGCAGGACATTACGCGCCTCGGCGACCTCAGGGTGACTGGCGAACCCCCCCATCATAAGCCGGGTGTAGAGTTCGTAGGCTCGGACATAGTCCCGCTTTTGGAACCACATTCGCAAGGCAACCGTCATCCGCACCATCGTGAAGTCGAGGACTTGGGCGTCGCGCGTGCGGCGCTTATCAGCGTTCATGTCCACTGCCCCCCGTTTTGCGCCCATGTAGAGGAAGTATTCTAGCCCGCCCCGATAGCGGTCCCACGCGGTCAGAACTTCGGCGTGGCCGGCTTGTGGGCGGTCGCGTGTGATTTTCGAGCGGATCACTTGGCGATAGAACGGATTCTTGAGGAAGGCAACGGCCCCCTGGTCTAGGAAATGCGCGAGATGCGAGAATGCCCAGTAGGCAAAGTGGCGCTGGACTAGAGCTGACCGGAGCGCGGAAGATCGGAAGATGGCGATCTCGGGAAACACGTGTCCGTCAATCAAAAAGTCGAAGCAACTTTCGAACGCCTGCTTCTTGAACTTGGTGTTCTTCGCGACGGAATAGAAGGGCGGATTGTCTCGTCCATCCACTTCATCATGGGTGTACCAAGGCGCGTAGCAAGCACCGACATCAATATTCAGATCGAGATACCTGATCGCCTCGATAATCCCCTCATTGATAAGCAAATCGTCGTCCGCGAGGTAGATAACATATTCTCCCAGCGCGTGCCGGTATGAGCCCAAGCTATTGGCTTCCGCTCCGAAGTTCTCTACTTGCCGGAAGTAGCGGATGGGCAACCCCTTGCCGAGGAAACGTTTGACGACCTCGCAAGTATCGTCCGTCGAGGCGTTGTCGGAAACAACAATCTCGTAAGAGAAGGGAAATTTGTAGAGGTCGACGAAGTAGCTGAGAGCCTTCTCCAAGAAGGGTGCGCGATTATACGTCGGTATGCAGATACTCAGTTTTATCTGGTGCAAGGCGCCCTCCATCATCGACCAACGGGGGCCCGTGAGGCCGATCACGCAAGTCGTTTGTAGCGGCCTTTATCGGTTTACTGTCTTGTGTGAGCCTTGCCTTGAATTGCCCTATTTATCCATGCGCCTTGTAGCGGCGTTGGTTCTCGTTCTTCCTCTCTGGTTGGGTCAACTTCCAGATTTTGTGGGACAAAGCTTAGAAGCTTTGTGGTTGATTGGCCTTCTGCCTAAACGTTGCGCCAGGGCTGTTCGATCGTTCGTCGTCGGCGCCGATGTCACGACACAATATCCGCGAGAAGCGATTCGGGCAGAATCCAGGAAGGCCTCCCATGAGGGCTGTCACTGCGCGCACTGATACCAGAATTCATAGACCTGATTTCGGAGAGGTCGACCTTCGGTAATCACACAGTCCCTTCCACCTTGGTTTTCAAGATACCTCCGGGCGGTGCTTCGGAGCTTCTCATCCAGCATCAAGGGCGTAACGAACTTGGGTGGGGCAGGCGAAGCGGCTACCGGCGAGACCATGAGAGATTTGTCGGTCTTGTGACGGTAGACATCGAACTTCTCTCCTTCGAGTTCCACCCTCTGAGCCTCGAAGTTGTAGGTATTCATTCGCGCCCATTCCAATGTGGAAGAACAGCCCCCGAGATTTAAGGCTGCAATGAACCCGATCAAGAAGATGATTCGCATCAACCCTCGCAAACAATTTACCCCAGGATAGACTGGGCGTCGGTTTTTCGGAAGAAGTTGCCTCCCTCATTTCGACAGGAAAGGGGCGTGGGCTGCCTGACATTCCAGTGGCCTGCCATGCTTCCCTCGCCGCATGAGGAGCAGGAAGTTCTACAGCATGCTCTGTACTGGTTCGTTGGCGCCTCCTACGGCGGGCGTGATGACCAGGCTGGGCGTTTTCTGACTGAGGGTATCTGGGATAGCGGTACTCCTCTTATGTTCGTTTGCGAGGGTTCCCCACCGGGGTCCTGCCTCCAACTTTGTTCAACAAACAGATGATTTTGGCACGCCTACTTTGGGCTGACTACCGGTCTAAGACTTCCCGAGCGGCGCAACCTCTTGACGATGCATATATTGGACTGGACGTCTATAAGGACTCTATTTCCGTGGCCGTTGCCGAAGCGGGAAGGTTGGGTGAAGTTCGCCTCACCGGTATTGCGCCAATGGCGCTCGGCGTCATTTTCGCAGAGGCGGTCCGGCGGGTCGTGCTGGTGATAGTCGGAAAGGGGGGATTATAGCACGCTGCTCACCGAGGCGGCCGCCACCGGCGTCCCGATGGGCACCGCCTTCAGCAGCGCATCAATGACCATGTCTGCCCCCTCGATGGCCAGATGGTCGCTATTCCAATAGAGGAACGTCGGCTCGCGATAGGCCATGCAATAAGAGCCGTCGCAGAAAAGCGGACGCGGATCAAACTTCGACACGCTCGGATGCTCCGACAGGACGGCCGCGAGGGAGTTGTCGAACGACTGGATGCGGGCGCGGAAATCGGGTTCCGGGATACCGCACTTGTCGAGCGATTTGGCGCTCAGGCTTCCCCGAAGCGACGCCATCAACGGATTATCGAAGCCCACGCAATCGCGCGGCCTGAAAACCATGTCCGGGATGTCGCCGAGGACGATGACGCGCTTTCCTTGCGCGGCGAGGGCCGCCAGCATCTTCCGGCCAGCATTTTCAAACCGCTCGCGACGCTCATCGGTGAGGTCAGCTGCAACCCGCTGGCCCTCGATGTTCTCATATTTCATGCCGGCGGCGAGGACGCTGTAATAGCCGGCGAGAATGACGGTCTCGATCGATCGGTTCTTCTCAAGAAAGGCGATCGTGTCGGCAGCGACTTTTTCGCAGCGGGCATGTCCAGAGAAGGGCAAGCAATTTGGCGCGCTGGTGTTCAGGACGCTCAAGCTCGGCAGCTTCTTCGCCAGGCTCTGGAAATATTGGTGAGCGTGCGAATCGCCGATGATTGCGACATCGGCCGGCCTGTCCTTGGACAGCAGGCAACTCCATGCGTCCGCAAGATCCGGGTACACCTCGGCGCATGTGGCGTTTTTCAGCGGGTGCGGGTAGTCGGCGAAAAGGACGGCGGCGGAAGGCGGCGACAGCTCGACTCGGCTTGGTATGCCGTTCATGCCGTAGACACCGGCGCCGGTGAAGAGCAGCGCAATCATGCCCGCGGACAGCGCCGGCACCCACACCCGCTTGTCACCACCATATCGAATCGGGCGCTCGATAAGGCGGTATGTCGCCCAGGCGAGAGCGATGGCCGCAAGCACCGCGATCGTCCGGCTCTCCCACGCTATTTCGCGATAGACGCCGTCGGCCTTGCCGATCCGAAGGAACGCGAGAATCGGCCAGTGCCATAGATAGAGTGGGTAGCTGATCAGGCCAAACCAGACCGCCACCTTATTAGAAAGCACCGTTCGGTTGATCACGGCGGCCGGCCCTGCCGCCATCAGGAGCACAGCGCCCGCCACCGGCAGCAGCGCCCAAGCGCCCGGGAAAGCATAGCTCTTCTTGATCACCAGCAGGCCGACGACGATCAGGACTAGGCCCAGGACAGAGAACCCGTCGCGGTGGCGGTCGCTCGGCGATATGCCTTGCGCCAGGCAATAGGCGAGAATCCCGCCCGCCATCAGTTCCCAGAACCGGGTCGGCGGCGCATAGAATGCCAAGGTTGGATCGGCGTAGGTGTAATAGACGCCGGCCGCGAACGAGGCGGCCGCGATCGTCAGAGACAACTTGAGGAACGAAAACCGCCAGCGCCAGGCGAGCCATAGGAAAACGGGCCAGACGATATAGAATTGCTCCTCGATGCCGAGCGACCACAAATGCAGCAGAGGCTTCAGTTCCGACGACACGTCGAAATAGCCGACCTCCTGCCAGAGCAACAGGTTGACGATGAAGGCGGCGCTGCCGGCGACGTGCTTCCCGACCTGGGCGTATTCATCAGAGAACAACCCGAGCCAACCTGCAGCGAGACAAGCGGCCAAAACCGTGATCAGGGCTGGGAATATCCGGAGCACACGCCTGGCATAGAACTTCAGGATGGAGAAGGTTCCAGCCTTCAGTTCGCGGAGCAGGATACCGGTGATCAGGAAACCGGAGATCACAAAGAAGATGTCGACACCGACGAAACCGCCCTTCAGCTTTCCACCGGGAAAGGCGTGGTAGATTACGACGGAGAGGACGGCGATGGCTCGGAGGCCATCGATGTCCGGCCGATACTTTTCGGCATGTTGTGTCGACATGATTTGCGCTTGCTGACTGAGTGCTTCCTCACCTGCGATTATCGACCAGAAATTGCTGGATCAAGTGGGATCGCGCTGTTTGCTACGTTGGGCGCAATTTATCCCGTCGGATTGTGGCGGCTTCGCCGCCAGCACCTGAAGCGGATCTGCTTGTTGAGCCAAAACTCCAGCGTCGTCCGGAAGTACTTGGCGAGACGCAGAGCGGTATCCGTGGTTATTGGTGTTTGCTCCGCCGCTAACTGAGGAACAGACCAAGGCGATCTAGATCGGCAATACGGTGAAGTACAAGGACAACGGAAACGTCTACTTCACGTGGATGGCCGACGGGACGCTACTCGGAATCTACGACAAGAAAGATGGCACTCACACCTGGGCAGATGGCACGTGGACCGTGAAGGACAACACCTTCTGCTTTGAATCGCATTGGAAGAATGCGTCTGGAACGACAGTCTTCACCTACGCGCCCTGCAAGGCGTGGTTCAAAGCGGGCAAGGCTATCTAAACGAAGTCCATCTCGGGCGACGGCAGCTTCTACGATGACGAGATCAAGAAGTTTTCAAAGGGTGACAAAGTCACGGGCCGCCTGGAAGCGGTCAAGACTTCGATAAAACAGCACTTGCGGCGTAGCGAGCATTCGAGTGGGACCTGCCATTTGGTGCGTTTGCATGCAGAAGTGTTTGTCGGCGCGGGGTGCCAATCGGCCGCCGCGCTGATTCATGCCGATCGTCGTGGCGAGCCGTAAATGGCAAGTCCAGCGTCGGAGACCGCCCCAAACGCGCATTGTGCATCGGACACTACCCAAAATAGTTACTTGATCCACGACATTCTTTAGGTTCAACTAATATTTACGGGAAGCGCTGGGGGAACTGCTCAACTGCCCTGCGTTGTATGTGCGATCTCGGGCCAGGTGCCCGCCCTCGTCGGTGAACTATTCGGCCGACGGGGTGCCATTCCTTTGCCCAGGATCATATCAGCGAGGGTTCAGGTTGGCGGCTCTACCAAACCGATCGGGCGATGTACTATGCAACCAATAAGTTGCCGAAAGCCAACAAGGGCCTCGCGTTTACTGGCGGGAAGACCAACTTACCCCCATTACGGTTACCCTGACGTGGAGGGCTCACAATGGAGAGTGTGGCCGACTTGGATCAGCGTAATCACCAAAAGCCGAAGGCGAGACGCCGAGCCTCGCCCCAAGCGCAGACACGGTATGCATGCGACAGGCCGGCAAATCTTTGGCTTTCCGATCGGGTTCGTGGCGTTGCCCTCACGGCTGAAATCGTAAACCGCGGCACGACTACTATGCGGATATTTTCGGCGTCCGGATTCTGCACGTCCAAGGGGAACAATATGTCTTGGAGACCGACGCTCGCCGCCAGACAGAACAGGCGCTCTTACTAGCTCGGCTGATGGCTAGTGCTCGCGATGTAATTGATCGACCGAGAGAGTGGTTATGAGGACCGAGTTCGACCTGGAATCGATAGAGAGGGCTTTTGTTGCAGCCGCGATCGACCCCAGCAAATGGAACGGTGCGATGGATGTCGCGGCCACGGCCACCGGCTCCTATGGAGCCCTGCTTTTTGACGCGCAAAATCGACTGCCGGGATTTCCCCAGAGCGAATCCATGGCGGGTGCCGTCGATAGTTATATCAATGGAGGTTGGGTCGAGCGGGATGTCCGCTACGGTGTGAAACCACTTCTTATCCGGAAGGGTATCGCGACGGACCTCGATTTGTTCACGTCCGATCAGATTGCCAGGCACTCGTATTATCAGGAGTTTCTTGCCCCACATGGATTACGCTGGTGCGCATGTGTGAAGGTGGCATCTGGGGACAGCCTTTGGGTCCTCTCACTTCAGCGCTCCATTGAGCAGGGCCCATTCTCCCCGACGCAACTCCAGACACTAACCAATCTTTCCGGCCGGCTAGGCACTGCCTCCGCAATATCTCGAATGCTTGGCTTTGCTCGCATGGATGCCGCGCTTGACGCTTTTGAAACGAGCCGGGTTGCTGCTATCGCCTTTGACGCAAAGGGCCATGTTGTGAAGCTCAACGGGTCGGCGGAAGGTATGCTGGATGGAGCGTTACGCATTGTCGACAGAAGGCTGTGCTCCTACGACACGAACTCCACGACCACGTTCAATAGATCACTGAGGCAAATTTTGCTCCACGGATCATCCTGCTCCGCAGTGGTCGCGTTTCCGAGACCCGGGCTCTTCCCGATCCTTGCGTGCGTCGTTGGGCTTAAATCCATCGCTTTCAACCCGCTGGCACCGGGTCAAGCCGTCGCAGTGCTGATCGATCCCCAGATTGGGCGGACACCTGGCCAAGCTGCCATTCAGGCCTGTTTTTCGCTCTCGGCGGCAGAATCAAAACTGGCAGACAGGCTTGCGACCGGCGCGTCTTTAGAGGAAGTGGCAAGCGTCTGCGGCATATCCTATGAGACCGCGCGGAACCAACTCAAAGCCGTTTTCAGCAAGACGGGTACTCACAGGCAATCGGAGCTCGTGACTCTACTTTCCCGGATTTGCCATATTCCCGCGAGGTGACCCATCTGCTCGAAGCCGGTTTGACCCAAATGGGTCATGCGCTGTTTCGCACACTGTGTTTAGTTACTGCTAATATACGGCGCGTCGCCGCTGTCACCATCGCGAGTGCTGGCCTCGCGGAGAATTGCGGTCCCAACGCGCTTTGCTTGAGAATTGATCGGATTCCGTAATGTAAATTCATATTGGGGAGGGAAAAATGGCCGAGAAATACGGAACGAACGGCAGCGACGTCATTAGCGGAACCGAGGAGGACGATGTCCTGCACGGCGGTCCGCAAGCCGGCGACCCCTCCCTTGAGGTCGGCGATGACGAGATCAATGGATTGGGCGGCAATGATGTCATCTACGGGTATGGCGGCCAGGACACGCTGACCGGGGGGGCCGGCTACGACTACCTGGATGGCGGCCTTGGCACTGATACGCTCGACACGGGTGCCGACGGCGGCCAGGCCTTTGGTGGCAGCGGTGACGACGGCCTGATCGGCGGCGACGGCGCCGACTATCTGGCCGGCGGCGAAGGCAGCGACACGATCAATGCCGGAGCGGGCGACGACACGCTCATAGACGATGACAATGCGGCCTCTTCCGGCAATGACATTCTCAACGGCGGATCGGGCAACGACACACTCTACAGCTACGGCGGGGCCGACACGCTCGACGGTGGCGACGGCGAGGACACGGCGGTGATCGACCGCTCGACGGCAACGGCTGCGCTCAATATCTCGATGATCAGCACGACGGCAGCCACCGCGATCGGCGATGGCACGACCTTCGTCAATGTCGAGCACGTCCAGATCACCGGCGGTTCGGGCGACGACGTCATCACCACGTTGGACGGGAATGATCAGCTTTACGG
>NZ_JBQENZ010000060.1:0-10409 GCF_052044935.1 Ensifer sp. 22460
GGTTCATCCTCAATTTCTGTGATTCAGTGGCAGCATTCTCGCCCTCATCAGTTGTGGGCCGGCGCGACCGTACATTGCTCGCTTCAGCATCTTGAGGCGGTTGATCTGCCCTTCGGCTTGACCGTTGCTCCACGGGAGTTCGATTGCATTTTTGACGGCATCAATATCCCGGCGCAAAACGCTGGCGAAACGCATGATTGCCGTGAGCTCGGTGTCGATGGCATCGTCGATCCATTCATCCAGCGCGTCCGGGCTCCTGCTGCGCAAGATGCCGTTGAAGCGCATGGCCAAGCCACGCATTATGGCGAACGCTCGAGAGCCCTGCTTCAATGCATCGACGTTTCTGGCCTGGCGATCTGTCAGCAAGCCGCGCGGCTTTATGCACAAAGCGGCTGCCACCACAGACGAGATCATATGGCCCGTGTCAGGATCGCGGACGGGTTCTGAAACATCCGTCTCCGGAAGCGGCTCGTCGGGTTGAATGTTTTCGACCTCACGCCACACCTTCAACAGGCGCTCCAGATTGGAGCGGCTGCCCGTGTAGCCGCGGTTCTTGATGTCGTAAAACAGATGGCGCCCAATGCGGTTTCCATTCCTCCAGCATTCAGCCAGAAATGTTTCAAAATACAGTGGCGATGTCGGATTCAATGTCGCTCGGTTTCTGTCTCGAGGCGCATTGGAAGTAAGCCAATTCGCGATGCTGCGGCGCTCGTATCCGGTCCGCCTTGCAATCTCGCTGTAGGTGAGGCCCTGCTGCCGCAAAGCTTGAAACGTGTCGAATATTTCCTGACGAGATTGCCTGTGCGCCAAGCGGGCACGGCGCTGCTGTGACCTGGCGCTGGCGATAGCATCTTCAGAGAGAATGGGTCTAACATTGGCGTGACCGTACACGCTCATCTGTTCCTTGATCGCCTCCCTGAGATTTTGGACCAGATGAAAACGGTCAGCCACCTGGAGGGCCTGCGGGGCGCCCTCTCGGGCTGCCTGAGCATACAAACCACAGCGATCTCGGCTCACGACCTCGATCGTCGGACGTTCTTGCAACCAAGATTTTGCGCTCTCGACGCTGCGGTCCTCCAAAACATCGACGACCGAATGACGCTCAAGATCGACCATGATCGTCCCGTACCGCGAGGAATGCCGCCAGCTCCAATCATCGATGCCCACAACCCGAATAGTGTCTTTTTGCGTGGACGCCGGATTATCGCGCTTCAATTGCCGCAAGATCGTGTCGTCGCTGACCGGCATGCCAAGCCGATGCAGCAAGTGCTCACCTGGGCGACCGCCCATCCTGTGGCCAATCAAGCCCACAATCTCAGCCATCCGTTCAGTTCGTCGCATGTAGGGTGAAGCAATCTCAGGCAACCTGTCGGTGAAGGTTCGTCGCCCGCATTTCCGGTGTCTGCACTGCCACCGGTTCAGTGCGAGCTCGATTTTCACAACTTGACCTTGAACAGGCAAGTCCTGGAGGCGGCGGTTGTGCCAGCCGTGGCGATGCCGGCTTTGCGTTCCACAATCCGGGCAGATACCGACAGGTTTCGCAGCGGCAGAAACAACCCAGTTTTCTTCATCTTGAACGGTAATACCCAGAACCTTGACCCCTGGGCCGGGTGACCATTTCAATTGCGCTCGCATCCCCGCAGATAGCAGTCGAGGCGCTAACACTCTGTTAACCACAGAAATTGAGGAAGAACCCATTTAAGTGCCAAGCGACACGAGTGGTTATGGAAATCCGGACAAACTAGGACTTGTCGTCGTTTTCATTTTCATGTGCCTTCCTGGCCCGCAGCATGTCGTATCTTCCAAAGTCCGTCATGATGCTCACGAGGATGCTTCCCGTCCAACCGAAGGTGAATAGTCCGGACATCGCAATAATCGGACCAAGCAGACGCCACCGATCTGGAAGGGTCACGTTTCCCTCCCCGAGCGTCGTATAGCTCTCCAGGACGTAATAATAGCTGTCGCGCATGGAGGGAATAATCGCCCTTTCATACAGTGGCAGCGCCCAGATCAGCGTTTCTGCAAAGTGCAGGAGCGCCAAGGCGGCGATTGTCACGGCAAGCATAACATTTAGCCGCCAATGCGCCGTAGTGCTGTCTACGCGAGTCCAGGATTTGTTAAACTGTCGGCTGATGCATCTGATACCCAAGCCGTGCACAAACATGACGATGGTCAGAAACACAGTGCCTACGAGAATTTCCAAGACCGGCTTCGGCGAAGATAAATCGTCCACCCTCTGTGTCCCTCGGTTTGGGCATCTGCGAGGAAGGCTCGTCTGCAGCCTTCCTCCGAGCCGAAAACAGCACGAGTTGTTGCTCAGATCGTAATTTTAGTAGCAGGGAGGATAAGGGTAATAGCCGCATGCAGGAGGCGGATAGTAGCGACGATCGTTGGCAACAGCCGCACCGACTGCGGCGCCGGCGACCACGCCCGCTCCGTAGTATGCGCCTGGATGCGCATACCAGCCACCACGCCAGACCGGCGCACGCCCACCAACGGCGACGCCGCCATAAGGGCCGCGAGCGGCAAACCAGTCGATGAACAGTGACGCGGGTCCATCGGCGCCAGCGAGATCGCCTTCGAGGACGGCGACCTCAAACGTCAGGTTTCCGCCTTCAAGCTTCGGTGACTTAAGGACGATCACCGCATCGGCGACAGAATCTCCTTTGCTCCTCAGGACCGATATCGTCGCATTTGGAGGGTCCTTTGCGAAACTATCGGTCCCATCGCCCCATTGCTTGATGAACTCGGAGGTCAGGACATGCCCCGCCGATCGCACCGGCCGATCGGCGAATACAATCGAATTTGCGGTGATTCCGCTCATGGTGAGTTTGCCATTTTCAAGTTTTGCTCCCGCAGAATTGAGGACAGCAAGCGACGGCACCATCTGCGCCTTAGCTGCGCCGATGGTCTTCTGTGCGGGCGCTGAAATTGCGTCCTGCGCTATTGCCGGAGATGTGAGTATTAGGCTTGCTGCGACTGCGACCAAGCATATGCCGGGAGATCTAGTCATCAGTTTCACTCCGTTGGTTTCACCGAGTTTATCTATTTCATCAGTCCCAATAGGTCAGTCGACACGCTTTGCCACGATGAGGCAGAACGGGTTTCAATCGCCCATCACGGCGTTACCGTGCTGGCAGACCTTGTGCGCCGGCGCCTTCGCGGCATGACGCTGATCGATTGACGTCACGACACTGTTGTGAGTGGACATGCAGGTCGTTGAGACCTCCGCCGCGTTTCTCAGGCAAGGCGTGGTTGCGGCCGTTTCCGAGACTCCTCTCGGCAGACTTGATGTTGCAACCGCATTCCTTGGCAAAGGTTGCTACCGCGTCAGAGTAGCTGCTCGTGTCTGCCCGACCGGCCCCTGTTATGACTGGAGCACGGCGAGTGCGGCTCCTGCGAATATACCTTCTTTCTCTGCGATGATTGTTCCTCTCCTGCACCTATTGGCCTGAAGCCGTCTGTTCGACATTGCGTAGCGGATTTATCGCCAGGGTGTTTTGATCGCGGCCCTTTCCAGTTCCTGCTCGATCTCGAGCCACATGCCGTCTATAAGGTCCCGGTACTCAGCGATACGTTCATCCCGCTCCGGTGCGGATGATTGCTCCCATCGCAGTTTCTCGCCCTTTGCCATTGCGAAGTCGTCGCACAGGTCGCGGAATCCCTCACTGCGAGCGGCGAGTTCCTCTATCGCCTTAAAGTGCTCTTCGAAGTATGTGGCTACGAATTTAACACCGTTTCCCATCCGGTTTATCCGTCCGTATTTGCCTGATCGCGATCTCAGGACATGGTGACATCGATCTCGATCCTTGGAGTTGCGACTCCTCTTAATGTATTCCCATCCCAGCCTCGGCAGGCCACGCGGGCCGCCGTTTAACTGTCGACCACTCGCATCACCATGCGCATCCAGTCCACTCCGCTTCCAGGACGGCAGCGGTAGGATGAAGACCGGCACGACCGATCCGACGATTGAAGGCAGACCGTCGCCAGCAGCAGCGTACGCGGAACCGTATTTGTAACCTTCAGAAAACGCGCTGAGGAACAGCGCGAACAACCCCGCGTACACCACAGTGGCTTTCGAATATCGGCGGCCACCAGTCCTCCCTAGATTAGCAATAGCCGATTTCGGCCTAGCGGACCGAGCAGCGTTCCGAGAAGACCGAGTACCACCAAAACGTATGATCCAGTTTGCCCTTGCACATCGCTCGCCCTCGATTGCGGTTGTCGTTTGGGATGAAAGCTTCGCGTCAAGCTGTGAACGTCGAGGGCGTGAGCGCAAGGTATCTAACGGTATCATACGTCCGGCACATGCAGTTCCGGCATGAAGAATCCCGCTATTTGACAGTAGTGGGTCGCTATGGGGCCTCGGGACAATTCATCAACGTATGTTTAGGGAGATGCGTGGTTTTGCATTCGTGACGGCGCGCGATTTGCTTTAAGGACGCCCCTCAAGAGTGAGTGGGGGGTGCAGGCCGTGCAGAACGAATTGCCGCCACATTCGTCGCTGTGTCGATCAGGATATCCTCTACCGACGTCAAGAATTGCTGTAAAATCAGAGCGTCACTGAACCGCAAGCGCTGAGTTTTCCTATACCGATACGGTAACATACAGCCATACCCCCTTTAAATCATTCCCCCCCATTGAAAGGATGACCTTGTTTGGGCGATTCAATTTAATACAAATGAGGGATTACATGCGGTCTTTATTGCTACTGGCCACCGTACTTGGGGCCGGCCTTGGTGTCGCATCTTCAGCATATACGGCCGACATTACACTTGGCATTCCAGATGCGAAGGTGGTCGAGAACGAAGGCGGCTGGACGTACACGGTCGCGCCATACTTCTGGGCGGCCGGGTTGTCCGGAGACGTGGCGCAGTTCAGTCTGCCTGAAGTTCACATCAACTCCAACTTCGGCGACATACTGCAGAACCTTGACTTCGCTTTCATGGCGGCTGGAGAAGCCCGATACGACCGCGTCAGCATCTTTGCGGACGTCATGTACACCAAGCTCGGTGCCGAGGCGGGCACAAGAAACGGCATCCTTGCCGATAGCGTTGATGTCACCTCAAAGACCTTCGCCGGACTTCTCGGTGCTGGATACTCCGTGCTGGAGAACCAGTCTGGCCATCTCGACATTGTCGGCGGCGTGCGCGTGTGGTCAGTCGATACGACCATAGGATTCAACGGTGGCCTTCTCGGTGGCCGTCAAAGGGATGACGGCGCAACCTGGGTCGACGCTCTGGCTGGTGTACGGGGCAATTACTTCGTAACACCAGAATTCTACGTGACCGGATGGGGCCTGGTCGGCGGCGGCGGCGCTGATCTCGACTGGGATGTCTCGCTGGCCTTGGGTTACAAATTCACCGAAACGATTTCGGCCGTCGCTGGCTACCGAGCGGTGGGTGTGAACTACAATAATGACGGGTTTGTCTTTGATGTTGTTGAGCAGGGGCCGATTATCGGCGTGACGTTTCACTTCTAGACTGAGGCTTGCGTGAGCGTGGTTCATTGGAGACGGCATCAAATGAAGAGGATGGCTCACACAGCGACCCTGCT
Organism: Ensifer sp. 22460; assembly: GCF_052044935.1. NCBI lineage: Bacteria > Pseudomonadati > Pseudomonadota > Alphaproteobacteria > Hyphomicrobiales > Rhizobiaceae > Ensifer > Ensifer sp. 22460. The sequence goes on from NZ_JBQENZ010000060.1 coordinate 5,557, forward strand.
GGCCTTCGCACTTGGTCCAGGGATTGCAAACGCCCAGTCGAACGAAGAGCTGGCGAAAAAGCTCTCTAATCCAATCGCCTCGCTGATCAGCGTCCCCTTCCAGGCCAATTACGATCACGGTTATGGCCCGGACGATGGCGACAAGGCGACGGTGAACATCCAGCCTGTCATTCCGTTCGCAATCAACAAGGAGTGGAACGTCATTTCCCGCACCATTCTTCCCGTCACTTGGCAGAATGACATCGCCGGGCCATCGGGAACGCAATTCGGTCTGGGGGACATCACGCAGAGCTTCTTCTTTTCGCCTTCAGAGCCGACCGAGAGCGGCATCGTGTGGGGTGCAGGACCGGTGTTCCTCATTCCAACGGCGACGGACGAGTTGCTCGGCAGCGGCAAATGGGGTGCAGGACCGACAGCGGTCGCCCTCAAGCAGGAAGGACCGTGGACCTTCGGAATGCTCGGTAACCATATCTGGTCATTTGCGGGGCAAAGCGATCGGGCCGACGTAAGTTCGACATTTCTGCAGCCGTTCATCTCCTATACGACCAAAGATGCCTGGACATTCTCACTCAATACGGAATCCACCTACGACTGGGAGACGAAGGACTGGTCCGTTCCGATTAATTTTACCGTTGCTAAACTGATCACCATCGACAAGCAGCCGATCAGCCTCACGGCCGGCATTCGCTACTGGGCGGACGCGCCGGAAAACGGCCCTGAGGGTCTAGGCTTCCGGATGGCTTTGACTTTTCTGTTTCCGAAGTAATTGTAGAAAACTATTTTGGGGAGAAAGGCGCCGTCGTCGACTCGGCACACGGTCTAAGCTGATAGCATCTTGGAAGATGGCAGTCCTCTGGGACGTCGATTCCTATCCCTCGCCTTGATGGGATCAGAACTATTGATCCCAGTTATTATTCCCTCTGTCAAAGGTTCATTCCGCAAGACATGAACTTGGCGTGTTTGGCGCTCTCCCTCGCCATCCGGGAGTTTCGAACGCATCCCGCCCGCGATCACCTGCGAAGGGAGGCAAGGAGAATGGCCGCGTCTTCGAAGGGCCACGACATAACCTCACCGTGACGAATGCGCCCCGAAGCCCAAAAGCTCGCCGAGCGCCGAACGCTTGTCCACGAGATCGGCGAGCGTGTATTTGTCGAAAACCGCCACAAAGGCGGCCGTGGCTTCCGAAAGCACACTCGGCAAGGCGCAGGCGGGCGCGATACGACAGCCATGGCAATCTATCAGATCCGTCAGCCCTTCAGTATGCCGAAGCAGGGCGCCGAGATTGATCTCGTTCGTCGGCCTCGCGAGGCGTATGCCGCCATTGCGACCGCGCACGGACTCCAGAAACTCAGCGTTCGCAAGGTCCTGAACAACCTTCATCATATGATTTTGCGAGACCGAGAACGTGTCCGATATCTCCCGGATCGAGCTAAGCCCCGATGGCCGTGATCCCAAATAGATCATTAATCGCATTGCGTAGTCGGTATATTTGGTGAGCCTCATCGGGGTCTGCGTCAAATAGTCCAATCCAAAAACATGCATTTGATTAGCATCTTTGTCCTCGGATAAATAGATGCATCTAAGGTACATGTTTAAGGGCGAATTTGCGATGAGCTCGCAAGCGATAACCGAAACAGACATCCGAACGATCGTTGAACGTTTCTACGCCAAAGTGCGAGCAGACCAAGTCTTGAACGCTGGCTTCGCGGCCGTAACGGATTGGGACGACCATCTCGAGCGCATGATGGCATTCTGGGGGGCGATGATGATGTCGACCGGCCGTTACAAGGGCAATCCGGTGGCAATGCACTTGATCCACCTTGAACGCATCGACCCGGGCATGTTCGAGCGCTGGTTGACGCTTTGGAGGAAGGTTACTTCAGACGCTCTGTCGCCGGAGATTGCTGCTGAGATCCAGTCAAGGGCCGTCAGAATTGCTTCGCGTTTGTCGTCCGCCCTGTTTGGATCGGACCACGCAGTCCCGCCGGCCAGACCGCTTGAGCTTGCCTCACGGCCCTATAGGAGCACGCCGGTTTTCGACAAAGAAACGGTCCCCAAGCCGCTCCTGCAATCCTATCGACTTCGACCGCAGACCTGGGCAAAGCTCACCGTCCTCGAGGGAAGCCTCCACTACCACCTTCGCTCTCAGCCGACGATCGAAGTGGACGCCTGCTCGCCGGTCATCATCCCCCCGGATGTGCCCCATCACCTCCAGATCGTAGGCCCGGTGAAACTTCAATTGCACTTCTACGATCACCAACCTGCCCCCTACTGATGCACCGCATCGAAAGGAAAGTTCATGCCGAAACCACTCTCACCCGAGACTGTTCAGATCGTAAAGGCAAGCATCCCGGCGCTCGGGGCACACGCAGCGGACATCACGAAGAGCATGTATGTCCGCCTATTCCGCGACGATCATATCCGCGAGCTGTTCAACCATGCCAATCAGGGCGAAGGCGGCTCACAGGTTAACGCGCTTGCAGCCGCCATTGTGGCCTACGCGCAAAACGTTGATAACCTTGGCGTGCTCGGCCCTGTGGTCGAGCGGATCGCGCACAAGCACATCGGGTATCATATTCTGCCCGAGCACTATCCCTTTGTGGCCACGGCCCTTCTCGCCGCCATCGAGGATGTGCTCGGAAGTGCTGCGACACCTGAACTCTTGAATGCATGGGGCGAGGCTTACTGGTTCCTGGCCGATATTCTCAAGGAGCGCGAAGCCGAGATACGCGGCGAACTGCTGAAGCGCTCGGGCGGCTGGGATGGCTGGAGAGACTTCGTCATCGACGCGAAGGTTCGCGAAAGCGATGTCGTCACCTCGTTTGTCTTGAAGCCCAAGGATGGCGGTCGCGTTGCGCGCCACAAGCCCGGCCAATATCTGACGCTTCGCTTCAAGTTGGAGAATGGCCAGGAGATCAAGCGCAACTACTCGATCTCAAGCGGCCCCAGCGATGGTTTCTACCGCATTTCGGTCAAGCGGGAAGCGCAGGGACAGGGCGGATCGCGATACCTCCACGATCAGGCGAGCGTGGGCATGGTGTTGAGTGCGACCCCGCCGGCCGGCGACTTCTTCCTTCCCGAAGCGCCGGAGAAACCGGTCGTGTTGCTTTCGGGCGGCGTTGGCCTGACGCCGATGGTCAGCATCCTGGAGACAATCGCCGAGGAGCATCCGAACCTCGAAGCACATTTCGTCCACGGCGCGCTGAACAGCGGGACGCATGCCATGGACCGGCATGTTCGCCAGCTCGCCGATGCGCATGGCAAGATCAAGATCAGCAGCTTCTACAGCGCGCCAACAGCCGAGGACGCGGTCGGACTGTCTCACGATTTCGACGGCTTCATCACCGCAGAGTGGCTTCGCAAGAATACACCCATTGAAAATGCCGAATTCTATCTCTGTGGACCGAAGCCGTTCCTTCGCGCCCTCGTTCCGGCGCTGGCCAGAGAAGGCGTTTCAAGCGAGCGGGTTCACTTCGAGTTCTTTGGCCCGTCCGACGAACTGATTGCCGCCTGAAGGCGGCGAACAACGAAACGTGGCATCGTCACTCCAATCCTGCCGCCGGCGCTTTCGGTGCCGGCCGCAGGACAGTGCCTGCGCTCCGCCCGCGTTGAAGGCCTCCTGCAAGGCGATTTCGAGAGCCGAGAAAGCCTCGGGCTCGATCTGCATGGCCTCAACGGCGCCGTTGATGTCGCCACGCTCAAGCCGCTCAATGACGCGTGCCAGGACGATGCTCGACTTGATCTGATCAATTGCCTCACTGAAGGCAGTCGCAAGCCGCGGCTCGTATGTGGCAAGCAGGTCGTCGAAGGTCATCCGGTTGCCTTTCCTACAACCCAACCTAGGTAGCTAAGGTTGACAACATGAAGGAATTCGAAGTCGTGTCGCGAACATCCATGAATACTGGAACAATGCACGGATCCTCCTGACAACCTCGAAGGCGGAATTAGCGCCGCATGCGTCGAGACCTCCCCGCCGATGTCCAGGCAGATGACGTTCCATTGGACGATTGTGGCTCTTTCGTCGCGCATAGCGGGAGCTCGCGTCTCGACCTACCGATACTCGCCATCAAAGCGCCGCAGCAGGTGCTTGCGATCGTACGGCCCCCCCAACTCGCGAAGCTGCTGGCTTCGGTAAACGGGTTCGCCATTCGGCTCTGTACAGTCGGTCATCGTCGGCAGTGACTCGACGAGCTGCCAGAGAGAACCTTCTGATCCTGTGCATTCACCTTGGCAACTGGATGAAAAACGTCGACCGACGCTTCAGCCAATTGAAAAGCCAACCAATGCGCAGATGGTCGCATCGCCATGACTCATTAAGTTAGAAAGTGGGACCCGTACGCAAAGACCAATCGCAAAGAGTGAAATTTGACCGAATAGAAAAGCCGTTGAAGGCCGCAAACATCCCTCCCCTCCTATCAAGTTTGGTTGCGCAGCGGCTTTCCTGGCAGATGACTAAATCGCCCTTCCACTCGTCGACCAAGCACAGTAAAGTGGCACACAAAATACCACTTTATGGAATTCACTGCGACGATGCGAATGACACTCCACACCGACTATGCCCTGCGCATGCTGATCTTCGCCGCGACGCGACGGAACGGCACATGCACGGTCAATGACGTGGCGCAAGCCTATGGGCTTTCACGCAACCACCTCCTTAAGGTGGCGCAGACTTTGCGCGACCTCGGAATCGTCGAAACGACGCGCGGGCGTGCGGGCGGCATCCGGCTCGCGAAGACACCGGAGGAGATCGCTGTTGGCGCGCTGGTGCGAGCGACCGAGGAGGAGTTCGCGCTGGCCGAATGCATGCAAGCAGGAGGGCACAGCTGCGTGATTTCGCCAGCCTGTCAGCTCAA
>NZ_JBQENZ010000061.1:0-7910 GCF_052044935.1 Ensifer sp. 22460
GCTCGTCCATCTCGTCGCGCCAAAAGAATGCAGAAACTACTTCAACTCATGCGGATACGATCCAGCATGAAAGGGAAATGCTCTAATGCCGGTGTTGCACGCTGAGATGATCAGGGAACACGGTCGTTAAGTGGTGCCGCTTAATGATACACGCACCGATTCTGTGTCGCGTTCTTCGAGAAGACGCACTCTGAAACCGCGCTCCTGATCAGGCACTGCTGCTACGTCCAGCTTTTCCGTCGGTTCGACCACGTCGTTGCTCAACTCTCGATATTTGAGAATACCCATCGACTGGGCGTACCTCTACCGTACGCTCAGCGGAGCAGCACGGCCGGATCCGCTTCGCTCCATCCAGCCCGTCCTTTGGGTGGGCAATCCCCCCTCCGGTTTTCAACTGGCCCTCTCTCTCCCGGTCCTCGCCGGATAGGCAGGAGAAAATGCCTCCCCTGCCATCAATTGTGAGGGAACTGAAGTGCGGACGCGTGAAGGAATCGCCGGCGATGACGGATACGGAAAATCTCAAAGATCGATTCTGGAGGAAATGATCGAACGGCATATAGCGGCCCAGCTAGTGACCGCGGATGAGTGAAGCGTCGTGATCCAGATTGCCGCGGGGACGAACGTGTACCTGGCCTGTCGGCCCCTTTGGTCGGCAACACCGATTTTGGCCGCGCCGAACGCTCCACCGGGAACGGGCGCAGCGGGAGCGACCGGTATTGTCACACGCCGATCGGAATGAATTCCAGGATGGGTTGGTTGCAGGTTCGAGTCCTGCCGGGCCCACCATTATCACCTCGAGCGTCACTACCCTGCCCAGCACACCCAGAAGCGATGATCAGTACGGCCCCTATTCGGTGCCATTCATTCCGTGGAATAGAGCTCCTCCTCGCGCGTGTTTAGCATTCCCGCCAATGTGCGCAAGGCGCTGTCGAGCTGATCCATCGTCGGGGGTCCCCGACGGCGCGCGGTTATAATACTTTGGCAGAAACTTATAACATTGACAGTGTGCTCACAGCGTTATAAGTTCTTGGCAGAAAATTATAACGGCGACCAAGATGAGCGACCACGACTTTGGTCAAAGGGAAGCGCGCGTCAGGCAGATCGCTGCGCTTGTCGGCGCTTTCAAAAGGACGAAATGCCAATGATGAGAGAGATCGACATCAGCTATCGGACGATGTTCGCGGAGCTGACGCAACGGACGCTCGACGGTCAGTTTTTGGCAGACTTCCCCATGGAAGGATGGTTCGTGACCGTGACCGTCAAAGACCGCAATTACTGGTATTTCGACCTCCCAGATGGCGAGGGCAAATACAAGCGAAGCTATGTCGGTCCAGAAAGCGACGAAGAGATCACAGCACGGGTGAAGGCGCACAAGCAGATCAAGGACGATCTCCGGGAGCGGAGGCGCATGGTGAGCACGCTACGTCGTGCCGGTCTCCCCGGTCCCGACACCTTCGCGGGCGATATCACGAAGGCGCTTGCCGACGCCGGCTTGTTCCGGCTACGTGCGGTGCTGATTGGGTCGGTGGCATTCAGCACCTATGCGGGGATGCTTGGCGTCCGACTGCCCTCGTCTGCCATGCAGACAGGCGACGCGGATTTCGCGCAAGACTTCGCGATCTCGGCCGGGGTGCAGGACAGCCTTCCGCCCATTCTAGATATCCTCCAGTCGGTCGATCCCGATTTCCGGGCCGTGCCGCACCAAGCGGACAAAGCCAAGGTGGTCGCCTTCCAGAACGGTAGGGGCTACCGAGTGGAGTTCCTGACTGGAAACCGAGGATCGGACGAATACACGGGCAAGCCGTCTCCCATGCCCGCCCTCGGCGGCGCTTCGGCAGAAAACCTCCGGTTCCTGGACTTCCTGATCTACGAACCTGTCCGCACGGTGCTTCTCTTCCGCGAAGGCGTGAACGTCCTGGTCCCCGCTCCCGAGCGGTATGCCGTCCATAAGCTTATCGTTGCCTCGAGAAGGCTCACTGACACGCTAGGACGCGTGAAATCGGACAAAGACCTGGTGCAGGCCTCCCTACTATTCGAAGCCCTAGTAGAGACGCGCCACGAATACGAGTTAGTCGATGCTTGGGAAGAGGCGTGGGATCGGGGAGATTCTTGGAAGGAAGGCCTTTGCAACGGCCTCTTGAGGCTATCAGCCAAAGGTGTGAAGGCGCTTGGTAAGGCGCTCGGATCGAAGATGCCTGACTTGGAAAAGTTGAGAGCTGATGATCGTCCCAAATGACTTCCCCGGCCACGCAAGCCGCTCCTACGCGCCGACAACGGCCGTCGGCGTCGCGGATCGCCAGCAACGGCTGGTCTCACGTCGACACGAACAGCGTCCCCGGCGTGCGTTTGTCAGCCTTCCTTGTAGCCACCGTGGGCAACAATGCCTGTGCCCGTCGTAGACACTATCTGGCCGCAGAGGCTGCTCAGACCGTCGAGGCTGAGCGCCCAGCCGGGCGGCTACAATGCGTTCCGCCAGCGAGCGCGCAGCACGTCGGGGCGGTGGTAGGTTCACCCGCAGGGGTGGCGAAATTCGCCAGGTCCTCGAAAACGCCGAGTTTTTGATGAGGACTATTCGAGTAGCGTGTGGGCATGGCGTGTGACTGAACCCCGGTCCCGAAGAACAGCATTCCAGTCGATACATTACGCAACTTTCGAAGCACAGAACGCTATCCTCGTCTGCACCGGCTCTAGTCTTGAAATCTCTCGCAGCCGCACAGATATCGGTGCGGTCGCTCAGTTATTGCCGCATGACTCCAGCGTGTGACCTAAGCCTGTCACCGGACAGGTGATGCTACACAAGGAAAGTCCATCTGGACGCCGAACGGGAACGACCTCTGAGTGAGTGTCGTTCCCGTTCGGGTTCCATCCATTATGTCGTCTGTCTGCGAGCATGAATTGCAGTTAGCGAAATGGGCCGCATGCCGCGAGACGTTGGAACTCAAGCAAGCGTCGACCTGAAAGCGCCACCGTCGAGCAGGATATTCTGGCCGACAATGTAGCCTGCGTACTGGCTGCAAAGAAATGCCGCGGTAGCGCCGAACTCCTCAATCGTGCCGAAGCGCCCGGTCGGATTCTCCGCATGCGCCTCCTGCCGCGCCTGGTCGATTGAGATGCCCTTCATTTCTGCCCTTCGCTGGAGAAGCACGGCTACACGATCAGTCTCATGCGACCCTGGTAGGAGGTTGTTGATCGTTACGCCATGTTTCGCGACTTGCCTCGCCGTCCCTGCCACGAAACCGGTCAGTCCGCTGCGCGATGCGTTGGACAGGCCCAACTCCGGGATCGGTGACTTTACTGATGCGGAGGTGATGTTGACGACGCGCCCCCAGCTCCTATCGATCATGCCGGGCAGAACCGCTTTCATCAGCAAGATTGGGGTCAGCATGTTGGCGTTCAGTGCGTTCAACCATTCATTCGTCTCCCAATCAGACCATAGCCCAGGCGGCGGTCCCCCTGCATTGGTGACGAGGATGTCGGCTTTCGGTTCCGCTTCGAGAAGCTCTTGCCGTCCTTCTACGGTCGTTACGTCGGCGACCACGGCATAGACTTCGGCGTTTGCCAATTCGCGAAGCTCCCTCGCGGTGGCCTCCAGCGTGTCCCGGCTACGACCGTTCAGGGTAACGATCGCGCCCGCCTCCGCAAGCTTCTGCGCCACGCCTCTGCCCAGCCCTTTTGAACTCGCGCAGACGATCGCACGCTTGCCCCTTATTCCCAAATCCATCGCAGTTCCGTCCTTCTATTGGTTTGCATCTTTTGCGATTTGTTCAACCGCATAGACGAGGCCATCGACCTCCCCCGCGGTATTGAAGTAACTGACCGAGGCTCGGGCTATTTCCTGTAGTCCGCGCGCGGTCATGTCGAAGGGCGTGTAGGGTATGCCGTTTGCCCCGATTGAGATACTCTTCTCGGCTAGCTTGCTTCTCACAACCGATGCCGAAATTCCCTCCACGGTGAAAGAAACAAGGCCCGACTGTTTCTCCCCGAGATCGCGCACCTCAACCGCCGGAATGCGCTTCAACCCTTCCCGAAGCTGGGTTGCCAGGAGGGCGATGCGGACTTGGATCGCCTCGACACCCAACTCTGAAGCCAGCGCGATCGCTTCGCCGAGCCCCAGGAGCAGTGATATAGGCGCTTCGGATGTTTCGAATAGACGGGCGTCTTTCCTCAACTCGACCTTTCCATTCACCAGAGGGCCGGAGCTCACATCGACGAAACGGGGATTGAGCTTCTCAAGGAACTTAGAGCGAACGTACAAAAGAGCCGTTCCGCGCGGCCCTCTAACGTATTTCCTGCCGGCCGCCTTGAGAACATCGCAACCTATCCTCGACACATCGATAGGGAGCTGACCAAGTGCCTGCCCGGCATCGACGAAGTATGGGATGCCAGCCGCGTTGGCCACCCGCCCGATGGCTTCGGCGTCGTTTATCAGTCCCCCGTTGGCAGGAAGCCATGTAAGCGAGATCATGCGCACCTTGTCGTCGATCATTGCGGAAAGAGCGTTCGGATCGACACTGCCGTCTTCCCTGCAGGGAATGGTCTCGATACTTGCCCCGGCATGGCTTGCCGCACGCTGCATCGATGCGACATTACCGCCCCATTCCTGTCGGCCAATTAGAATGCGCTCGCCCGACCTCAGCTGTGGCAACGCGGCAAACACGCTCCCCCAAAGGGCAGACCCCGATCCACCGAACGCAACCTCGCCTTCGTCGGCGCCGATGAACTTGGCAGCGTTGGTACGAAGCATCGCGAGCTCGTCCGCAACCAGTGCGGCAGCTTCCATCGGACCTCGCGTCGATTCCAGCATCAAGTGTCCGACAATTGCTTCGGTGACCCGCCTCGGTGGGAGCGAAGCTCCGGCGTGATTGAAGTGCCTCCGCTCGGCGCAGCCGGGTGTGTCGTTGCGCAGGCTGTCGATTTTTGCGTCGGTCAGCACCTGGTCTCCTCCAGTTCCACAACCGCATCGATCTCGACGGCTGCCCCCGAGGGAAGCGAACTGACACCAATGGCGGCCCTCGTGTGCTGCCCGGCTTCGCCGAACACCGCAACCATCAGGTCGGAGGCACCGTTTGCAACCTTCGACTGATCCTTGAACTCGCTCGTTGCCGCGACGAATACGCCAAGCTTCACGATGCGACGGACAGACGAAAGCGAGCCGTCTGTATTGGCAGCGATCTGTCCGAGAAGGTTGAGGGCTGCGATACGCGCCGCTTGCACCCCCTGCTCGTGAGATATGACCGCACCCAGGGTGCCTGCAATGATCTCACCATCCGGCGCCTTGCTGATCTGACCGGAAATGAACAAGAGGTTGCCCGTGTGGACCACCGAAATGTAGTTCGCAGCCGGAGTAGTCGGTGCGGGCAGTTCTAGGCCAAGCGTAGCCAGTTTTTCACGGATGGAAATCGTCATCGCTTTCTCCTTTTCTTTCTTGCTTCATGAAAGAAATCCGAGGAGCCCGCCAATTCAAAGCTTTGCGCCCTGCGATCGAATTCGTTAATGTCAGCCGTCAAACATCCGCGAGGCATCGGCACGTTGCGCAGTTCCCCATTCCTCCCACCCCTTTCCGCGACCAGGGTCTTCCAGGTGGTAGCAAATCGAGGGAGCTTTCGATTGGCGGGCGAGGAACTGCTAATTACGCAAAGCGCGGTGAGCCACCACATCAAGCAGCTCGAGAGTGCTCTGGGTACTCCACTCTTTCGTCGCAAGAGTAAGAGCATAGAGCTGACCGAGGCAGGCACGATGTTTCTTGCCACCGTCGACGAGGCCTTCACTGTGCTGTCGGAGGGCACCGCGAGGGTGCGCTCGCGATCCGGGCAGACCAGGTTGCGTGTGAGCCTGCTCCCCTCTTTCGCCGCGAACTGGCTGGTCAACAGACTTGGCGGTTTCCTCAAGAGCCATCCAGCGATCGAACTCGAATTGGATCCGACCCTGCGAATTGTCGATGTAGGGCGCGGAGAAGCGGATATCGCGATTCGATTTGGCGATTTTGGCGCGAGCAAGCAGTCCTGTGTGCACGTCGCAAACGAAGATTTGTCTCCGGTGTTGAGCCCGGGGCTGTACGGAGACGGCTCCCAGTTTCAATCCCCCCTGGACCTTCTCAACCATGAGATACTGCAGGCCAAGAGCGGCCTCGAATGGCAGCTGTGGTCGGAGGCAGCCGGATTTCCACTTGAGAAGGCCAAACAGACCCGCCTGACCGACTACAACATTGTATTGCAAGCTGCTCTTGATGGTCAGGGTGTCGCCATGGGGCGAGGCCTTCTTGTTCGGGAGCATATTCGGACGGGGCGGCTGGTCAGGCCCTTGTCAGCTTCCTTGAGCTCACAGAAAGCAGCGTACTGGGCAGCCTTCGACCCGCTCTCGAGGAAACTTCCAGCGATAGACGCTCTTGTCGGCTGGTTGAAAAACGAAATGACCCCATCGGCGCAGAGAACGTCCGGCACCATTTTTTGATCGATGCAATCGCCGTCCCAGCGGTAAGATCTGCCGGCGGATACCTCTTGGCGCACCCCACCAAGTATTTCTGCACAATGCCCGAATTTTGGATGAACATGCAGGCCGGCTTTAACCTCAAGACAGAGGAAGTAGCGCTTCATGGCGAACTGGAGTTGTTCCCCGATAGAGCAGCATAGCCGGCCCTACCCCAGTGAGGCACCTTCCAGTCGATACATTATGCGATCTTCTGTAACGGGCGCTTCGTCAATCCCTTGTGCGCTCAATCCCTCTCCGAGTGCTTGCTTCTGTCCGCAGTCGGAGCTTTGCCGCTGCTCTATGGGGTCTGCTGAGGACCGGTTGGCCAATCTTTTAGAGGCGCAGTCACGCAGTGCTGCTGATCGCATAGCGGCCTAACCCATCCATCGTCCCGGCGAAGGGACCTTGCTGCGGAGGGCTGATGGCTGTGCCCGTCCGAAAGCCTGTCTTGTCGTCTCCTCCGATCAAGCCGCCAGGGCTGGCGCTCCCTTATGAGGAAATGTCCCTGAGCATGCGATGCAACACCACCGCTAGCTTGCGGGCCAGCGCCACGCGCGCCTTTCTGGGGCCGGCACGTCTTGCGACCGCCAGTGCCCAGCCCCTCAGATCGGAGCCTTTGACCGGTCGCGTCAGGATGACGTTGGCCGCCTCGAAGAGCGCGGTGCGCACACCCCCATGTCGCCGATCTTCGAGATGCGACCGCTATGATCGGTCTCGCCCGATTGATATTTCTTCGGCGCCAATCCGAAGTGCGGCCCGACCGCGCGGGAGGAGCGGAATCGCTCCGGCGCATCGACGGCCGCCACAAACGTCAGCGCCACCAGGACGCCAACGCCTGGCGTCGTCATCAGCCGCTGTGCGTTGTCATCCTGGCGGGCGATGGCATGCAGCTTGCGCTCAAACCCCGCAAATTCATGCACAAGCGCGTCGCGCACCTTCAGCAGTGCCATAGCGATCGCTTCCAAGGTCGAATGACCTGCAATCAGCACGCGGATACGTCCCGCGAAAGTGCGCCGTGTCGTCGGCCCGACCTTGAGGCCGAAGCCGCGCAGGATGCCCCGGATGCTCATCTCGATGTCGTGAAGCTTACCCTGAATGAGCTTGCGGGCAGTCAGCAGCGCACGCACCTCCTGGGCGGCAAGAGATTTGCAATGGACCGGCCTGAACCAGCCAAGCCGCATCAACTGCGCAATACCCCGGGCGTCCTTCTTGTCGGTCTTGACCGGCATCGTCTTGAAGGCGGCACGCACGTGGCGTGTCTCGATCAGCTCGACGGAAAGACCTGCTTTCACCATCCCGGCATGCAGCCACTGCGACAGGGGGCCGGCCTCCAGACGAATGCGCTCCATCGCCACGCCGTGCGCGCCGAACCAGGCGATCAGCGCATCGGGTTCGCTGAGGATCTTCGCTTCCCGGATGATCCGGCCATCCGCATCCACCAC
>NZ_JBQENZ010000062.1:0-7712 GCF_052044935.1 Ensifer sp. 22460
CACAAAATACCACTTTATGGAATTCACTGCGACGATGCGAATGACACTCCACACCGACTATGCCCTGCGCATGCTGATCTTCGCCGCGACGCGACGGAACGGCACATGCACGGTCAATGACGTGGCGCAAGCCTATGGGCTTTCACGCAACCACCTCCTTAAGGTGGCGCAGACTTTGCGCGACCTCGGAATCGTCGAAACGACGCGCGGGCGTGCGGGCGGCATCCGGCTCGCGAAGACACCGGAGGAGATCGCTGTTGGCGCGCTGGTGCGAGCGACCGAGGAGGAGTTCGCGCTGGCCGAATGCATGCAAGCAGGAGGGCACAGCTGCGTGATTTCGCCAGCCTGTCAGCTCAAAGGCATGCTGCACGAGGCGCTAGGCGCGTTCCTCGCCGTGCTCGACAAGTATACGCTAGCCGACATCGTGCGGAACCGGGCGGCGCTCGGCCCGCTGCTCGACATCAATGCGAACGCCGCGTGAGACGAAGGGGGACTGGATGGTATCGGGATTGATGATTGCTGCGCTCCACATGCCGCATCCGCTGGAGTTCGCCATGCACCTGCTCGACCGGGCGCCTCGCATCGTCCATTGCGTTCGCCTTGCCATCGCCTTCGACGGCGGCGAGAGTTCCTTGCTCGTTGCGCCGACTGCGCGCGAGACGCTGTCATGATGGAAATCAACACTCAGCCGCTCGTTCTTTCCCGCGATGCAGCAGGCGAATTCCTGTTGCCGGCAGAGATGCTTGCGGCACGCTTCAGCTGGCCGACGCAAACCTTGCGCGACTACATGCGCCGCGGCCTGGTCTCCTCCCGTGTGGAACGCGGGGTAGGAGAGGATGACGGCCGCTGGCGCCTTTCTGTGCGCTGCGGCAATCGGCGCTGGCAGGCAATCGTCGAGGCGGACGGCTCAGTCAGGACGCAGCGCGTAGACGTTCTTCCCACAATCCCACACACCGCGCAGCGGTAGAAACAGGCCACCAACTGCAATAGGCCGCTGACGTCCCGGAGGCAGCCTCTCTACGGTGGCCCGCCAACCAGCCTGGCTCTGCTCCAGTTCCCCTATCCAGTGGAGCGCATTTAAGAGGCGCCCGCCTCGTAGGTTACGCCCCGTCCCCCCCCTGAAACGGCTGCCTAGACAAAGATCATCACGGCCGCGTAGCCAATTGCAACCAGCACAAGCCCGACGACAAGCATCGGCATCAGGCTGCTGCCATTGAGATCTCTGCCGCTCACCTGCTCGCCAGAAAAAGCCAAGGGCTTGCGTACTTCGTCCGTATCCATGGGCGTTCTCCGTTAATGTAGCATATTAAATACCACATTAACGCGAGGATGCGACGTGACAAAATACCGCTCTGCCACTGGGCGATAATCTTGGCGAACGGCGAGCGGGAGCCATGTCGCGCCAACCAGCACATGTTTTCTAACGGGCGGATGAAACCGGCTTCTTATGCAGGAAACGTCGGCAGCACTGTCACGGATGGTTACTGTTCAGGCTCGTAGTCATCCGGCGCCCCCAGACCATGCGAATGTTCAACGCTATAGTCACCCCACGTCCACACCTGGATGTTTGGTTTGTTTACGACCAATCCAACGGGCCAGCCATCTTGAGTGGCGCGGTGCCTTCCCTGTTCAACCCAAACCGCCGCTCCTGCGCGCCGCTTAGTCCCAGACAAGTTGCCGGTCTCGCTGATAGGGTGCGGCGTGATTTCGATTGTCTCCTGGAGCGTGCCGGTCATCCTCGGCGCTGCACCGCAACTGAATTTCGTGGTACCGTGCGGGGGTCATACTCGGGGGCTACGCGCTGTTGTTGGCTCAGGCCTTTTCATCGCCACTTTCATGCTGCGCGACCGGCTCGACACGTGCCCACCTGCTAACCACGCGATAGCCGTTGTGGCGATGAAAATGCTAAAAGCGGCGAGCGAAAGCGGCCAGGTTTAGGGTCGCCCGCGACTTGAAAGACTGCTCCCCAACAACCCTTTTTTCGGAAGCGTACCCAAACCGGGAAATCAGACCTTCCCTTTCGTGAGATTTGCCGCCAACGTACATCAGCAACGCTGGTTGGACTGTAATTCTCCGGAAGGGAGAGATGGCTTGCTCGATATCCGAGAGGTAGGGTGCTCCAGCGTCGACCCGCGGTAGTCGAACGCTTCTTTTTTTGCGCAGTTTACTTCCATCAACCGCAGGCTCGAATTTGAATGTCAGCAAATTTATGTCGTCGGCTTCATGAAACCTAGCAGCCTCAACGTACTGGTCATCGATGAAAACCGCATTCGCGCATCAGTCATTGAAGACGGGTTGCGGGATGCAGGATATGTTCAGGTGACAATCATTGCCGACATGAATGGACTTGCCAGGAAGATCACCGAGATCGACCCCGATGTCATCGTCATCGATCTCGAGAATCCCAACCGGGACATGTTGGAAAGCATGTTCCAGATATCACGTGCGGTAAAACGACCTATCGCGATGTTCGTCGACAAGTCCGACGAAGCATCGATCGAAGCGGCTGTGGACGCAGGCGTCTCTGCATACATTGTCGACGGTCTGAAGCAGGAACGCGTGCGCCCCATCCTCAAAATGGCAATTAGCCGTTTCAATGCGTTTTCGCGACTGAGCCGGGAGCTCGAAGAAGCGCGTGGCGAGTTGGAAAACCGCAAGTTGATCGACCGGGCCAAAGCGGTGCTGATGCGCACCCGGGGGCTATCTGAAGAAGAGGCCTATGCATTATTGCGGCGAACGGCCATGGGTCAGAATCGGAAAATCGTCGAGATCGCTCAAAGCCTTATCACCGCGGCAAGCCTGCTCGATCCCGGAGCTGATGTATGAAGAAGTACAGGCATGAAATCACGGCGGGCTTCCTGCCACTTCTCGATAGCGCTCTCCTGATCGTCGCCAAAGAGAAGGGCTTTGCGGAAATCGAGCAGATCGACCTTACGCTCGTGCGTGAACGATCCTGGGCAACAGTCCGAGACAGGCTGGCTGTCGGACATTTCGAGGTAGCCCACATTCTTGCGCCCATGCCGATTGCCTGCAATCTCGGGCTGACCGCGCCTGCACCGCGGATGATCGTTCCAATGGCGCTGGGGCTCGGCGGCAATGCCATCACTGTGTCGGGCGGCCTTTGGTGGCAGATGATCGACAACGGTGCGACCGCTGACCTCGATGCCCGCTCAAGCGGCGACGCGTTACGGAAAGTGATCACACAACGGGCAGGCGACCGGCTTCGGTTCGGGGTCGTGCATCCCTACTCCGCGCATAATTACGAACTGCGGTACTGGCTTGCGGCGAGTGGCATCGATCCCGAACGCGAGGTCGAAATTGTAACGCTGCCTCCCGCGGATATGGGCAACGCACTGAAAGACGGGACAATTGACGGCTATTGCGCCGGCGAACCCTGGAACACATTTGGCGTTCTCAAACGGGGAGCGCATCTCGCGACCGTCAAGGCAGCGATATGGAAGTCCAGTCCGGAAAAGGTGCTCGGCGTCAACGCACGCTGGGCTGATAGTCATCCCGAAGCGCTCGCCGCTCTGCTAAGAGCGATCTACAATGCGTCCGTCTGGTGCGCCGAGCCGGGCAATCATGAGGAACTTGCCCGATTGCTCTCGGGAGACGCCTACATAAACAAGTCTGCGGAATGGCTGCGACCCGCGCTGACGGGAGAACTCAAAATTGGCCTGCGTTACAAACAGACTGTGAAGGACTTTTTTGTCCCGAACGCTAAAGCCGCTACCTTTCCATGGAAGAGCCATGCACTCTGGTTCTACACTCAGATGGTTCGCTGGGGGCAGATCGAACATACCGGGCCCCATCAGCGGGTCGCGGGCAATACCTATAGGCCAGACATCTACCGAAGCGCGTTGAAGTCATTGGGTATCGCCATGCCCGCTGCAAGTTCCAAGGTCGAAGGTGCGTTGGGCATGGAGACTCCGGTCGGCTCCAGCGGCGCATTGACGCTCGGTCCTGACGGATTCTTCGACGGAAACCTGTTTGATCCCGATTGCATCGACGAATATCTGTCTGCCCAAAAGCAGCCGTGAGCTCTGCTCATAAACTGTGCAGTGCACAATTTTTAGCGCCGTCAGCCGATGTTTTTGGCCACTGCCTCAGTCCAGTTGGGCAGGATTCCGCCAAAAAGGCGCGAAACCATACCAATTCTGAAACTGGCACGGCCCTTGCATTGTAATTTCTGAGCCGAGAGGCCGCACAGCGTCCAACGACGGGCGCTTCACGCAAAGTCGCTGAGCGGGATATTCCGAGTACTTTCGTACTCGGCACCTGACGTGCCCCTTTCCGCATTTCTGACCCTCAACGTTTCATGGGCACGACCTTGTCGGGCCACGGAGAAGTCATGTCTAGTTCTAAGAAAAGCTGTTCGATGTATACCGGCGAACCCGCGAAAGCACTGTGGATCTCCACGGGTGCCTTCACGGTCTGTTTCGCGGTCTGGACGATCTTTGCGATCATCGGCGTTCGCATCAAGCAGGATCTCGGCCTCTCCGAGGCGCAATTCGGCTTGTTGGTTGGCACGCCCATCCTGACTGGTTCCGTCGTCCGTCTCGTCCTTGGAATCTGGACCGGGCGTTATGGTGGTCGTTTGGTCTACACGCTCACCATGCTGGCATCGGCACTGGCGACCTTCCTGCTGAGCTACGCCACGACCTACACGGAAATGCTCATTGCGGGCCTCGGGGTCGGTCTCGCCGGCGGATCCTTTGCGGTCGGCGTTGCTTACGTTTCACCGTTCTTTCCGCCGGAAAGACAGGGAACAGCGCTCGGCATCTTCGGCGCGGGCAATGTCGGCGCCGCCGTGACGAAGTTCGCAGCACCCTTCGTGCTGATCGCATGGGGGTGGCAGACAGTTGCCGAAATCTGGGCCCTCGTGCTTGCCGCAACAGCAATCATTTTCTGGTTTTCGACCACCGATGATCCTGCGTTTCGTGAGCGCCGGAATCGCGGCGTCGTATCCAAGAGCCTTCTGCAGGAATTTTCTCCGCTGAAGAACATTCAGGTCTGGCGCTTCTCGCTCTATTACTTCTTCGCTTTCGGCGGCTTCGTCGCGCTTTCGCTCTGGCTGCCGCGTTATCTCGTCGGCGTCTACGGCTTCGATATCGCCGTGGCAGGCATGGTTGCCGCCGCCTATTCCATCCCAGGCAGCATCTTCCGCGCCTTCGGCGGCATGCTTTCTGACCGCAAGGGCGCGCGCACGGTCATGTACTGGATGCTCGGCGTCTCTGCGGTGGCTACACTGATCCTGTCGCTGCCGGCAGCGAGCGAGGGGCATGCCTTCGGCATTACGCCTGCCGTTTTCATCGTCACGGTCTTCGTGCTCGGTTTCGTCATGAGCCTCGGCAAGGCCGCCGTCTACAAGCACATCCCGGCCTATTATCCGGAGAACGTCGGTGCCGTCGGCGGCATCGTCGGGATGATGGGTGGCCTCGGCGGCTTCTTGCTCCCAATCGCCTTCGGCCTTCTCAAGGACATGACCGGCCTCTGGTCGAGCTGTTTTCTGCTGCTTTTTGCGATCGTCGCGATCTCTCTCATCTGGATGCACGTGTCCGTAACGCGGATGCAACGTCGGGCGCATTCTGCAACCGCCACGGCAACTGCCTAACCTAGGAACTGGAATCATGACTCAAAAGCTCGTCATCATTGGCAACGGCATGGCGCCCGGACGCATGCTGGAGCACCTTTTCGAACAGGCCCCAGAGCAGTACCAGGTCACGATCTTCAACGCCGAGCCGCGCGTCAATTACGACCGCATCATGCTGTCGCCGGTGCTGTCGGGCGAGAAGGACTACGAAGAAATCATCATCCATGGCGACGGATGGTACATCAAGCATGGCATCACCCTCTACAAGGGGCACAAGATCGTCGCCATCAATCGTGATGCCAAAACCGTCACTTCCGACCACGGCGTCATCGAGAGTTACGACAAGCTGGTGATCGCGACCGGCTCCGTCCCCTTCATCATTCCGGTGCCCGGCAAGGATCTGCCCGGCGTCATTACCTACCGCGACCTCGACGACGTGCAGGCCATGCTGCTTGCGGCCCAGTCGCGCGAAAAGGCGGTGGTCATCGGCGGCGGCCTGCTCGGGCTTGAAGCGGCAGCCGGCCTTGCCTCGCGTGGCATGGACGTCACCGTGCTGCACGTCATGCCGACCTTGATGGAACGGCAGCTCGATCCGGCTGCCGGTTATCTGCTGCAGAAGGCTGTCGAAGATCGCGGCATCAAGGTCATCTGTAAGGCCAACACGAAGGCGATCATTGGCGACGGGAAGGTCGAGGGCATCGAGCTCGACGACGGCCGCATCATCCCGGCGACACTGGTGGTGATGGCAGTCGGTATCCGACCGAACGCGGGCATAGCCAAGGACGCTGGCCTTGCGGTCAACCGCGGCATCGTCGTCGACGACGGTATGATGACCTCCGATGGGGACATCATGGCGCTCGGCGAATGCGCCGAGGTCGGCGGCATGGTCTACGGTCTCGTCGCTCCACTCTACGAGATGGCTCGCGTCGCAGCATCGCATCTGGCCGGAGATCGCTCGCCTGCCTTCGTCCATTCCGATACCCCGACGAAGCTGAAGGTGACCGGCATCAACCTGTTCTCGCTTGGCGATTTCGCCGACGGTGATGACCGCGAGGAGATTGTGCTCCGCGATGCAGCGGGCGGCCTCTACAAGAGGGTCGTGTTGAAGGACAACCGCATCATCGGCACGGTGCTCTACGGAGAAACGGCCGACGGTGCCTGGTTCAACGATCTCAAGAAGAAGCAGACCGATATTTCCGATATGCGGGAAACCTTGATCTTCGGTCAGGCCTACCAGGGAGGGTCCCCGCTGGACCCTATGGCGGCCGTTGCAGCCTTGCCGGATGATGCGGAGATCTGCGGCTGCAACGGCGTCTGCAAGGGCAAGATCGTCTCGACGATCACCGGAAAGAACCTGACCTCGCTTGACGACGTGCGTGCCCATACCAAGGCGTCCGCCTCCTGCGGCTCCTGCACCGGCCTTGTCGAACAACTGATGACGCTGACGCTCGGCGACACCTACAATCCGGCCGCCGTGCAGCCGATGTGCACCTGCACCGAACTCGGCCATGACGATGTTCGCCGGCTGATCAAGGCCAAGGGTCTGAAGACAATTCCGGCCGTCATGCAGGAGTTGGAGTGGAAGACCTCCTGCGGCTGCGCCAAGTGCCGACCGGCGCTCAACTACTACCTCGTCTGCGACTGGCCGGACGAATATGCCGACGACTACCAGTCGCGTTTCATCAACGAGCGCGTCCACGCCAATATCCAGAAGGACGGCACCTATTCGGTGGTGCCGCGCATGTGGGGCGGCGTCACCAATTCCGGGGAATTGCGGGCGATCGCCGACGTGGTCGACAAGTTCGATATCCCCCTGGTCAAGGTGACGGGAGGCCAGCGCATCGACCTGCTCGGCATCGAGAAGGAAGACCTGCCGGCGGTCTGGGCGGATCTCGGCAAGGCCGGCTTCGTCTCCGGCCAGGCCTATGCCAAGGGGCTGCGCACGGTGAAGACCTGCGTCGGCTCCGACTGGTGCCGCTTCGGTACTCAGGATTCGACGGGGCTCGGCATCCGCATCGAAAAGTTCATGTGGGGCTCGTGGACGCCGGCCAAGCTGAAGATGGCGGTCTCCGGCTGTCCGCGAAATTGTGCCGAAGCCACCTGCAAGGATATCGGCGTC
>NZ_JBQENZ010000063.1:0-7479 GCF_052044935.1 Ensifer sp. 22460
GGCGTCATGGGCTCGAACCTGGCGCTCAACATCGCTGAAAAGGGCAACAAGATCGCGGTGTTCAACCGCACCGTCGAGGCGACGCACAAGTTCTACGCGGAAGCCGGTGAACTCAAGGGCCAGATCGTGCCCTGCGACACCATTGAAGAGTTTGTTGCCGCCATCCGTCCGCCGCGCCCGATCATCATCATGATCAAGGCCGGCGAGCCGGTCGATCAGCAGATGAAGATCCTCGAGCCCTACCTTTCCAAGGGCGACATCATGATCGACGCCGGCAACGCCAACTTCCGCGACACGATGCGCCGCTTCGAGGCGCTGAAGGACAGTGGCCTGACCTTCATCGGCATGGGGGTTTCCGGCGGTGAGGAAGGCGCACGTCACGGCCCGTCGATCATGGTCGGCGGCAAGGAAGAATCCTGGAAGCGCGTCGAGAGTGTTTTGACCTCGATCGCCGCGAAATACGACAACGACCCTTGCGTCGCCTGGCTCGGCGAAAACGGCGCCGGCCATTTCGTCAAGACCATCCACAACGGCATCGAATATGCCGACATGCAGATGATCGCCGAAATCTACGGCATCCTGCGCGACGGCCTGAAGATGTCGGCGACCGAAATCGGCGAGGTCTTCGGCACCTGGAACAAGGGCCGCCTCAACTCCTACCTGATCGAGATCACCGAGAAGGTGCTGAAGGCGGCCGATCCTCTGACCGGCAAGCCGATCGTCGATTTGATCCTCGACAAGGCCGGCCAGAAGGGCACCGGCAAGTGGTCGGTGATCGAGGCGCAGAACATGGGCGTGCCGGCAACCGGCATTGAGGCGGCGGTGGCCGCGCGCAGCATCTCCGCGATGAAGGACGAACGCGAAGCGGCCGAAAAGATCCTCGGGCTGCCTGAGGTCGGCGACTTCAAGGTGGCCGACAAGGCAGCCTTCATCAGGGATCTCGAAAGCGCGCTGCTGGCCGCCAAGATCGGCGCCTATGCGCAAGGCTTCGCGGTGATGTCGGCGGCATCAAAGGAGTTCAACTGGAACCTGCCGATGCCGACCATTGCCGAGATCTGGCGTGCCGGCTGCATCATCCGCTCGCAGTTCCTCGACGAGATCACCACCGCGTTCACCAAGGCGCCGGATGCCGCCAACCTGATCGTCACCCCGGCCTTTGCCGCCATGGTCAAGGAAACCGATGGTGCGCTGCGCCGCGTTGTCTCGGCAGCTGTTCTCGGTGGCCTGCCGGTGCCGGCGCTTGCGTCAGCGCTCGGCTATTTCGACAGCTACCGCCGCGGCCGCGGCACGGCCAACGTCATCCAGGCGCAGCGCGACTTCTTCGGCGCGCACGGCTTCGACCGCGTCGACGGTGCCGACAGCCACCACGGTCCGTGGGGCAGTGGCTTCTAGCTGGCACTCGGAAATTGCGACCGTTCGATCCTTTCAGGAGCTAAGAGGCGGGCACTCAATTGACAAAGCGAGGACTGACATTGGTGAGCAAACTCACGACCTTGTCTTCGATCGCCTGACAGTCGTTCTCGTACCGGGCGGTCAGTGGATCGCCTGAAATCGCGTGCTCTCGGAGTTCATCCCGGGTGATCACCGCGATGCCATAAGCCTCTAACAGGGTACTCAGCGAAAGGAACCTCAGCTCCGCAAGCTGTTGGCGATGCCTCGGCAGCCGCATCATCAGGCGTGCCCGTCCGATCTTCTCAAAATCCATCGTTTCCGCCTTCAGGTAACGCCTGAAAGCCAGTGTCCTCCACAATCCGAGGGGTAGCAACATGAATATGACCGTGCAGCCTCTGCAGCGGCAATTGAGCGCGGCAGGACCGCGAGATGGAAATCCTCAATCCGACCAGTGAAACAGTAGCGTCAGGAGTGATGTTGGCGAGGTCAAGAACAAACACCAGTCGCTAGACAGCCGCGTCTCGGCCGAATGACCAAACGCGTTTGTACCGGAACGAGGAGTGGGGGATCCCAGAGCGCTTAGTCGAATGGGGCTGGGGCGAGCGCTCTGGGATCACTAGCGCCAACGACGGAGGGCAGTCCTTGGCTCCTTGGCGCTTAAACAGCATGGCGGGCGGATTCAGAATGAGCAACGCCGCTAGGACCTTTGCCAGAGCGCACCAGACCTAAGTCTGGCAAGATCTCAAAGAAACGGCTCCCGAAAATCGAGCACTCGGCCAATCAGTTGGGCTCCGTTGGCAGACCTCGGAGCCCGGTCGGTCGATCATCCGGTTGCTGCGTAGCGACGTGGGAACATGCCTGCAAAAAGCTAAGCGCGAACACCCAGACGATGATGAGAGAGAGCGCGCGAAAGAAGTTTGCGAACGGAGAAATCTGCACTTGAACTCGCATCGGCCGAGCGCCTGATGGACCACAGAACCGGCGCGGCCTCCGCAATCATCGTGGTCGATGAGCAAGAGCTCGACAAGCTTGCCGGCCGCAATCTGCTTCCTCCGCAACCGGGCTGGCTTCCTATTTTTCCCGTAGCGCCCGGCGGAAGTTCTGCGTGATTGGTTCTGCAAGGTAGGCAAGCACGGTGCGGGCACCCGTCCGGATCATTGCCTCGCTCGACATGCCGGGCAACAGTTTACGGCCCTCGAGCTTGGCGAGTTCGTGTCTGTCAATCAACACGGTTGCGGTGAAGTATGGCGTCCCGCTGCGTTCCTCTATCATGCGGTCCGCCGATACGATCTCCACGACGCCGTCGAGTGGCGGCAG
The DNA here is from genome assembly GCF_052044935.1 of Ensifer sp. 22460. Lineage (NCBI taxonomy): Bacteria > Pseudomonadati > Pseudomonadota > Alphaproteobacteria > Hyphomicrobiales > Rhizobiaceae > Ensifer > Ensifer sp. 22460. The sequence continues at coordinate 2,710 of NZ_JBQENZ010000063.1, forward strand.
GTTGTAGCGTGCGAAGGCTGGAAAGCTGACACGCGCTGGCTGTCCGGGGGCGATCGTCTCGACATCTTCCGGCCTGACCATAGCCTCGACCACGAGCTGCTGTCCGAGAGGGACCACGGTCATCAATGTTTCTCCGGGCTTCACGACACCACCGTCCGTGTGGACCTTCAGATCCATGACGATGCCGTCAACCGGTGCGACGATGTCGGTGCGGGCAAGCACGTCGTTGGCGGAACGCTCCTGCTGTTTGAGGTCAAACAAATCCGCCTCGACCTTACTCAATTCCTCGACAGCATCTTTCAGCCGCACGGTGTTGAGGTTCAGAATCTGCGCGTCAATTTCGGCCATGGCGCTTCTGGCACGAGCGATCGCCGCGATATTGGTAGCGCGCTCCCCCTCGATCTCGCGCTGTTGTCGTCTAAGCAGCAGGTTCCGCTCGCGGGTGGTGAGTGCCTTCTTGAGCAGAGCTTCAAGATCCTTAGTCTCGCCTTCAAGAGCCTCGATCTGCCTGTCCTCGGTCGCAACGAGTCTCTCCAGTCCGGTTATCTCCTCCTCGGCCTGGTGGCGGCGTTGTCCGAGAATGGTCCGCGCGTCGTTCAAGTTGTGGCGCTTTGCCGCGAACACGTCGCGCTGCGTGGCCACCGCGTCCTTGGCAGCGGTCGCACGGTTTGCGAGCAGCGCCGGATCAAAGTCGATCTCGGCCTTGTCGTCACGCTCCGCCCGGAGCCGCGCGGCCAGCGCCTCGCGCGTTGCGATCCGGTTCCGAACCAGGTCCAGTTGTGCTTTGGCCTGCGTGTCGTCGAGCCGGATCAGAACCTTGCCGGCCTTGACGATGTCACCGTTGGTGGCGTTCAACTCCGCGATAATGCCGCCCTCGAGGTGCTGGACGAGCTTGCGGTCGCCTGCGACCTTGACAACGCCCGGCGCAACTGCAGCGCTGTCCAACGGCGCCAGCGCCGCCCAACCTCCGGCCGCACCGAAAAAGAGGACCATGATTGTGAACCCGGCCCAGGTCACGCCGGCGAGACGCAAGGGTATCGGCTTGGGCATCGGCGGTGGCGGGGCAGGTAGCGGTACAACGGTCATGTCTGTTTCCGATCCGATGGTTGCGCGGCGTCCGCAGGGCCACCTGAACTGCCTCCGGCAACAGGGCCGGACCTAGGTGGTAAGTTTCGGACCGTGAATCGGGGCGCTGGACCGGGACCGCCGTCTTGATTCGCGGCTATGGTTGGGATCTGAACTACCTCGCGGCTGCGCCGGGCGAGTTCGTTGAAGACATGATCACGCGGGCCAAAGAGATCTTGCTGGCCGCGGTTGAGGACGAGTATCTTGTCGACCTTGTCCATGATGTTCGGTCGGTGCGCGATCAGGATAATCGTCGTGCCTGCGGCCTTGACGGTACCGAGGGCTGCAATCAATGCGTCTTCGCCTTCGCGGTCGAGATTGGAATTCGGCTCGTCCAGGATAAGGAGTGCCGGGTCGCCGTAGAGCGCCCTCGCTAGCCCGATGCGTTGACGCTGCCCGCCCGACAGTGTCGCGCCCGACTCGCCGATCTCGGTAGCGTAACCCTTCGGCAGTCCCTTGATCAGTTCGTGAACTCCCGCCAGTTGTGCGGCCTTGACGACGTTGTTGAAGACCGGCGTGTCGAGCTTCGCGAAGCGGCAGATGTTCTCGGAGACAGTACCGGCGAAGAGCTCGATGTCCTGCGGCAAGTAACCGACATAGCGGCCGCGGTCCTCTGCCGCCCATTGGGCGACGTCCATGCCATCAAGCAACGCGCGTCCTCCGGATGGGCGCCAGGCACCGGCCAGTATCCGCGCCAGACTCGTCTTTCCGGCCGCGCTAGGGCCGATCAGCGCCATTACCTCGCCCGGTTTGAGCTGGAAGCTAATCCCTTTCAGGATATGTTCGCCGCCCTGCCGGGCAAGCACAAGATTGTCGGCCTCAAACCTACCCTTCGGCCGCGGTAGTGGCAGAACCGGTGTGGCCTCCAGGTGTTCGCCGGCGACTGCGGCGAGACGACGGTAGGCGGCCCGCGCTCCAACAGTCGCCTTCCAGGTGCCGATCGCTTGCTCGACCGGGGACAATGCGCGACCCATGAGGATCGAGGCGGAGATCATGATGCCGGGCGAGGCCTCGTTGCGAAGTACGAGGTAGGCCCCGAGGCCTAGTATGGCCATTTGCAAGGCTAGTCGGTGACACCGCGCGATGGCCGCGATGAAGCCGCCACGGTTGGCGGCGAGAACCTGTCCATGGTTTGCCTCGTCCTGCTGCGCTTTCCACCCCTCCAGCAGCGGCTTCAGCATGCCCATCGCCTGCACGACCTCTGCATTGCGGATAGCCGCCTCGGCCTGCACGTATGCGCGCGATTGGGCGCTTTGGGCCTCGGTCAATGGTTTGCGTGTGAGGTATTCGTTGAGCAATGCCAACGCGAACAGGACAATCCCGCCGCCCAGCGCCAGCCAACCGAGCCAAGGGTGCATGAGGAATATGGCCCCGAAAAACAACGGCGCCCAAGGCGCGTCAAGGATCGGGAAAATGCTCGGGCTTGTGAAGAAATTCCGAACTTGATCCAGGTCGCGCAATGGACGGGCATTGACCTGACCGGGCGCTGAAGCGGCATACTCCACCGCTGCTGTCAGGAGCACCGGCGCCAACCGCGCATTCATCCAGGATCCGACTGTTGCGAGCAGACGCCCGCGCACGATTTCCAGCCCCGCCATTGTGGCGAGCGCGCCCACCGCCATCAGTGACAGCATCCCCAACGTTTCCAGGCTGTGGCTGGACAACACGCGATGGTAGACCTGGAGCATGTAGATCGCGCCGGTCAACATCAGCACGTTGATGCCGGCACTGAACCAGATAAGCGGCTGGATGGCCCGGCCGGCTTCTTTCATCACAACCTGTAGGGCGGGGCGTTGTTGGCTGGTTTTCATCTTCTATAACTCTAGGACGCGGGACCAGAAGAACGCTTAGCGGGGCGACACCCCGGCAGATCACGGGGGCAGCTTGGCTGCCCCCGTGAAAGAAGTGTCAGGTAACATCAACAAGGATGTGCTGCGTCTCTGTCTGGTCCCCGTCCGCGTCCGCGACCTGGAAGGCGAAGTCGAGGTTGGCGTCGACTGTCCCACTGGACTGCTGGACAAACCCGATATCCACGATCTTCAGCACATCGTTATCGGTCGGGTCCCAGGCTGTCAGGCCGCTGGTGGTGCTGCTGTCGCCACCGGCCCCGATCGCCCCATTCAGGTTGATGGCGTTGCCCGTCAACCCATTTGCGCTCTGCATGATCTGGATGCCCTGGATCTGGTAGGTCTCGGTACCGTCCGTGTAGTCGTTCTGTTCGATGATGAGCAAGGCATCGTTATTATCGAGCGTGAACTCGGTGCTGTACGGGAAGGGGACATTGGCGTTCCCCTTGATCAGGTCCGAGTTCTGCACGTTGACCGCCCGCGTGATCTCGTTGCCGTTGGCATTCTTCAGGTCGAGGATCAGGACCAGGTCTTCACTGCTCCCGATGCCATCGAACTTGATGACAACGCCGCTGGCACTCGTGGTCGGGTCAAGCTTCTCAGTGCCACCACCGGGGGCGTTCGGGTTGACATCCGAGAGAATGTTCTCTTTGAAGAACCGCAAGGTCAGAAGTTCACCCTTCTGGATCGTGTCGCCAGCGACCCCGTTTGTCGCCTGGGTTGCAGATACCCAGTCTTCGAAGTTGTTGCTGACCATCTCGTGAATGCCAGTGCCGGATGTGAATGAGGTGTCGTTGGAAGTCCCATCACCGTCGCCTGTGAACGAGAACGTCTTGTTCTTGTTGTTGAGCGCATTTGCGGTGAACTGCACGAAGAACGGGTTAGGATCGTCGTCGGGCGTGAGCTGCTCCGCGACGATCTGTGGGTGTCCGGTGTTGCCGGCGGGTGCTTTAGCCAGCAACTCATTGGTGTGCAGCACGTCGAAGCTGAAGCCTTCGAGCGGGTCGGTCAGGGTGATGGTATAGGTGCCGGCCTCCTTGTCGAAGACGAGGGTGCCCTCCGCCGTCCCGGTCTGGAGGCCAGCCGCTGGGTCCTTGTCGTAGGTGAAGGTGAAGTCGAACGTCGCGGAGGTGAGGCTCTCCGAATTCAGCGTCACAATTGGGTCGAGGATATTGCCTCCGCCGCCACCGCTGATCGTGCCGCTGAGCCCGATCTGGACGCCAGCAAGCGCGGCATTCTGGTCGACAAAGTCGGAACCGCCGCCCGTGTAGAACGCCGCCGTGCGAGCATCCGCGCCGATGTTGTACCCGAAGGCTCCGGTGGCCGACTGGTTGTCCTCGTTGGCCAGGGTCTCGTGGGTCCCTGGGGTGCCGCTCTGGTCACCGTCAAACGGCACGGTGATCGTCGGGCCATCGTCCTTGAAGTTGAGGTTCTGGCCGATGTTGTGGGTGTCCGAGTCCTCGTCCCCGTCGTTGTCGGTGATGGTTGCCGTCAGGGTGATGAGGTCGGCAGCAGCCAAGGTGATGCTGTCGTCATGGTTGCTGGCGTCCGGATGGACCACCGCGCGGGCCTGGTCGAGCGTGACGACGCCGGCGGCGCTGACGCTGACCGTGAACACAACAGCGCCGACGGCCGAGCCGGCACGACCGACCACGTTGTCACCTTCCTTGAAGAGCAGGACGGCGTCGCCGGTTGCGGTGTCGACGAGGCCACTGTCGTTGTTGGCCTGATTGATGCCGAGCGCATAGCTGATGGCGTCACCATCCTCACCGGCATCCGAGGTGAAGGAGGTCGAGAA
>NZ_JBQENZ010000064.1:0-6961 GCF_052044935.1 Ensifer sp. 22460
CGTGCCGTTCGGCGGCCGCAAGGGCTCGTCCCACGGTTCGCGCGAGCAGGGCCGCTACGCCGCCGAATTCTACACAACCGTCAAGACGGCCTACACGCTGGCTTAAGTGACTGGTTGTTGCTGTCCGGGTTCGTTGATTGAAGAAATGCTGTCATGAACCAAATTCGGCGTCTTGCGTGAACGCTGGACGTGGGCGCGTTCTCGTTATGTGCTTCCAAAATCGCATAATGTATCGGGCCTTTATCAACCAAAGACAGCAAGAAGCTTGATGCTCAAGGGCTACCGTGCGATTCTTCGGGCATGATCCGAAGGAGATGAGAATGTCGGAATCGATGCTTGCAGCGCTTACCAACATTCGGACCGCGGAAGATATGATCGTAGGCCGTCAACTGCGCAGAAGTCCGGATGGTGGCATCATCGTCAAATCAGCAGTCGCTGTCTTTGGTTGATAAGGGCCATGTATCGACTGGTACTTGACCGGCTTAGCCGCTCTCGTTGGCATCCAGACGCCGCTAATGGCCGCCACCCCGATGTAGCTGCGAAACGTTGGCAATGGCCCAAGACCCGAGATCGGACTCGGATCGAGGGCCCGTCGCTCGCAGCGGCAAAATTCTGACGTGTTAGAGCTTGAAACCGGCGACGGTCCAGCCGTAGATGGCGCCGTCTGTGAAGTCGAACGCTCAGATGGAGGGCCCTGGATTCTACCCGTTTCGGATCTTTCTTTCTTCGCTCAAAGGCTTCAATTCCCGATGAGGGGCTTTAGTCGCCTACCCACGACGCATGCCGCTCAATGGATTTAAACTTCTGACGTCGCTCGCTGTGAACGCGATCAAAATCGCGACGAAGCTCTTGGGAGGCTGCTGTCCCATTGATGGGATCGTATGCTGGCCCAACTTCATCCCCAACGCCTGTGCAAGTCCGATGTCACGCTCACGGCGATCGGTCGGTCAGTGCGCGAAGGCTGGTGCGGGTGCCAGGATTTCGATGAAACATGGATCGCCAGCCTCACAGCGCCTGCCGGTCTTCAACGATCGCCGCGCTCCCTCTGGTTCGCCCAACTAAGCGCATGGTGACCGGGGGATTCGACGTGGCAGCGGTTTGCATTTGAGAAGCCAGCCCGAGTTCAAAGCCCGATAACAACTGCGAAAGCTTCGCGCTTTCTTGTGCGAGGCCAGCCCCGGCAGCATTCATTTCCTCGACCATCGCCGCGTTCTGCTGAGTTGCCTGGTCCATGTGATTGACCGCCGAACTCACCTGCGACAGACCAGCCGACTGTTCCTGCGCGGCGGAAGCGATCGCGTCCATATGTGAAGCAACCGAGCCGACCAATTGCATAATTGCGCCAAGCCCATCACCAGTGTCACCCACCAGTCTCACACCATCGCTGACTGCCGCAGCGGAGTTGGCGATCAGTGTCTTGATTTCCTGTGAGCTCGCCTTGCAGGGATCAACTCACATTTGGACGGGAGAGAACGGCAGATAAGCAGCAAGGCTGATTGCTGATAGTGCGACGGTTATCGCAGCGGGTTGCTTCTTAACAGTTGAGCTGGCAAGGACCCCGGCCAGCACGATCAGAAATCCAAACCATGGTGTATTGCCTGCGAAGGCCAGCCCGAAGGCCGACAAGCTGATCGCGGTTGCCGGTCGTAAGCGGCGCGGCCGCCAGCGAAGCGCTCGACACTAAGTTAAAAATGCACGTGAAGCGGTTCCAGCTGAGGCTGATTGCAAGAACCAGTAATGCCGGCGAAATCACGTCCAGTCCCATCAGTGAAACCCTACCGCCTGGACCGGAACCTGGGTGACGTTGCTGACGTCTACGGCCTCATTTCCGCAGGCTGCCAAAGCTCCACCCACGGCGATAAGGACGGGACTGTCGTAGCCGATCTTCTCCATGCCGCTCGCAAGGTTCGCGAGATTGCCATGCCAATTGCGCTGAGTAGCGCGACTGACGTCGCTGACCACGATTACTCTGGTCGAAGGCTGCAGGCCCTCGCTGATCAGCCGTTCGGAAATGAGCGGTGCTGTCCGGCCGCCCATATAGAACACGGTTGTCGTACGGGGATCTGCGACGGTCGCCCAGTCGACGTCGGCGGGTAGTCCACCATGACGGGAATGGCCGGTGATGAAGCGTACCGATTGGGCATGGTCGCGGTGGGTGAGCGATATGCCGAGGCACGCGGCCATGGCGCTTGCAGCCGTGATACCGGGGATAACGTCGACGGGAATATTCTCTCGATTGAGATGGGCGATCTCTTCGCCGGCGCGCCCGAAGACCATCGGGTCGCCGGATTTGAGGCGGACGACGCGCTTGCCAGCCTTGGCGAAGGCCAACATCGTTGTGTTGATGTCTTCCTGTTTGCAGCTTTCGCGGCCGCCGCGTTTCCCGACCAGCATGCGTTTGGCCTCGCGGCGGGCAAGTTCAAGCACCTCGCCAGAGACAAGATCGTCGAACAGGATCACGTCGGCCGCTTGAAGGGCGCGCACCGCTTTTAGAGTCAGCAGCTCGGCGTCGCCCGGACCGGCGCCGACGAGTGTGACGCGGCCGGCATTGCCTGCATTGCTGCGGATTCGATCTGCATCTGCAATAAGGCTACGCGCTGTATCCGCATCCGGCTCGCCAGTCCCGAAGGCACGATCAACGAAACGTTCCCAGAAGTTCCGGCGTTGAACCGACGCGAGGGTGTCCGTCACATAGGCGCGGACGGTCTGCGCCAGCTCAGCCCAGGACTTGAGGGACTGCGGCAGTAGGGTTTCAATGCGCCGGCGGATGGCCTGGCCGAGGATGGGAGCGGCGCCATCGGTCGAGATGCCGATCACCACGGGCGAACGGTTGACGATCGAGCCGAACTTGAACTGGCAGAATGCCGGCTTGTCGATGACGTTGACAGGAATTCCGGCGGCTGACGCGCGATCGTGAAAGCCGCGCGCTTCCTCTTCAGTCTCGCAGTCGCCGACAGCCAAAGCAAAGCTCTTGAAGTATGCCGTCTGCCAGGGTGCATCGTGGTAGACAAATTGATCAAGCTTTTCCTGGAAGACGTCGGAAAGCTCGCTGGTTGGGCAGAAGACATGGACCTCTGCGCCGGCTGCCGCCAGGAGTTCAGCTTTCCACGCTGCTCCATCGCTGCCGCCGGCGACCAGAACGGATTTTCCCTTGAGATCAAAGAACACCGGTAACGAAGCGAGCGTAGCGATACGCTCCTGTCGATCACTCTGCGGCTTGACGGAGGCAACCATCGATAATCCCTTTGATTTCGACGCGGCAGGAGCCGCAATTGGTTCCGGCATTGAGTTGCTTGCCGACCGCTTCGACCGTATGACAGCCTCCCGCGACGGCGCCCACGATCTGATTGATCCCAACAGAGAAGCAGGAGCAAACGGTTGCACCGGGGTCCATCTGATTTGCTCCCGGCCGACCGGCAAGAATCGCGACACGTGCCCGCATCGTCTCAAGTCGCAGACCGAGTTGCTTCACGGCCCAGTCGCGCGACACGCCGACAGGTTCCGGTGCGGCATAAAAGGCGACCAGCAACCGCTCTCCGTCAAAGAAGCCGTGACGCTGCTGCTGCCTCGGGCCGTCTGCATAGGCGAGATGTTCGCCGCGATCCCAAAGACCAAAGGTCTCGCGGCACCACGCCTCGATATCGTCAAGCGGCTTGTCGAAGCCAAATTCGACGCGCCAGCCGGCTTCCGCCTTGGCGATTGCCCAATAGGGCGCATCCAGTCGCTCGGGGCGTGAGGCAACAACCGCAAAACCGTAGAACGCGATGTCAGCGGGGCTGACCTTGACGCCAATATTCTTCAGTGCGGGCTGGCCAGAAACGGGGTCCGTGCGTGGCGCGAGCAAGGCATCCACGCGCGCGTTGGCCGCATATTCGTCATTCCAATGCATCGGCACGAACACACTGCCGCGCGGTTGCCGCTCCGTGACCAGCGCGCGGAGCACGACGGAACCGAAGACGTTCTCCAGCTTCACCAATCCAGCCTTGTGGATCAGGAGTTCGGCGGCATCGGCCGGGTTGATTTCGACGAATGGTTCGGCGAGATGCGAGGAGAGCCTCGCTGCCTTACCGGTGCGGGTCATGGTGTGCCACTGATCGCGGATGCGCCCGGTATTGAGAACGAAGGGCATGTCCTTGCTGGTACGCTCTTCGCGCTCGGACCTTACGGCAATGAATCTCGCCTTGCGGTCGGGCGTGTAGAACTGACCACCGGCGAAGAAGCGCGTGGAGCCCTCGGGCGTGCCCTCGCGATGGGGCCATTGGAATGGTGTCATAGCCTCGAAGGCATCGGGTGAGATCTGGGCTTTCCCGCCGATATCAAAGTCGCGGGAACCGTTATTTTCGAACCCTGAAAGAGCAGCGTGCTCGACAAAAATTTCAGCCGGCCTCTCATAGTCGAAACCCTTAAAGCCCATCCGCTTGGCAACCTCAGCCAAATGCCACCAGTCCGGTCTTGTTTCGGCCGGCAGGTCGAGGAAATTGCGCTGGCGGGATATTCGCCGCTCGGAGTTGGTGACGGTTCCGTCCTTCTCGCCCCAGCCGGCTGCAGGCAGCAACACGTGGGCGAGGGCGGCAGTATCAGTGTTCTTTTGGATATCGGAAACAACCACGAAGGGGCAGTTGCGGATGGCTTCTCGCACCCGGTCGGCATCCGGCATTGAGACAACCGGATTGGTGGCCATGATCCAGAGAGCCTTGATGCGCCCATCGGCAACGGCCTCGAACATCTCGACAGCCTTGAGACCGGGTCTCGCTGCGATCGTCGGCGATTTCCAAAAGCGCTGCACGCGATCGCGCGCGGCCTCGTCTTCTATATTCATATGGGCTGCGAGCATGTTGGCGAGACCGCCCACCTCGCGGCCACCCATCGCATTGGGCTGACCGGTCAGCGAGAAGGGGCCCATTCCGGGTCGGCCGATGCGCCCGGTTGCCAGATGACAGTTGATGATCGCATTGACCTTGTCGCTGCCGATCGAAGACTGGTTGACGCCCTGGCTGTAGCAGGTGACGATCTTATCCGTCGTTTCAAACAGGCGGTAAAATGCCAGCAGTTCGGCGATCGGTAGGCCTGTTTCCCCCGAGATATCCGAGAGGCTCCTGGTTTGCGCAGCCTCAAGCGCCTCCTGGAAGCCAATCGTGTGGGCCGATACATAGTCTTGATCGAACGCCGACGATCCGGCGAGATGGGCAAGCAACCCGTTGAAGAGGGCAACGTCGCCGTCGCTCTTGATCATCAGGTGCATGTCCGCGAGATCGGCACTGACGGAGCGGCGAGGATCGATGGTGACGATCTTCAGGTCCGGTCGGCTTTGTCTTGCCGCCTGAATGCGCTGGTTGAGGACGGGATGGCACCAGGCGAGGTTCGAACCAACAAGGACGATCAGATCAGCGAGTTCAAGATCCTCGTAGCAGCCGGGGACGGTGTCCGAGCCAAAAGCTCGACGATGGCCGGCGACGGAGGAGGCCATGCAGAGCCGGGAATTGGTGTCGATGTTGCCCGAGCCGATGAAGCCCTTCATCAGCTTGTTGGCGACATAATAGTCCTCGGTCAGGCATTGGCCCGAGACATAGAAGGCGACTGCGTCCGGCCCGTGTTCGGCGATGGCTTCACCGAACTTCGAGGCCACAAGATCAAGGGCCTCATCCCACCTTACGCTCTTTCCATGGATCTCCGGGTGGAGCGCCCTTCCATCCGTGGAAAGCGTCTCGGCCAGCGCCGAGCCCTTGGAGCAGAGCCGGCCGAAATTGGCGGGATGATCTGGGTCGCCCTTGACGCTAACCGCGCCGGTGTCGTCGGTTCTGGCAATCACGCCGCAGCCGACGCCGCAATAAGGACAGGTGGTCTTGACCTCCCGCTCCATCACTATTGCGCCGCCATCATGAGGCTTTCGAGTGCGATGAAGAGGGCACCACCATCGTTGCGAAGCTCGATCGTCTTCACCGCCCCCTCGTCCGCGCCGAGTGCCTTGCCGGTTTCGAGCGAGATCACCCAATTGTGCAAGGGGCAGGTTACGGCCGTGCCGTGGACGATGCCTTGCGACAGCGGCCCGCCCTTGTGCGGGCAATGGTCCTCGATGGCGAAGACCTCGTTTTCCGCGGTCCGGAATACGGCAATCTTGCCTTGAGGGGTTTTGACGCAGCGCGCGCCCCTCAGCGGAATGTCGGAGATGTTGCCGATCGGATGCCAGTTCATGTCCATCACCTCACTCCGCAGCTTGGGAAAAACCGACCGATGCCATCGGCCTGAATTCATGTTTGTCCTTGCCGGAGACGCGCTCCGACCAGGGATCGACCTGGGCAAATTTCTGGCTGAAGACGAAGCGGTCGAAATAAGTCTTGCGCTTGTCGGCATCGCCCATGATCTGGCGGCGGATCTCGTCGAGGCCGACGCGTTTGGCCCATTTGTAGATACGCTCGAGGTAGCGGGCCTGTTCGCGATACATCTGCGTCAGCGCCACGATATGCTCCAGCGCCTCGTCCTCGGTCTTCACCAACCCCAGAACTTCCGTGCCCTTGATGTCGAGGCCGGCTGCACCGGCGAAATGGATCTCGAAACCACTGTCGACGCAGATGACGCCGATATCCTTGCAGGTGGCTTCGGCACAATTTCGCGGACAGCCGGAGACCGCCATCTTCAGCTTGGCCGGCGTCCACGAGCCCCACATGAACTTTTCGATGCGGATGCCGAGCCCCGTCGAATCCTGAGTACCGAAGCGGCACCAGTCGGAGCCGACGCAGGTCTTCACCGTGCGCAGCCCCTTGGCATAGGCCTGGCCGGAGACGAAGCCGGCCTTGCCGAGATCCGCCCAGACCGCCGGCAGGTCTTCCTTCTCGATGCCGAGCAGGTCGATGCGCTGGCCTCCCGTCACCTTGACCAGGGGGATATCGAACTTGTCGACCACGTCGGCGATCGCCCGCAATTCCCCGGAATTGGTGACGCCGCCCCACATGCGCGGCACCAC
>NZ_JBQENZ010000065.1:0-5724 GCF_052044935.1 Ensifer sp. 22460
TGAAAACAGCAGGTCTTCGCCAGCTTTGCTCAGCCGAAGGGGGCGCTGACGACCTTGAACCTTGTCGGGGACCTCTTCGATCCATCCCGCGTCCAGCATCAGCTTGAGGTTTCTCGTCAAGGTGGAGCGATCGAGGCAGTTGGCTCGGCCGATTTCGGCACGCGTCGCGACGCCCATCCGCATGATTGAACCGAGTAAGGTGTGTTGCGAGGACACTAGGCCGAACGGCCGCAGTTCCTCGTCGAAGATGTTGGTCATAACGCGTGAGATAAGGCGCGCCCGCGAAATTACGCAGGCATCTTCCAGTTCCCGCAGCATTGCTCGTCTATCGTCGGGTAGGGAACGCAGGTTCATAGTCTCTCGATGATGCATCTACAACATGTAGTCAACCAGTATCGCGTTTCAAGGAGGATACGAAACCCTGATGTTTCAGCGCATGCCACGGGCGATGATCTGCATAAACGCCGGAACGTTCGCTCTCGCTGGAAGCTGCCGTTCGCCGTATCATCGACCTCCACCGGATCTGTGGCAGCAGCCGGCCCGAATAACTTTCAAGCACCTTACGATAGTTGTCGATCTGATCCAGAATGACGGCAGACACAGGGAAGACCAGGCCGGACGGATTGAAGCCGCGCTCGGCCAGAACATGATGGATGAGATAGCGGTGAAAGCGGCCGTTGCCATCTTCGAAAGGATGGATGTAGACGAACCCGAAGGCTAGGGCGGCGGCAGCAAGCCCCGGATCGAGTTCCTGGGCCGCTCCCCTGTCGAAAGCAGTCAGCCCGTCAATCAGCTCCGGCAGATCCTCATGTCGCGCGCTGACATGATCAGGTATGGGGGTCCCAGAATTGCGGTCGTGCTCGCCGACGCCCCCCCTCGGTGCGCAGTCCCAAATACACGAAGCGCGCGTCGCCGATGACTATGCGTTGCAGGCGCTCCAGCTCCGCGCGGTCTGCAATGCCATGAATTTCAATACCCGCTCGTGAAAATCGGTTCCAGTGGAAACATTTCCTGAAAACTGGTACTTTGCAACTTCAGGCTACGACCGGGTCAAGTAGTGACATGAAGTCCCGGCAATCGCCGGTACTAAGGTTCGAACCTGTTCAACGCGAGGAGGGGTTTCAAGGTTTGGCTCTTGAGGGGACCGTGGAAGGGCATGTCCAAAAACGTCGCGAAGAGCCTCATGCGCCTTCCCGGCTCAGGCGCACACGCCCCTCTACCTCAAACCCAATCCGCCCGCGCCCGAGGCGGATGAGGCGGATCGGCAGCCGCTTTTCTTCGAGCCGGCGCCGCAAGAGCAGTAGCCGTGTTTCGAGGTTGTCCTTGAAATCCGGCAGGCGCAGCCCACTGTCCAGGCGGATTTCCCTGTTCGTGAATTCGTTGCGTCCGCTCGTGAGATGTTGGTCCAGCATGAAAGCGAGCAATCGCCCGGCCACGCCCTTGATGACATAGTTCCCGTCGATGAAGATACTGTCGTCGAAGCGGTGATGTGCGACGTGAATGGTCCTGTCGGTAGCCGGCGAAAGCTGCACCGCTCGACGGCCCACTTCCGCCTCCTCGGAATTCCGCTCGCTGAAGGCGAGCGCCAGCGCCGCCTGCCGGGCGATGATCGACAGTGCCGCCTCGTCGGCCTTGGTGAATGCAAGTCGCGCACGGCTTTCGAAGAACAATGCACCACGAACGACACCGGCGACGATGAGCGGCACTGCGATCTGGCTCATCGCATCCGGCATTCCGGGCAGCACGATCGACCGGGTGCGGTTCTCATCGCTCGATGAGTCGCGCACCGCTGCGTTGAGGCGACGCACGCGGCTCATGTCGCTGACTTTGACGATGCTGCCGCTTTCTGCCGCCGCGCCGATGACACATTGGCCGAGCTCGACGTCCGAGCCGATACCGGATGGCGCATAGCCCAGGCTGCCGATCGTGACGAGCTGGCGCCGCTCCTCGTAGAGCTCGAGGAACAGGCCGTGCTCGAAGCCGAGCCAGGATCGGATGCCGCCGAGCGTCGCATCGACGATGCCGGCGGCATCGCTTTCAGCGGCGATCATTTCGATGACGCGGGCCGCCGCCACCAGGCGATCGCGCGCGGGCGAGGGGTTCCGTTCGGGCTCAATCGTCGATCGGATGCTTTCAATCCTGAGCACTCGGAAGACATCGAGGCCGCGCAGCCGCATGATGCCCGCCATGCCGACCTGGGCACTCGTGGCGTCGAGATGCCGCGACAGTTGCTCAAAGAGCGGCCCGTCGTCGAGCGAATAGGCAAAGGCGAGGTCCAGGCGGAACTGGGCTCCGTTTCGCGCATCCACGGCAACCAGCGCCGCCTGCGGGTTGAGCCGGATGTTTGCCGATGTCTTGGCGAAGAACTGGTTCGAGAGCGCGACATGATCGCCGTCCACCATGGCGACATGCGAAAGATAGGAGATATTCGGAACGCCATTGCCGTCGGCGGTAGCAATGATCGACGGCACGACCCCTTCGAAGCAAGCCTCGAGATTGAGAAGATCGAGCGTCACGTAGCCGCGCTCCAAAGCCTGGTGCCGGCAAGGGCGCCGGGCGTCTGCAGGAAGATCTCTGCCACCGCGATGCTGACAAGAAGCGGGTCGCGGTTGGACAGCCACGGCGCGATGATCTCTGCGGCAACTCCGAGCCGCATCAGCGTGGATACCATATCGACGAGATAACGGCTGGAGCGTTCGATCTCCTCGACTTGCGCGGCGCGGAGTGTCGCCTCGCCCTTGATCTGATAGGAGACGTAATCCGCCGGCCGCGAAAAAGTGATGGCAACACGTCCGTTTGTCTTGAGATTGGCCACGGTTCCCGGCCATTGCCAGCCCGACAGCACCAGATGGATCACGCGTCGGTCGGCCGACGCCCAGGCCCCCGCCCCGCGCCCGATTTCGGGTTTCAACGCCTCATCGGCCGTCCCGATGATCTGCATCACCGGGCTTTCTATGAAGCGGGCCAAGTTTTCGTCGATCATCGGTATTGGTCCCCCTTGGCTTGACCCTTACAGCAATTAGGCAAGTTTTAGGATTCCCGCTTCGCCGCTTAAGAAGCTTTTAGGAAACGGCCTCCCGCGAGCCGGCTAAAGAAAGCGGCAGCAAACAGGAGGCCCGACATGCAAGATAATCGCCCAGTAAGAATGCCCGAAAACGCCGTCGCCGTGATCGGCGGCGGTCCCGGTGGCCTTGTCGCGAGCCGGTGGCTCAGCGCCCACGGCCTAGTGCCGACAATCATCGAAGCGGCGCCACGCCTCGGCGGCCAGTGGAATTCCGCATCCGCCACCAGCGCCACCTGGCCCGGCATGCGAACGAACACAAGCCGCATTACGACGGCGTTTTCCGACTTGAACCATGCGCCGGGCACTCCCGCCTATGTCCGGCAGGAGGAGATGCTGAATTACCTGGAACGCTACGCCTTTACTTTCGGCCTGCTGCCGCATCTGCGCCTCGGCAACCGGGTGGAGCGGCTCGAGCGGTCGGCGGAAGGGGGCTGGCTCATCCGCTCGGCTTCCGATGAAACGACGCGGGCTGAGATCTTCCGGCAGGTAATCGTGGCGACCGGCCGCCACAATCTTCCGCACGTGCCGGAACTCGCCGGTCTCAAGTCCTTCGACGGCGCGCTCGGGGTTGCGCACACCGCGCAATATGCCGGTGCGGAGCGATATCGCGGGCGAAAGGTCGTCGTGGCCGGTTGCTCCATCAGCGCGCTCGAAATTGCCTCCGACCTAGCATTCGGCGGCGCGACGGAAGTGGTTTCGACCAACCATCGCCAACGCTATGTCCTGCCGAAGATGATTGCCGGGGTCCCGACCGACCATGTGATGTTCACCCGCGCGGCAGCCCTTCTTGGGGAGGTCCTGCCCCCGGAAGAACTGGCGGCGGGCATGAAGTCCACCGTCGTGAAGGCCGCCGGTCGGCCGGACCAGTTCGGTGCACCGGCGGCAGCCGAGAACATCTTCGCGGCCGGCATTTCACAATCGCAGAACTTTCTTCCGGCAGTGGCGGAGGGCCGGATCGCGGTGCGCCCCTGGATCGAAAGCCTCGAAGGCCGAACGGTCCGCTTCTCGGACGGTTCGGCCTTCGAGGCGGATGGCCTGCTGTTCGGTACCGGCTATCGCCTGTCGCTTCCCTGGCTAAGCAGGGATATCTCCGAGACGATCGGCCACGATGGTAACCATCTCGACCTCCACGACCACACGTTCCACCCGGACCTTCCGAGGCTTGCCTTCCTCGGTCTTTACGACCTCATCGGCCCCTATTTTCCGGTCCTCGAACTGCAGGCGCGTTGGATCGCCTATTGCTTTGCAGGGCGGCAGCCCTTGCCCTCACTAGAGACGATGTGGGCGGGCGTCGAGAAGGTTCGAGCGATGCGCTCCGGCCAGCCGAGCCTGCCGATGCACGTCGCCGCCTTGATGTTCGCGCGCAATGCCGGCGTCGAGCCAGATCTCGTCGCGTGGCCGGAACTCCAGCGCCCGCTTTTGTTCGGGCCGCTGTCACCGGTCTCATTCCGGCTCGAGGGGCCCGATGCAGATCTGGGCGCATCCGCCAAGATCTGGGCCGCCGCGGCCGCTTTCGGCGCAATCCAGGATGGCTGCTTCACGTCAGAGGAGGAGTCGGTGCGCCGGCTCGTCGGCTCGCGCATGACACGAACAGCAGCCTGACAAGAGCGGCGGCGAGGTGACCTTCTATCGAGCAATCGTTGTTCTCGTTATGTGCTTCTAAGATGGTGTAACGGGCGGAACCCGGCCCGGCAGGTTTGAAGGGCCGGTGGTCGTGAATACTCGAGCGTGTGTGTGGTGGATGCGGATGGCCGGATCATCCGGGAAGCGAAGATCCTCAGCGAACCCGATGCGCTGATCGCCTGGTTCGGCGCGCACGGCGTGGCGATGGAGCGCATTCGTCTGGAGGCCGGCCCCCTGTCGCAGTGGCTGCATGCCGGGATGGTGAAAGCAGGTCTTTCCGTCGAGCTGATCGAGACACGCCACGTGCGTGCCGCCTTCAAGACGATGCCGGTCAAGACCGACAAGAAGGACGCCCGGGGTATTGCGCAGTTGATGCGGCTTGGCTGGTTCAGGCCGGTCCATTGCAAATCTCTTGCCGCCCAGGAGGTGCGTGCGCTGCTGACTGCCCGCAAGCTCATTCAGGGTAAGCTTCACGACATCGAGATGAGCATCCGGGGCATCCTGCGCGGCTTCGGCCTCAAGGTCGGGCCGACGACACGGCGCACTTTCGCGGGACGTATCCGCGTGCTGATTGCAGGTCATTCGACCTTGGAAGCGATCGCTATGGCACTGCTGAAGGTGCGCGACGCGCTTGTGCATGAATTTGCGGGGTTTGAGCGCAAGCTGCATGCCATCGCCCGCCAGGATGACAACGCACAGCGGCTGATGACGACGCCAGGCGTTGGCGTCCTGGTGGCGCTGACGTTTGTGGCGGCCGTCGATGCGCCGGAGCGATTCCGCTCCTCCCGCGCGGTCGGGCCGCACTTCGGATTGGCGCCGAAGAAATATCAATCGGGCGAGACCGATCATAGCGGTCGCATCTCGAAGATCGGCGACATGGGGGTGTGCGCACCGCGCTCTTCGAGGCGGCCAACGTCATCCTGACGCGACCGGTCAAAGGCTCCGATCTGAGGGGCTGGGCACTGGCGGTCGCAAGACGTGCCGGCCCCAGAAAGGCGCGCGTGGCGCTGGCCCGCAAGCTAGCGGTGGTGTTGCAT
>NZ_JBQENZ010000066.1:0-5435 GCF_052044935.1 Ensifer sp. 22460
CTGGCCGGCGGCGAAGGCAGCGACACGATCAATGCCGGAGCGGGCGACGACACGCTCATAGACGATGACAATGCGGCCTCTTCCGGCAATGACATTCTCAACGGCGGATCGGGCAACGACACACTCTACAGCTACGGCGGGGCCGACACGCTCGACGGTGGCGACGGCGAGGACACGGCGGTGATCGACCGCTCGACGGCAACGGCTGCGCTCAATATCTCGATGATCAGCACGACGGCAGCCACCGCGATCGGCGATGGCACGACCTTCGTCAATGTCGAGCACGTCCAGATCACCGGCGGTTCGGGCGACGACGTCATCACCACGTTGGACGGGAATGATCAGCTTTACGGTGGTGACGGCGACGATACCTTCGACGCCGGAGGTGGCAACAACACGATTTTCGGCGATGCAGGAGCCGACACCGTCAAGCTCACCGGCATGCTGAGCGACTACCAGATATCGGTCCTCACTGCGACCGATGTTCAGTTGTTCGACCTTCGAAGCTCCACCTACACCGCCGCCTATTCGGTAGAGTCGTTTGCCTTCTCCGACGGAATACGGACATTCAGTCAACTCATTCATTCGCCGACGAGCCTCGCGCTGTCAGCGGCGCAAGTGGCCGAAAACAGCGCACAGGGCACGGTCGTCGGGACGTTCTCGTCCACCGACCCGGATTCCGGGGACACACTCGCCTATACCCTCGTGGATGATGCCGGTGGCCTGTTTGCCCTTTCGGGCGACCAGCTGGTGGTCAACGGCGCGCTCGATTTCGAGACGGCCTCGTCACACCAGATCACCGCGCGCGTCACCGACGGCAGCGGCAACACCTACGACAAGGTGTTCACCATCGGCATCGCCGACATCGAAGATACTGTGAACCAGCCGCCGACCGATATCTTGCTCTCGGCGAACACGGTCGACGAGAACAGCACGGCCGGCACGATCGTCGGCGCGCTCGGCGCCACAGATCCCGACAGTGGCGAGACGTTCACATTCTCTCTTCTTGACAATTCCGGTGGAGCATTCGCCATCTCCGGCAGCGACCTCGTCGTCGCCGGACCACTCGACCACGAGGCGGGAGCAAGCCGCCAGGTCACCGTTCGGGTGACCGACAGTCAGAACCACACCTTCGACAAGACCTTCACGGTCGAGCTTGCGAATCTCAACGACAATCAACCGGTGTTCTCATCCGGCACGACGGCGAGCTTTGGTGAGAACGGAGCCGGCACGGTCTGTGATGCCGACGCGACCGATGCCGACAATCTCGAGGCGCTGAGCTACGCGCTGTCGGGCACTGATGCAGCGCTGTTCGATATCGATTCCGCTACCGGCGTGGTCACCTTCAAGAACGCGCCCGACTTCGAGACACCGCTCGACGCCAATGGTGACAACACCTACGACATCATCGTCACCGCCTCCGACGGCACGCTCACCACTGACCGGGCGGTTGCCATCACGGTCACCAACCAGAACGACAACGCGCCGGTGTTCTCGTCCGACACGACGGCGAGCTTTGCCGAGAATGCCACCGGCACAGTCTATGATGCCGACGCGACCGATGCCGACAATCTCGGGGCGCTGAGCTACGCGCTGTCGGGTACGGATGCGACGCTGTTCGATATCGATTCCGCTACCGGCGCGGTCACCTTCAAGGTGGCGCCCGACTTCGAGTCTCCGGCCGACGCCGGCGGTGACAATACCTACGATATCATTGTCACTGCCTCCGATGGCACGCTCGCGACCGATCGCAATGTCGCGATCAGTGTGACCAACGTCAATGAAGCGCCCAACAACATTCTGTTGTCTGCCAGTACGGTGAATGAGTATGCGAACGATGGAACGCTCGTCGGGACGCTGACAGCTGCCGACCCGGATGCTGTCGACCAACAATCTTTCGCGCTGATCGAGAATGCAGGTGGCCGGTTTGTCCTTGTAAACGGCAACCAACTCGTGGTCGCCAATGGCATAGCGTTGGATTATGAGCAGGCAGCAGCCCATCAGATCACGGTGCGTGCGACGGACACTGGCGGCAATTACATCGATCGGGTGTTGACAATTGCCGTTGCGGATATCAACCCTGAGACTGTCAGCGGGACGATTGGCAACGACACGATCTACGGAGGAGGTGGCAATGACCAACTCCTGGGTAATTTTGGAAACGACACACTCGTCGGCGGCGACGGCGACGATCTCCTAGCGGGGCAATACGATGTTGATGTCCTGACCGGCGGTGCTGGTGTCGATCAGTTCAACGGCAGCGTGACCGACTGGAACGGCGACAGGATCACCGACTACGAGCATGGCGAGAAGCTCTACGTGGCCTTCGGGCTGTCGACTGCCAACGGCTATCGCCTGCGCTACTCCGCCACCGATACATTCATCGACATCGACGGCAACGGCGACGGAAATTTCGACAGTAGCTTTACCCTTTCCGGTATCATCACTGGCACGCTTACGGTTCAGCGGATCGATTCGACCTATACGCAACTGATCATCGTCGGAAATTCCGCGCCTGCGATCAGTTCGAATGGCGGCGGCGATACCGCAGCAATTTCGGTTGCAGAGAACACCGCGGTGACCACGACAGTGACGGCGAGTGATCCAGACGCCGGACAGAGCCTGAGCTACTCGATTGCAGGCGGCGCCGATTCGATCCATTTCCAGATCGACTCGGGCACGGGTGTTCTGAGCTTCGTGACGGCGCCAGATTTTGAGGCCCCTTCCGATGTGGGCGCCGACAACGGATATGAAGTGACCGTGCAGGTCTCCGACGGCAACGGCGGCATCGACACGCAAACGATCGCCGTTACGGTAACCAACCAGAACGACAATGTACCGGTGTTCAACTCCGGCACGACGGCGAGCTTTGACGAGAATGGGCCCGGCGTTGCCTATGATGCCGATGCCAGCGATGCCGACAATCTCGGTGCGCTGACCTATTCGCTGTCCGGCACGGACTCCGCGCTGTTCAACATCGACGCTGCGACCGGTGCTGTCACTTTCAAGGATGCGCCTGACTTCGAGGCACCGGCCGATGCGGATGGCGACAATGTCTACGACATCGTCGTCACTGCCTCCGATAGCACGCTCACCGTCGATCGGGCGGTTGCCATCACGGTCAACAACGTCAATGACAATGCGCCGGTGTTCACCTCCGGCACGACGGCGAGCTTCGCCGAGAATGGGGCCGGCACGGTCTATCACGCCGACGCCAGCGATGCCGACAATCTCGGCGCGCTGACCTTCACGTTGTCGGGGGCGGACTCCGCACTGTTCAACATCGACGCCGCGACCGGTGCTGTCACCTTCAAGGCGGCGCCCGACTTCGAGGCACCGGCCGATGCGGATGGCGACAATGTCTACGACATCATGGTCACTGCCTCCGATGGCACGCTCAGCACCGACCAAGCCGTCGCCATCACCGTAACAGATGTACCGAATATGATCATCGGTGATGAATTTGACAACGTGCTTGTTGGGACTAGCGAAGACGAGACAATTCTTGGGCTCGGCGGAAACGACACGATTGCGGGGGGAGGAGGTGACGACAATTTGCGCGGCGGGTCAGGGTCAGATGTCCTCGATGGCGGCGAAGGAAACGACATCATTCACTACGGCTTCCTGGACAGTGCCTTGGGTGACACGATCGACGGCGGAGCCGGAATCGACACCATCTCAGTGGAAGGAAACAACAGTGATCTTTACCAGGTAAACATCACGGGCGTGGAGCGCCTGGCGTTCGATACCACTTCTGCCGCATCGGTGTGGCTCAGCAACGATGATGTCGGAACTGGCCAGATAAATACCTTCGTAGGCAGCTCATTTTCCGATCAGTTATCCGTGCGTGTCACCTCTCTTTCGGGAGGAACGGCTGACCTTAGTACCAGTGCATTTCAGAACTGGGGTCCGAATGACAGCATCGAGCTGATAGGCTCCCAATCCAACGATGTGTTAATTGGCTCCGTGGTTGACGATGTCATATTCGGCAATTCTGGGGCAGACACCATGCAAGGTGGGGCGGGGAGCGACAAGTTCAGCTTTAATACTGGCGATGTCGCAAGTGGTGAATCGATTGACGGCGGGGGCGGAACGGATCAGCTGCTCGTCTTCGGGAATAACGACTTTCGCTTGGCCACGCTTAACTCGATTGAATTGTTGGCCTTCGGCGGATCCACTATTCCCGCAACCGTCACTTTCTCCTCGACGCAGATCGGAGCGGGATTGTCCCTGGACGTCTCCATCATAGGCAATGCTGGGGCCAACACAATCAACATTCTGATGGATGCGCCGGGAACGCTCGATATCGGAGCATGGACGTTCTCGAACTGGAATTCCAGCGACTCAATCTACATGGGCGGGTCAGTATCGGCAGACGTCCTCATTGGATCATCCCAAGCGGACCTGATCCAGGGCAACTTCGGCAACGACACGCTCGTCGGCGGCGACGGCGACGATCTCCTCGCCGGGCAATACGATGTTGATGTCCTGACCGGTGGTGCTGGCGTCGATCAGTTCAACGGCAGCGTGTCCGACTGGAACGGCGACAGGATCGCCGACTACGAATACGGCGAGAAAATCATGGTGGCCTTCGGGTCCCACTCCACAGGTGCCTATCGTCTCCGTACGACAACAACGGACAGCTTCATCGACATCGATGGAAACGGCGATGGGGTTTTTGACAGTACCATCGTGCTCTCAGGCCAAATCAATGGCGTGTTGACCGTGACCGCGGCGGCCGATCCTGTCTATGCCCAACTTGTGATCACGCAGAGTACCGCTCCGACCATCACGTCGGATGGCGGTGGCGATACAGCTCAGATCTCGGTTGCCGAACACACGACGGCGCTGACCACTGTCATGGCAACCGATCCCGATACCGGTGAGTCACCTACTCCATCGTCGGCGGATTTGATGCCAATCTGTTCGCGATCGACGGCCAGTCGGGAGTTCTGTCGTTTGTGACGGCCCCCGACTTCGAGAATCCGGACCTCAATGGCGGAGTTTTCGACCAGTTTTATCAGGTCGTCGTGCAGGCGGACGATGGGCATGGCGGATTGGACGCCCAGACTATTACGGTCACCATCACCAACGTCAACGACAACGCACCGGTGTTCACCTCCGGCACGACGGCCAGCTTCGCCGAAAACGGGACCGGCACGGTCTATGATGCCGACGCCAGCGATGCCGACAACCTCGGCGCCTTGACCTATTCGCTGTCTGGCACGGACTCCGCGCTGTTCAACATCGACGCCGCGACCGGTGTTGTGACCTTCAAGGCTGCACCCAACTTCGAGGCACCGGCCGACGGGGATGGCGACAACATTTACGACATCGTCGTCACCGCCTCCGACGGCACGCTCGCCACTGACCGGGCGGTCGCCATCACGGTCACCAACGTCAACGACAATGCCCCGGTGTTCTCGTCTGGAGCG
>NZ_JBQENZ010000067.1:0-4751 GCF_052044935.1 Ensifer sp. 22460
GGCGGATTCGCAGGAAAAAATTTGAAGGAGTTTCGCGGTTGCCACGGTCAGTGACGGGCGCGCGCGGCCGTGCCGGCGCTGCACCAGCCCGGTAAGAAGACATCTCAGGGTCTCTGCTGCCGCTCACGGAATCGTAACGATGCCTAGGCATGCGATGATGACGAATGCTCGTTGGTGACCTTCGCGGCGCCGACCCACGTTCCGGCGGTCGATGGTACCTCACGCTCACGCTCCGCCGGGGACATGGAGATGGCAAACAGCCGCCGAGACGGGATGTCGGCAGCGCTCGCCATCGTGCAGCCTCCGCGCTGCGAAATGCCGACGTAACCGTAGCAGGGGCGTTGCATACTGTAAGCTACTTCCCTTTTGGCGACCGCATTGCGCATGTCAACGCTGGCTACCGCCTCGGCTATCGGTCGTCCGGATTTCCATAACCACTCGGGGCTTCACCCTTGTTGAGCGATGGCTGAAGATGGCGATCAGCAGTTCCTAGGGTAAGCGGCCCTGTTGCAAAAATCGCCTGGGTGAGGGTTTTTGCGACGACTATTTGCAGCGGATAATTTGATGAGTGATTTCAAGTGGCGGCATTTTCGCGGAGACGTGATCCGGATAGTCGTGTGGCCTGTGTCGTGCTCGATACCCAACTGCCAGGCATGTCCGGCCTCGCATTGCGGACCCGAAACGGTTCAGCCGCTCACCGCTACCAGTTGATCGGATTGGAGAGAGGCCGACGCCTGACGAATGATAGCACCGCGCCGGCGCCAATTGGAGCCATCCTAGCCGCGCTCGATTCCATGACCCGGAGGGACGATAAGTATGCCGACACGTGCCACACTGAAAGAAACGCGTGCTGAACGCAGACGTAAAGACTCCCGGCTCGAAAAATTGCTCTTCCGCCTGGAGGCCCAGCACATCTGCCTCGAATGGGCCTTCAGAGAGATAGCCGGCCGTCCGGGCATTGTCTTCGAGATGGGGCTGGGTCACGGTCGCACCTACGACCACTTGCGCATCCATCTGCCGGAGCGCGAGATCTATGTGCTGGATCGCGAGATCGACTGTTTCGCCGACTGCACGCCGCCACAGAACTATTTACTGCTCGGCGACATCGAGCAGACGCTTGCTGCCGCAGCCACCCGCTTTGGCGGACAAGTCATCCTGGCGCATGCGGATATGGGTTCATATGTCGAAGCGAACAATATTGCGACAATCGCCAAACTGAGCCGATGCCTCCCGGCGGTCCTTTCGCCGCATGCCATCGTCCTGTCCGATTTGCCGCTCGAACTTGCGGGGACGCGTCCGCTGCCGCATCCGCCGGGCGCGCCCAAAGACACGTATTTTCTCTACGTCAACGAGGCGACGTGATCCGCTGACGTGCCGCTACGGGAGAACGTTGACTGCGCGGGCCGCAACGAGGACGAGAGTCAGGAGCGAGATCGCGCTTTCGGCCATCATCAACATTTTCGCCCGTCGTGTCAGCGGTAGCACGTCGGTTGGGCTGAACGCCGTCGCAGCGTTGTATCCAAGGGACAGATAGTCGAGGAACATTGGCCGCCAGTCGGATGACGTGGCTTCCGGTGCTGTCGCCTGCGGAAAGAGCCAATCCGGTTTTGCGCTCGCGCCGTGGAACGTAGGGGCCGCCTCGGTCGATTTGCCAACAGGGAGAAGGTGAGAACCTTCGCGCACCGTATCCTCGATCTTGCGCTGCGAGGTGATGCCGACTTCCTTCAGGAACTTGCGGATCGACATGTTGAAGGCGTCTTCGCTCATGTCGGAACTCCATTGTGTCCGGAAGGGATTGTAAGGGAAGGCGCGCGGTCAAGGAAGCAGGACGGTGAGGCGCGGCGCTACAAACCCACTGCGACACGGGCGGAGGTTCCTGCGCTTTTGAACTTAATCGGTTCTGGGAGGAGGCGTGGAACGATCCACGCGCGGCGGGAGGAGCTCGAAAATCGCATAATGTATCGTCCGGAATTGACGCTACGAGGCTTGGCGCGCTGGGTGTCGGTTATCGCTTTTAGCCGTATCGTTGACCGCTCTCCCATCTCCGTCAAGCTTGAGCACCTCACCGTGCGGGGCGAGCTTGGAAAATCTTGAAGTAAACCGATCCACGTAAATGTCGCCCGCACCCTAGCGCGGGGATCGGAAATGATTGTCGCGGCAGTCTATCGTCGGCGATCGCGCCGCATCTTCAACTGGAGCATCATCGATGGCGAATGGTTCAGACGATTGGCGCGCCATGAGGACGGCGCGCCACATGTCTAGTTGATTGTCGTGTCGTCGAACCCTTTGTCATGCTCATGCATGGGGCCGGACTTTGAACGGCCCGCTTCGCGCCACATTGCTGCTTCGAAAAGAGCTGTCTCGTCGCGAATACCAGCCCGATATTCATGCAACAGGTAAGTCGCGAGGTGGTCGGCACGCTCGCTGGGCCGATCAATCTGGCACCACATGCAAACCCGGTCGAAGATCCTTTGCAGGAAGTTCAACTCGGTCGGGCTTATCCAGGCACTTTCCACTGGGTCAAACATCGGAGCATTCCCATCCTGACCTATGCGGCAGAGCGCCTGTCATCGCTTCTCGAGCTGGTGCGGTGGGCTAGCCCATTCGCTGGGAGGCCCGCCTCCAGACACGCAGCGACGAAAGCTTCACGCGCGATCGCAACCGGCATCTTTCGGTTAAGGGCGCGCCGACAGACTTCGACGGCTTGCTCGTAGCGCCGTCCGCGACGTCGCGGCCACTCGTTCTCCAGAAAAACGAGCGCGTCGAACACCGATGAAAAGGTGCGATTGTTGCCGTTCTGGAACGTTACCTGCAACGGTACAGACCATGGCATCTCCAGAAGATACATGTTTCCCTCCTTCCTATCTAACCGGATGAAAGAAGACGGAAAATCATCTGGGAATGCTGAGATTGGTTTTCAAGACCTCCGACACCAGGCGTTTGGCGATCAGGATGGTGGTGGGCGCGGCAGGACTCGAACCTGCACTGCCCGAATGCCGCCGTATGTTTACGAACTTAACAAACTTGACGAACTTCTACATCTTGCCTAAATTGTAGCGCAGGAGACTGAAGACCATGCCCACTACGAAAACTGTTGCTAACGAGCCCCGAAACGCTTCTTCCGACATTGCGCTCTCGATGAAGCTGCCCCGGAAGGCAGATTTTGAGAAGGCGTTGATCAGGCAATACGCTAAGGCGATTAAGCTGAGCCGAAAGGCCGGCCATCAGGTCAGTTTCCGCGTCGTCGTGGATCCGCTGGCCGGAGCGCAGACGATTTCAGTCGTGGAAGAAGAACCGCAGTCTCGTCAGGTTGCGTTTCCGGTTGAAGAGGCGCCAGAGCCGGATGACGAGCTCCAGGCAGCGTTGACTGCAGCACGGGAGCGCGGCCAGCGTCGTGTGGCGGAGATTCTCGCGGAGGATGATATGCTGAGCGCGGAAACGTTCGCGGACCTGCTCGGCGTTTCGCGTGTCACGGTCAACACAAAGCGGCAGAACGGGCAGGTTCTCGGTCTCGACGGAGCCAAGCGGGGTTTCCGTTTTCCGTCATGGCAACTCGATCGGGACGGTCGGCCCTATGCCGTCCTTCCGAAACTGCACGAGATCCTCGGCGGTGCATGGGCGGTTTACCGCTTCCTTGTCACGCCACATGGTGGTCTGGACGGCCGGAAGGCTCTGGATGCGCTGAAACGTGGTCAGGACGGTGAAGTGGTTGCAGCGGCCGAGAGTGTCGCCCGCGGTGATTTTCGCTGAATGACGGGAATCAAGCCGCCCGCGGGGTTCGAAAATTCCGTGCTCGACATCGAGACCATTCCTGCCGGTCGTCGATTTGGACGAATCTATGCGAGTGCCTTTCCCGACCCGCTAGGATATGGAAAGACGCCGAGCCGGTTCAGTGATCCCCGCCGGCGTGACCCGGCAAGGCGGTTTGGCGTCGTCTACCTTGGCGACACGCTCAAGGTCTGCTTCCTGGAAGCGGTCCTGCGTGATAGGCGCGATGGTCTCGTCGGCGATATCCCGATATATCGGCTTAAATCAGCAGGTCGGCCATTGACTGCTGTCGACCCCTCCAGGTCGTACCTTGACCTGGATGTGAGCATCTGCTTCGGCCAAAAGCTATCGTCCATCGAGTGCGCAGCTGCCAGTCGCTACGCACTCGAGGATTCAGCTCAGTGGCCGGTGAATTAATCGCAAAACCATGGCATTTTCGAGGTGGACGATGCAGCTCCGAAACATGCGTTCCGGATCGCCCCGGTTAGCGACCTGGATTAGTCACCCTGATATATCCGCCCCAAAACGCACAGGATTCTAATTTCGGTCGACTGACGTTTGCGTTTCACGGACGAAGCGCGCCCGGTTCGCGTTGACGAAAGCTTCTACGGTCATCAGCGGGCCACCAATAATCTTCGTGCCGATGTCATCGAGACCGGCGAGGAGACCCTCTTGCTGGTCCAGCTCCGCAGCTTCGAAGTGCCGCCGCAAGACGGTGTCATCCTCGAGCCCCGCGAGCTCCAGAAAGGCCGATACGGTAAGCTGCTCGAAGGGCAGATCGACTCCGAGGACCCGACCAACCTCTGCTGCGAGCTCCTCGTGACTATACTCCTTCGGGCCGTGCAGCTGGTAGGCTTGGCCGCCGTGGTCTTCCGGCTTCTCCAGGATGTTGGCGATGATCTTCGCCGTATCGGCCGCGGCCAGCGGAGCAAAGCGGCCATCCTTGTTGAATGGCATGACGTAGCGGCCGCGCTGGATGAATG
>NZ_JBQENZ010000068.1:0-4288 GCF_052044935.1 Ensifer sp. 22460
ATTCACATGTTCGGATAGACCGGGCCTTCGCCGCCCTGCGGCGGCACCCAGTTGATGTTCTGGTTCGGGTCCTTGATGTCGCAGGTCTTGCAGTGCACGCAGTTCTGCGCGTTGATGACGAAGACCGGCTTGCCGTCCTTCTCCACCCACTCGTAGACGCCAGCCGGACAGTAGCGCGTCGACGGGCCGGCATAGATGTCGTGCTCGGAGCGCTTCTGCAGGCTCATGTCCTTGACCTGCAGATGCACCGGCTGATCCTCCTCGTGGTTGGTGTTCGACAGGAACACCGAGGACAGACGATCGAAGGTCAACACGCCATCGGGTTTCGGGTAATCGATCTTCGTGTGCTTTGCTGCCGGCTCGAGGCTCTGCGCATCGCTCTTGCCGTGCTTCAGCGTGCCGAACAGCGACAGACCGAACAACTGGTTGGTCCACATGTCGAGACCGCCGAGTGCCACGCCGATCGCCGTGCCGAATTTCGACCACAGCGGCTTGACGTTCCTGACCCGCTTCAGGTCCTTGCCGATATCGGTCTGGCGCCATTCGTTCTCGATCTCGACCGGCTCGTCATTGGCCCTGCCCGACGCGATCGCTTCTGCCAGTTTGTCAGCCGCCAGCATGCCAGACAGCACCGCATTGTGGCTGCCCTTGATGCGCGGCACGTTCACGAGGCCGGCCGAACAGCCGATCAGCGCGCCACCGGGGAACGACAGCTTCGGTACCGACTGGTAGCCGCCCTCGGTGATGGCGCGAGCACCATAGGACAGCCGCTTGCCGCCTTCAAAGGTGCCGCGGATGGCCGGATGGGTCTTGAACCGCTGGAACTCCTCGAAAGGGAAGAGGTATGGGTTCTTGTAGTTGAGGTGCACGACGAAGCCGACCGCGACGAGGTTGTCTTCCAGATGGTACAGGAACGAACCACCACCGGTCTTCATGCCGAGCGGCCAGCCGAACGAGTGCTGCACCAGGCCCGGACGGTGGTTCTCGGGCTTAACCTGCCAGAGCTCTTTCAGGCCGATGCCGAACTTCTGGACGTCGCGGTCTTTCGACAGATCGAACTTCGAAATCAGCTGCTTGGCGAGCGAGCCGCGCACGCCCTCGCCGATCAGCGTGTATTTGCCGAGCAGCGCCATGCCGCGGGCGAAGTTCGGTCCCGGCTCGCCGTTCCTCTCGATACCCATGTCGCCGGTGGCAACGCCGATGACGGCACCCTCGTCGTTGTAGAGCACTTCGGTTGCGGCAAAGCCCGGATAGATTTCGACGCCGAGTTCTTCCGCCTTTGTCGCCAGCCAGCGACAGACGTTGCCGAGAGAGACGATGTAATTGCCGTGATTGTTCATCAGCGGCGGCATCAAAAAGTTCGGCAGGCGGATCGAGCCGGCCGGGCCCAAGAACAGGAAGTGGTCGTCCTTCACTTCGGTCTTGAACGGACGGTCGGCGTCCTTGCGCCAGTCCGGCAGCAGCCGGTCGATGCCGATGGGATCGACGACGGCGCCCGACAGGATATGCGCGCCGACTTCGGCGCCCTTTTCGAGCACGACGACCGAGAGCTCCGGATTGACCTGCTTCAGCCGGATCGCCGCCGAAAGCCCCGCAGGTCCCGCACCAACGATCACAACGTCGAATTCCATGCTTTCGCGTGCGGGAATCTCACTCATGCGTTTTCACTGACTTGCAAACTTGGGTGGGGTCAAACCGGCGAACCGGTACGCAGCAATCACAGTGTTTGCCATTAGCATAGCAATCGTCATCGGACCTACGCCGCCGGGGACCGGCGTAATGGCACCTGCGACACGCGCCACTTCCTCGAACGCAACATCGCCGACGAGTTTCGTCTTCCCTTCGCCTTTCTCGGGAGCGGCAATCCGGTTAATCCCGACATCGATAACCGTTGCACCTGGCTGCACCCAGTCAGCTTTGACAAGGCCAGGGTGACCCGCTGCAACGACAACAATATCGGCGTTTCTGCAAAGACCGGGAACATCGCGCGTACCCTTATGCACCGTGGTAACCGTCGCATTGGCCTCCAGCAGCAGCGCTGACATCGGCTTTCCGAATAAGTTCGACTTGCCGATCACAACAGCGTGCAGCCCTGTAAGGTCGTCGCCATGGACATCGCGAACGAATACCATGGCACCTGCCGGTGTACAGGAAACCAGCCCGCCATCGAGATCGCCTGTTACGATTCTGCCAGCGTTCGCGAAATGTAGACCGTCTACATCCTTCGCCGGGGCAATGGCGCGAATGATCGTGTCTGACCGCAAATGACCTGGAAGAGGCAACTGAACGAGAATACCGTGTACGAGCGGGTCATCGTTGAGTGACTCGATGAGCGTCGCCAACTCTTCTTGGCTCGTATCCTCCGACAGTTCGTGCTTAATTGACAGGAAGCCGCACTCGTGGGCCATTTTAGCCTTCGAGGAGACATAGGCATGGCTAGCAGGGTCATTACCAACGATTACAACTGCGATACCTGCCTGCACGCCTGTGTTTGAATGTAATGCTTCGCCTGCGCTCTTCACCTGCGCTACGATGGCGGCGGCGATCTGTTTCCCATCAATGATTGCGGTCATCGGTGGTTACCCCATCCGTTCGGACGCGTAGCTTCCGGGGCTGGCCGGGAACACGACAGTCCTATTGCCATTAACAAAGGTGCGATGATGGATGTGCGCGTGGATCGCACGAGCCAGAACCTGACTTTCGACATCGCGCCCCAGCGACACGTAGTCGTCAGGGCTTTGGGCATGCGTGATACGAACGGTATCCTGCTCGATGATCGGGCCTTCATCGAGGTCTGCCGTCACATAGTGGGCAGTCGCGCCAATCAGCTTCACACCGCGCTCGTACGCTTGCTTGTAGGGATTTGCGCCCTTGAAGCTGGGCAGGAAGGAATGGTGAATGTTGATGATCCTGCCCGACATCTTGGCGCAGAGCTGGTCGGACAAAATCTGCATGTAGCGGGCGAGCACAACCAGCTCGGTACCCGTTTGATCAACAATTTCGAGCATACGCGCTTCCGCCTGGGGCTTGTTCGCCTTGGTTACCTTGATGTGGTGGAACGGAATGTCATGGTTCACGACCACCTTCTGATAGTCGAAGTGGTTGGAGACGACACCAACGATGTCGATCGGAAGCGCGCCAATCCTCCAGCGATAAAGGAGATCGTTCAAGCAGTGACCGAAGCGCGAGACCATAAGAAGGACTTTTGTCCTCTTATCTCCTTGATGAAACTCGTAGGACATTGAAAGTCGCTTTGCGACCTCATCAAAGCCTTCGCGGATATCACGCTCCGGGATACCGGTTTCCGACTTGAAGCCAATTCTCATGAAGAACCGGCCGGTCTCAAGATCATCGAACTGCGAGCTATCAAGGATATTACAACCCTTGTCAGTCAGATAGCCGGAGATCGCCGCAACGATTCCCCTTGTGGACTTGCATGACACCGTAAGAACCAGATTTTCCATAGTCACAGGCTACTCCATCTAACATCAGCAGACACTGGGCCGCCTGGAGGTGACCTCGCCGTCTCATGTGAAATTGCGGTTAAAGGGCTTTTTCAAGTTCGGGCAGGACATCGAACAGATCGCCAACGAGACCGTAATCGGCGACCTGGAAGATCGGCGCTTCCTCGTCCTTGTTGATCGCGACGATCACCTTCGAGTCCTTCATGCCGGCCAGATGCTGGATGGCGCCAGAAATGCCGCAGGCGATGTAGAGGTCGGGGGCAACAACCTTGCCGGTCTGGCCGATCTGCCAGTCGTTCGGCGCATAACCGGCATCGACAGCAGCACGGGAGGCACCGATGGCAGCGCCGAGCTTATCGGCAACTGGTACGATTACCTCGTCAAAGTTGTCGGCAGAGCCAAGAGCGCGACCGCCAGAGATTACAGTCTTCGCTGAGGTAAGTTCCGGGCGATCTGAAGCCGACAGCGCATCAGCAACAAAGGATGAAAGTCCTGAAGAAAGAGCTGCCGTTGAGATTTCCTCAACGGCAGCAGATGGGCTTTGGGAGGCCTGGGAGAACGAGGCGGTGCGAACCGTGATTACCTTCTTCGCATCGGACGACTTTACCGTCTGGATGGCATTGCCCGCATAGATCGGACGCTTGAACGTGTCGGCAGAGACGATCTCGACGATTTCCGAGACCTGCGCGACATCGAGCAGGGCAGCAACACGCGGCAGCACATTCTTGCCGACCGAGGTCGCAGCCGAGACGATGGCGTCATAGGAGCCGGCAAGCGACACGATGAGCGCTGCCAGCGGTTCGGCGAGGTTGTTGCCGAGGCTT
>NZ_JBQENZ010000069.1:0-2969 GCF_052044935.1 Ensifer sp. 22460
ATTCACATGTTCGGATAGACCGGGCCTTCGCCGCCCTGCGGCGGCACCCAGTTGATGTTCTGGTTCGGGTCCTTGATGTCGCAGGTCTTGCAGTGCACGCAGTTCTGCGCGTTGATGACGAAGACCGGCTTGCCGTCCTTCTCCACCCACTCGTAGACGCCAGCCGGACAGTAGCGCGTCGACGGGCCGGCATAGATGTCGTGCTCGGAGCGCTTCTGCAGGCTCATGTCCTTGACCTGCAGATGCACCGGCTGATCCTCCTCGTGGTTGGTGTTCGACAGGAACACCGAGGACAGACGATCGAAGGTCAACACGCCATCGGGTTTCGGGTAATCGATCTTCGTGTGCT
Organism: Ensifer sp. 22460; assembly: GCF_052044935.1. Taxonomy (NCBI): domain Bacteria; kingdom Pseudomonadati; phylum Pseudomonadota; class Alphaproteobacteria; order Hyphomicrobiales; family Rhizobiaceae; genus Ensifer; species Ensifer sp. 22460. Next base: position 350 of record NZ_JBQENZ010000069.1, read on the forward strand.
TTGCTGCCGGCTCGAGGCTCTGCGCATCGCTCTTGCCGTGCTTCAGCGTGCCGAACAGCGACAGACCGAACAACTGGTTGGTCCACATGTCGAGACCGCCGAGTGCCACGCCGATCGCCGTGCCGAATTTCGACCACAGCGGCTTGACGTTCCTGACCCGCTTCAGGTCCTTGCCGATATCGGTCTGGCGCCATTCGTTCTCGATCTCGACCGGCTCGTCATTGGCCCTGCCCGACGCGATCGCTTCTGCCAGTTTGTCAGCCGCCAGCATGCCAGACAGCACCGCATTGTGGCTGCCCTTGATGCGCGGCACGTTCACGAGGCCGGCCGAACAGCCGATCAGCGCGCCACCGGGGAACGACAGCTTCGGTACCGACTGGTAGCCGCCCTCGGTGATGGCGCGAGCACCATAGGACAGCCGCTTGCCGCCTTCAAAGGTGCCGCGGATGGCCGGATGGGTCTTGAACCGCTGGAACTCCTCGAAAGGGAAGAGGTATGGGTTCTTGTAGTTGAGGTGCACGACGAAGCCGACCGCGACGAGGTTGTCTTCCAGATGGTACAGGAACGAACCACCACCGGTCTTCATGCCGAGCGGCCAGCCGAACGAGTGCTGCACCAGGCCCGGACGGTGGTTCTCGGGCTTAACCTGCCAGAGCTCTTTCAGGCCGATGCCGAACTTCTGGACGTCGCGGTCTTTCGACAGATCGAACTTCGAAATCAGCTGCTTGGCGAGCGAGCCGCGCACGCCCTCGCCGATCAGCGTGTATTTGCCGAGCAGCGCCATGCCGCGGGCAAAGTTCGGGCCAGGCTCGCCATTCCTCTCGATGCCCATGTCGCCGGTGGCGACACCGATGACGGCGCCGTCGTCGTTATAGAGCACTTCGGTTGCGGCAAAGCCCGGATAGATCTCGACACCGAGCGCTTCGGCGTGACCGGCAAGCCAGCGACAGACGTTTCCAAGCGAGACGATGTAGTTGCCGTGATTGTTCATCAGCGGCGGCATGGCGAAGTTCGGCAGCCGGATCGAGCCGGCCGGGCCGAGCAGCAGGAAATGGTCGTCCTTGACTTCAGTCTTGAACGGATGATCCGCCTCGTCGCGCCAGCCCGGCAATAGCCGGTCGATGCCGATCGGATCGACGACGGCGCCCGACAGGATATGCGCGCCGACTTCGGCGCCCTTTTCCAGAACCACCACGGAAAGCTCGGGATTGATCTGCTTCAGCCGGATCGCCGCCGAAAGCCCCGCAGGTCCCGCACCAACGATCACAACGTCGAATTCCATGCTTTCGCGTGCGGGGAGTTCCATTTCTTCGCTCATGTCAGTCTCTCAGAACTTTGGCGGCCTGCGTCGAGTTTGCGATAGGGATGATCGCCGTACTCGCCATCAGCGGAGGGTGGTCATGGGGCCGATGCCGCGGGGACGGGCGTGATGACACTCCAGACCTTCGCGCACTCGCCGGAAGGCGACGTCGCCGACGAGGCAGAACGTGCCCCTGTCTGGGGTGTCAGAGCGGGATTGAACACCACGTCTATTGCCGTGGCACCAAGCTCTATCCAATCGGCGCCGGCCGGCCGAAGCTGGCAAATCCGCCCGACGTTCCCGTCGCAGGGATGCATGTCCGAAGAAGACATCAGGGGCGATTTCGCACCCATGACACTTGCGATCGGTGCGATCATCGAACTGCGACCTGTCCGAGATGTAACCTCGCGATTTGGCGAGGTAGCCGGTGATCGCGGCCACGATGCGGTGGATCGACTGCACGATGCTGTCAGGACGTAGATTTTTCATCCAAAGATCTTCTGGAGCAAAAGAAATCAAAAGGATGACGCAGCCTGAAAGCCACGCCATCCGTCGCTTGGGAGGCGATGTTAAATCAGTCAAAGCGCCTTCTGCAGTTCCGGTAGGGCATCGAAGATATCTGCCACAAGACCGTAATCGGCGACCTGGAAGATCGGCGCTTCCTCGTCCTTGTTGATCGCGACGATCAGCTTCGAATCCTTCATGCCGGCCAGATGCTGGATGGCGCCAGAAATGCCGCAGGCGATGTAGAGGTCGGGGGCAACAACCTTGCCGGTCTGGCCGATCTGCCAGTCGTTCGGCGCATAGCCCGCATCGACAGCAGCGCGGCTTGCACCGACGGCAGCACCCAGCTTGTCGGCGATCGGAAGGATCACCTCTTGGAACTTCTCCGACGAGCCGAGTGCACGGCCGCCCGAGATGATGATCTTGGCAGACGTCAGTTCCGGACGATCCGACGAGGACAGCGCATCCTTGACATGAGTCGAGAGACCCGGGTTCGCGGCGGCCGAGATGGTCTCGACCGAAGCGCTGCCGCCCTCACCGGCTGCGGCGAAAGAGGCGGTGCGAACCGTGATTACCTTCCTGGCGTCGGTGGACTGAACCGTCTGGATGGCATTGCCCGCATAGATCGGACGCTTGAACGTGTCGGCAGAGACGATCTCGACGATTTCCGAGACCTGCGCGACGTCGAGCAGGGCAGCAACGCGCGGCAGCACGTTCTTGCCGACGGAGGTCGCAGCCGAGACGATGGCGTCATAGGAGCCGGCAAGCGACACGATGAGCGCTGCCAGCGGTTCGGCGAGGTTGTTGCCGAGGCTT
>NZ_JBQENZ010000070.1:0-2064 GCF_052044935.1 Ensifer sp. 22460
TCTTGCGATGGCCATGCGGGAAACCCATCCGCAGCCGCTCACCTCTGGTGCATCTTCCATGAGTGCGGGCCATGTTGGTCGCGGTCCATGGGTGAGTAGGCCGGAGGAGTTTCACCAGCCGGCCTCTCGCAGAACGGTGCGTGAACCTCTCGATTCACACCGCTCCCATCAGGTAAACGTGTTCGTTCCGAACGCCTTCCAATGCACGAACAACCCCGGATTTTCCCGCGCCAGCTTTCGCAAGAAAAGGCTGGCGCGTGTCTTATGGGACTGAAAGCGTTTGAACTTTCTCCTGATCCAAGCCCTGAGTTTCTGATTAACGTAATCAGCCAGAGTGGACAGGGCCGAACGACTGTACCGGCCATAGTAGGCAATCCATCCCCGAAGGAGTGGATTGAGCTGTCTGGCTATTTCGGCCAGCGTCCCCGGCGTCTGCCGCGGGATGTTCAAACTCTTGATCGTTGCCCGCATCGACTTGAGCGCCGTCGGACTGACCGCAGGCGTGTAGCCACAGAAGAACTCGTCCCGCTGTGTATTCGCCACCCGTCGCGGCCGGAATTGATACCCGAGAAAGTCGAATGCGACATTCGGATACGTTCCTCGGCGCCGTTGATCCTTGCAGTAAACGATCTTGGTCTTTGTCGGATGCATCTGCAGTCCGCACGCTGCCAGCCGAGAACTCAGCTCCACCTTGAGGGCTTCAGCTTGTTGCTCGCTCTGGCAGTGAACAAGACCATCGTCGGCATATCGACACCATGGTAGGTCGGGATGCATCCGCGTCATCCACAAATCAAATGCATAGTGCATGAAGAGATTTGCGAGGCAGGGACTGACGACACCGCCTTGCGGGGTGCCGCACGTTCGCGCCAAAACCTCACCATTCTTCTCCATCGGCGCTGCGAGCCATCTTCCAATGTAGAGCAGAGCCCACTTGCATGTAACGTGCTTCCTGACCGCCTTCAGCAAGAGATCGTGTGGAAGATTGTCGAACAGTCCTTTGATGTCGAATTCCAAAACCCAGTCATACTTCCAGCACCGCTGGCGAGTCACGCCGACGGCATCCAAGGCCGACTTTCCCGGCCTGTACCCGTATGAGTCTGGAAGAAAGAGGGAGTCCAAATCCGGCTCAATCATCTGTTTGACCACCATCTGCGCGATCCGATCGCTGACCGTGGGCACACCCAAAACCCTCTCGCCTCCAGCCTTCTTTGGAATGGAGACGGCACGCACCGGTGGCGGAAAGTAGGCTCCGGACGACATCCGATTCCAAATCTTGTAGAGATTCCTCGCAAGATCTTTCTCGAACATTTCCAAAGTCTCGCCGTCCACCCCGGCTGCGCCATGGTTGGCTTTGACCGCTTTATAAGCTTCGTACACTTGCCGTTTCTCAATTCGAAACGGCTTGTCTGCCGTACTTTCCGAAGTCATCCTGTTTCCAGTTGTTTCAATCAATACGGCCACCTGATCCGACCCCTTTGCTCCGACCCCATTACAGGGTCTTCGACGCTCTTACGGATCGGTCCGCCCCAGTCTCCCGCATCGGTACTCTCGCCTTGCGGTTTGCGCCGCTTGAGCTTCTCCCTTGGCATCAGGAGCCTGGTTCCTGCAGTTCCGCGTGAAAGCCTATATCCAAATCACGCCCCCTCTACGCCGGTCGCCGCCCGCCCGGTCATCAGGCTTCTGGCGGACTGGTCCCAGGATGACGAAACGGTCCTGGTTTCGACGACACTTACGTTCATAACGACGCGTCTTCGGAGGGTTCACTTTCGTTCGTCTTTTGAACATGCACCTGCTCGGATCTCGTCCGAACGTTTCATCCGACGCTCACCACCACGGCTCTTTACCGCAGCAGCTCGGACTGGTTTGAGATCTGCTCCTGAAAGCCGATCTCGGAGGGCCGTCCTCCATCATTCACGCAGCTTTACGCTACGGTCTTAGTTCATGTCGAACTCCTTCCGCTGCTCTGCAGCACACTTTCGTCGATGAACACGAGCCGCGACGGATCAAGATCAAGTTGCTCGTCGAACCACCGCTGACGGAGTTCCAAGACGTCTGGGCGTGCTT
>NZ_JBQENZ010000071.1:0-923 GCF_052044935.1 Ensifer sp. 22460
GGGTGGAGCAGCCCGGTAGCTCGTCAGGCTCATAACCTGAAGGCCGCAGGTTCAAATCCTGCCCCCGCAACCAAATCAAAAAAAGCCCGCCAGGAGAAATCCGCCGGGCTTTTTGACGTTCTAGCGCTACCCGGAGAGAACGGTAAGCGGCAAGCTGACCCCATCTGGCGTAGGTAGCGCGGGCGCCTGTATTGCGGACAGACGATTCACAGACTGTGAGCTTCTATGTCTGCGCCTAGCTCTGGAACTAGAAACCTCCATATGATCGAAGCCGTTCCGGAACGGCTTGAGGGTGCGCCGCGGCAGTTTCGGCGGCGGTGGTCCGATGAATTCAAGGAGCGGGCCGTGGTTGCAATGGAGCCCGGCGCAAGCATTTCGGCGATTGCGCATCGCATCGGAATACATCCGTCGCATTTATTTGGCTGGCGCCGCAATGCTCGTGCCGGACAACGATCCTTCTCGGCGGATCCGGCTGTTCAGGTAGAAGCCGGACCGGTTGGTGCGAGAGCGGTGATCGAGCTTGTCATCGGCGACATCGTTGTCCGGGCGGGCGCGGATAGCCGGCGGAAATTCTACGAGTTGCACGTCGCAAAGAGCTCGAAGGTTGCCACAGAGACGGTCGGCGAAGCTCTGGGAGATTGAGGAAACCATCCGGGGTCAAAGCCCTGAGGCTCGTGCGGCAGCACGTCAGGAAGTCTCTCCAGCGATCGTCAAAGACCTCTTCACCTTCTGGCAGGCGACCCTGCCGCGGGTCTCCGGCAAATCCAAACTCGCGTAGGCGCTCCGCTATGCCATCTCGCGTCGCGACATCTTCGAACGCTTCCTGACCGACGGTGAGCGTCCGGCGAAGGCATTTTCGCTTGGTCGAGAGGCCGATATTATAGGTCGCGTTTCATCTCGTCTGCCATTACGCGGTCGACCAC
>NZ_JBQENZ010000072.1:0-870 GCF_052044935.1 Ensifer sp. 22460
ATCGGCAAGCTCGTCGACGCTGACATGAACGAAGAGTCGACCCGCCTGAAGGCTCTGCAGACGCAGCAGCAGCTCGGTATCCAGGCGCTCACGATCGCCAACACCAACTCGCAGAACATCCTGTCGCTGTTCCGCTAAGCGGGCGCCAGGCGGCGCGGGTCCCGGCTCGCGCCCGACTGCAGAAAATCGAAACCGCGCTTCGCAAGAGGCGCGGTTTTTTGTTGGTCTATTTCAGCCACGCGTGCCGAAATTATCGACTGAGCTTCAGCATTTGTTAACCACGATGGTGTTTTCTGTGGCCAACGAAACGGCGGGTTAATCAACATTAACAGGCATGAGGCTGACCGCTGCTTCCCGGTAATCCCGGAATGTCCCTTTTCATTCCAAATCAGCCAACAAGGGGCACTCAGCCAATGACCAGCATCATGACGAACACCGCCGCAATGTCGGCTCTTCAGACCCTGCGTTCGATCAATTCCTCGATGGAAACCACCCAGGACCGCATCTCATCGGGCCTGCGCGTCGGTAGCGCTGCGGACAACGCCGCTTACTGGTCGATCGCAACCACCATGCGTTCGGACAACAAGGCACTCTCGACCGTTGAAGACGCTCTTGGCCTCGGCGCTGCCAAGACCGACGTTGCCTACACCGCCATGGAAAACTCCAAGGACGTCGTCGACGAGATCAAGAAAAAGCTGGTTGCCGCCAGCGAGCCGGGTGTTGACAAGAGCAAGATCCAGAAGGAAATCAAGGAGCTGCAGAGCCAGCTCGTGAGCATTGCCAAGTCGGCTTCGTTCTCCGGCGAAAACTGGGTCTACAACGACGCCAACAACACGGCTGCCACCAAGTCGATCGTCGGTTCGTTCAACC
>NZ_JBQENZ010000073.1:0-844 GCF_052044935.1 Ensifer sp. 22460
CGATGATCTTCGCCGTATCGGCCGCGGCCAGCGGAGCAAAGCGGCCATCCTTGTTGAATGGCATGACGTAGCGGCCGCGCTGGATGAATGACGAGATGTAGAGGAGCCACTCGGCGAAGAAGGTGATGCGCAAGTTCGTCGTCGGGATGCCTGACCACTTGAACACCTGCTCCGAAAGCCAATGGTTCTGGGTCACCTTGCTGCGCGCGTCGGGCCTGGGTTGCTTGTGGGACAGGTTGACGATGTGCTCGACGCCCTGCTCTCTCGCCACCTGTGCGAAGATGACTGCCGCCTCCACGAGACCGTCGGCAATGGGATAGCAGAAGTAAGCGCGGTCGACGCCGTCGAAAGCCAGCCGCATATCGCGCAGGCTGGTGATGTCCCCATAAACGATCTCGGCACCCAGACTGGCCAGCTCCTGCGAGCGAGCGTCCTCCCGACGAGCGAGGGCGCGGACCTTTAGGCCTTTCTTCAGCAGTTCCTTCACGGTCGGACGCCCCGTATCTCCGGTTGCACCGGTCACCAGAATCGTTGTCATCGCATTTCTCCTTTCGATAATGGCATCAGGCGCTCCGCGGCGTCCTAATGCTGCATATACAACACATAGGAAGCAGTGTTGTATATGCAATACCATAATTCCAGATTCCGGCTAATCGCGCGGAATGTCGTCCGCGACGGTCTTGATTGCCCTCAAGCCTGCTTGCCCAAGCAGCTTGGACGCTCGTTCCTGCCCCGCCCGCCAGGCCGGCATGGATGAAAACAGCAGGTCTTCGCCAGCTTTGCTCAGCCGAAGGGGGCGCTGACGACCTTGAACCTTGTCGGGGACCTCTTCGATCCATCCCGC
>NZ_JBQENZ010000074.1:0-696 GCF_052044935.1 Ensifer sp. 22460
GACCATGCCGGCGCCTGGACGTCAAAGCTGCCGATCGCCGATCTCAAGGGCTTCTTCGGCGCACTCGGCTGCTCCTGCTGGGCCGTGTGAGACACGCAGAACGCTCGATATCGTCAGTGAAAACTCTTCCAAGGAACAAGAAATGAAAAGCATGGCCAGAACTGGTGCGATAGCGGCAGTCTCCATCCTGATCGCTTCGTCGGCCGCACTCGGTGATGACCGTGCCTCGTCAAAGGTCAAGGCCCGCCCTTCCTGGGCGAAGGTGGTTGTGAACCAGCCGTCGCCCAAGCGTGGCGCCTATTACAAGGGAGTATCCCGGACCACCTTCGGCAATCTCGAATGGCCGCAGACCCGATGAGGGACTAGAGTATCCCGCTTTCAAGCGGAATACTGGAAGCGGAAGGGCGCTCTAGAACCAAAGTGCCAGAGCTATCCGGCCCGCTTCCGGGGCGTTGTCGGGAGCTTTATCCGAAGTCGATTTCGCGGTGTGGTGGTGACCGGGATCGGTATCTGGGCGGCGAAGACCACGCCATCGGTGTGTGACCATCACAAAGGAGATGCGAAAGACCCTGGAGTGGCGTCGCCTACATCTATTGTTGCCAAAATCGCAATTCAGTCGAAATCATTATTGCAATTCAGCAGCGCAACCCGGTCGGCTACACCTGCTCTCACCAAACAAGTTCACCCCAGACCGGC
>NZ_JBQENZ010000075.1:0-568 GCF_052044935.1 Ensifer sp. 22460
GTAAGCGGCGTTGTCGGCAGCGGAACCGACGCGCAGGCCCGACGAGATGCGGTCCTGGGTGGTTTCCATATCCGAATTGATCGAACGCAGAGTGGAGAGAGCCGCCATTGCGGCGGTGTTCGTCATGATGCTGGTCATTGGCTGAGTGCCCCTTGTTGGCAATACTCGTGAAAAAGGGACATTCCGGGAGCTACCGGGAAGCAGCGGTCAGCCTCATGCCTGTTAACCGGTTGTTGTTGTTGGTTAACCCGCTCCTTCGATGGACACAGCAAACACCATCGTGGTTAACGGCAACCTAAGACGCCGCGATTATTTTTCGAAACGCTCCAACATCCGATTTGGCACAACAAAAAACCGCGCCTCTTGCGAAGCGCGGTTTCGATTTTCTGCAGTCGGGCGCGGGCCGGGACCCGCGCCGCCTGGCGCCCGATTAACGGAACAGCGACAGGATGTTCTGCGAGTTCGAGTTGGCGATCGAGAGCGCCTGGATACCGAGCTGCTGCTGCGTCTGCAGAGCCTTCAGGCGGGTCGACTCTTCGTTCATGTCAGCGTCGACGAGCTTGCCGAT
>NZ_JBQENZ010000076.1:0-496 GCF_052044935.1 Ensifer sp. 22460
ATTGCCGGAAGAGGCCGCATTGTCATCGTCTATGAGCGTGTCGTCGCCCGCTCCGGCATTGATCGTGTCGCTGCCTTCGCCGCCGGCCAGGTAGTCGGCGCCGTCGCCGCCGATCAGGCCGTCGTCACCGCTGCCGCCAAAGGCCTGGCCGCCGTCGGCGCTCGTGTCGAGCGTATCAGTGCCAAGGCCGCCATCCAGGTAGTCGTAGCCGGCCCCCCCGGTCAGCGTGTCGTCGCCTTCACCACCAACCATGCTGTCATTGTCGTCGCCGCCATCGAGGTTGTCGCTGCCAGCCCCGCCGTCGAGAGCGTCAGAACCCGATCCGCCGGAAAGCGTGTCATTGCCCTCGCCACCCTGGAGGTTGTCGCTGCCGGCGCCGCCAGACAACGTATCGTTACCAAGGCCGCCGTAAAGCTGATCATTCCCGTCCAACGTGGTGATGACGTCGTCGCCCGAACCGCCGGTGATCTGGACGTGCTCGACATTGACGAAGGTC
>NZ_JBQENZ010000077.1:0-495 GCF_052044935.1 Ensifer sp. 22460
AGGCCGCTGGTGTTGCCGAACACGATCGTCGCGATCGCATCCGAACCGGCCGTAAAGCCGATCGTGCCGCTGCTCGTGTCCGAACCGGCCGGCGTCGAGCCGTCCGCAAGGTTCTGGTCGTCGAGTGTCAGCGATGCGGTTCCCGCCTCCGCTTCGATCGACGGACCACTACCATCGGTGACGGTGATTGTCTGGCTGTCGCTCGTGGCGTCACCGTCGGCATCCGTGGCCGACAGCGAGAAGGTGACGTTGACGCCACCGGCATTGTTGAGGTTGCTGGCCGCAGCAAACGACCAGGTCTTGTCGGCATTGACCGTCAGCGTGCCCTCGGCAAGCTTGAACACAACCGACTGACCTGCCGTCAGCGCCAGGGTCTGCGTGGTGTTGCCGACCGTGACGTCCACGGTGCTGACACCGTCAGCGCCGGCCGAAAGCGTCCAGTTGCCGGCAAGCGCCTGGCCCTCGACCACGTTGGACGAGGCCGGATCCGTGATG
>NZ_JBQENZ010000078.1:0-439 GCF_052044935.1 Ensifer sp. 22460
TGCTCCATCCGCGCCAGCCGCAAAGTCGAACGAGCCACTGATCGTCGTGCCTTCCGAGACGTTCCCACCGGCTTCGCTCGACGCCAAAGGTACGTCGTCGGAGACGGAGACCGAGACAGTGCCTTCGGCCGTATCGCCATCGGTATCGGCAGCGATCACCTTGACCAAGCCGAGGCTTGCGAGGTCGTCGGCATTGATGCCGGGGTGGCTGGCATAGTTGTCGTTCAGCGTGGCCGTCACCGTCGCGCTGTCGCCGTTGCGCACCAGGTCGAGCGTGACGATCGCCACACCGCCGGCGCGGCCGATGATCTGCGTGTCGGAGACGCGATCCCAGGTCAATCCGCCCGTCAGGCCGCTGGTGTTGCCGAACACGATCGTCGCGATCGCATCCGAACCGGCCGTAAAGCCGATCGTGCCGCTGCTCGTGTCCGAACCGGCC
>NZ_JBQENZ010000079.1:0-434 GCF_052044935.1 Ensifer sp. 22460
GGCCTTTCTGGCCGGACCACAGGATCTTTCCTTCAGCGAAACCGCAAGCGACGTCTCGGTGCAGATGTGGACACGGCTTCGTGGCGTCGTCCTGCCGCAATACAGCCTCGATTGGGTGCGCGTCATCCAGCCCGCTTCCTTCAGCCTGAGTGTTGCGTCCAACCGCATCAAGCCGGCGCGGCTTGCCGCACCTTTCGCGCGGGCCATCGACAGTGCCTACCGCAAGCGGATGGCGCCGGGCGAACAACGCTGGTCCGCCGTGTCTGCCGCCGGCATCGGTCAGGCCGGTTTCACGACACAGGAAACCGATCGCAACGGCTTTGCCGCCGTGGTCGATCGTTTCATCGCGCAGTTTCCGCTGCGCCCCGAATGGGCTGAAGGGCAGCTCGACTACATTCTCGGCGATGCGGAGCAAAAGCCCGAACAGGGCGAGC
>NZ_JBQENZ010000080.1:0-426 GCF_052044935.1 Ensifer sp. 22460
TGTTCGGGCTTTTGCTCCGCATCGCCGAGAATGTAGTCGAGCTGCCCTTCAGCCCATTCGGGGCGCAGCGGAAACTGCGCGAGGAAACGATCGACCACGGCGGCAAAGCCGTTGCGATCGGTTTCCTGTGCCGTGAAACCGGCCTGACCGATGCCGGCGGCAGACACGGCGGACCAGCGTTGTTCGCCCGGCGCCATCCGCTTGCGGTAGGCGCTGTCAATGGCCCGCGCGAAAGGTGCGGCAAGCCGCGCCGGCTTGATGCGGTTGGATGCAACACTCAGGCTGAAGGAAGCGGGCTGGATGACGCGCACCCAATCGAGGCTGTATTGCGGCAGAACGACGCCACGAAGCCGTGTCCACATCTGCACCGAGACGTCGCTTGCGGTTTCGCTGAAGGAAAGATCCTGTGGTCCGGCCAGAAAGGCC
>NZ_JBQENZ010000081.1:0-371 GCF_052044935.1 Ensifer sp. 22460
GGTTGAACGAACCGACGATCGACTTGGTGGCAGCCGTGTTGTTGGCGTCGTTGTAGACCCAGTTTTCGCCGGAGAACGAAGCCGACTTGGAAATGCTGATGAGCTGGTTCTGCAGCTCCTTGATTTCCTTCTGGATCTTGCTCTTGTCAACACCCGGCTCGCTGGCGGCAACCAGCTTCTTCTTGATCTCGTCGACGACGTCCTTGGAGTTTTCCATGGCGGTGTAGGCAACGTCGGTCTTGGCAGCGCCGAGGCCGAGGGCGTCCTGAACCGTGCCGAGAGCCTTGTTGTCCGAACGCATGGTGGTCGCGATCGACCAGTAAGCGGCGTTGTCGGCAGCGGAACCGACGCGCAGGCCCGACGAGATGCGG
>NZ_JBQENZ010000082.1:0-363 GCF_052044935.1 Ensifer sp. 22460
GGCCGGTTCGGACACGAGCAGCGGCACGATCGGCTTTACGGCCGGTTCGGATGCGATCGCGACGATCGTGTTCGGCAACACCAGCGGCCTTACGGGCGGATTGACCTGGGATCGCGTCTCCGACACGCAGATCATCGGCCGCGCCGGCGGTGTGGCGATCATCACGCTCGACCTGGTGCGCAACGGCGACAGCGCGACGGTGACGGCGACGCTGAACGACAACTACGCCAGCCACCCCGGCATCAATGCCGACGACCTTGCCAGCCTCGGCTTGGTCAAGGTGATCGCCTCCGATACGGACGGCGACACAGCCGAGGGCACGGTGAACGTGTCGGTCTCCGACGACGTTCCTTTGATCGGCAT
>NZ_JBQENZ010000083.1:0-333 GCF_052044935.1 Ensifer sp. 22460
ATCCAGGTCGACGCCACCGGCGCTAACGTTACGACCGGCGGCACCGGCCTGCTCTCCAGCTACATGGAATACAAGCTGGCGACCAACGGTTCGACGGTCACGACCGGCTACAGCGTGCTGTCGATGGACATCACCAACATGACCACCGGTGCTCTGGCAGAAGCCATCTCGGGCGTTGACGCAACGCTGCTGCAGATGACCGACGCCGCTTCCGACCTCGGTGCGCTCAACAGCCGCGTCGAGCTGCAGAAGAACTTCGTTCAGGACCTCTCGGACTCGATCGAGAAGGGCATCGGCAAGCTCGTCGACGCTGACATGAACGAAGAGTCGACC
>NZ_JBQENZ010000084.1:0-304 GCF_052044935.1 Ensifer sp. 22460
GGCTGGCGCGGATGGAGCAACGCTGACACAGATCAACGGCACCTCGGTCGGTGCTTTCGATGCAGTCACCGGTTGGTCCGCATGGATCGATGTCGGTGCAGGCTCGATCCGGGTCAAGGCAGACGGCAGCTACGAGTTCCAGGCGGACACGCCGACGGTCGGAGCATCTCTGCCGGTCAACGGTACCTACACGGTGACGGACGGTGACGGTGATACGTCGACGGCAAACTTTGGCTTCTCGGTAACGGATGCCAACACGCCGACGGGCGGCGTGGCGTCTGCGAATGTCGACGATGACGGTCTG